>CAZBOF010000112.1:0-12455 GCA_964493285.1 uncultured Rhizobacter sp. | reverse complement strand
CGAGCAGCGCCATTCCCACGGGCTCAAGGGTGTCTAGGAAACCCGGGGCGATTCACCCGTTGAATCCGGGGGTAACCGGGGATGGCATTGGGGGCAACGTTTCACCCTCAGAAAAGTTACCCCTGATGGCCCTCTCAGACACAGCCATTCGCAAAGCCAAACCAGCCGGCAAACCCGTGCGCATCTCCGATGAACGCGGGTTGTACCTGATCGTCAGCCCGAATGGCGACCACGAGAAGGTCTGAAGCAGACCAAAGAAAATCTGACGGCGCCGAGGGAGGAACGCCTTCGTGGCTTTTCCAGACCCGGTCGGGCGGGAGCCGCTCAATCCGGTGTCACGCGGCGCCGCCTTCGGTGGCAACTATTCGGCCCGAATTGGAGTTGCCTCCGAACCTTCACAGACACAGCAATTCGCAAAGGCCGGCATCGTGACAGGTCGGATTGGGCTGCTGCCGGTTCGGTGTACACCGACCGAAGCGTCTTGCGCCCTCCGACGGTGGGCCGCTCCATGCAGCCCCCCCGAGCAGTCCCTCGGCGCCCGGCTTCAGATCAAGTCGGTGAACCGCCGCGCGGTAGCACATAGGCGGCCGCGCCCTCCTCAAGACCCACGTCGGCGGGCAGGACGATGTCAACCGGCCGCAGGTCATATGCCTCGGGCCGTTGCGGTTCCTTGGGCGCGAGCCCATCACTCAAATTTTTCAAGGTCTTCAGAAGTCGCCTGCGCACGGAGGTGATGGCCAGGTCCGTGGAACACAGGTTCTCCAAGCTGCGATCCAACAGAGGCCCGCCCTGATCCTCGACTACCGCCCAATCCTGGGCAGGAACCGACTTGATGCCCGTCCAGGAACTGGTACGTTGTGCCGCTCGGTTGACCAGGTAGTCGTTGTGAATGTTTTCCTTGGGCCAGTAAGTGCCCGGCTCGAGTTCAGGAAAGAACACGCCTGCATCGCGGTAGTCGCTCAGCTCCCGTGCTGTGAGATCCCGGTCAGGGTGCCACATAAGTCGGATGAAGAGCGTGTGCGTGTCGTCGATCGGCACTCGCGCGTTGAAAAGATGCGGGGTGCCCACCGGGCTCGCCACCATGACGAAGCAAGGCATCAACCAGTGACTAACACGCCAATGCGCCTTGCCGTCCGAAGTCTCACGACGAGCGGCGAGGCGAAGCCCTGACTCCATGTCCTCGACCACATAACGCGGTTGCTTGTCGTG
Source organism: uncultured Rhizobacter sp. (assembly GCA_964493285.1). Classification (GTDB taxonomy): domain Bacteria; phylum Pseudomonadota; class Gammaproteobacteria; order Burkholderiales; family Burkholderiaceae_C; genus Rhizobacter. The sequence continues at coordinate 11,246 of CAZBOF010000112.1, read as the reverse complement.
GAAGGCGTGCGAGTCCACCCGGGATGCCGAAGGAAAGGCACTGCCGCCCGAACTGTGCAGAAAGGACACGTGGCTTGAATCCACATCGCCCTCGAGCGCCTGCAGCCAGTTGCATCGCATGAACACCTTGGCGACGTAGCGCTGCTGCGGCGCCACGCGCAGCCAGCCCATGTCAGGCAGCGGAGGCGCCTCTTCTGGCTTGCCGGTGTAGATCCAGATCAGACCACCCGCTTCCTGCGTCGGGAATGCGCGCGTCTTGATGCGTTCTTTGTACTTCGGCCCTTCCGGACAGTTCGGCATGTCCACACATTGACCCGTCACGTCGAACTTCCATCCGTGATACGCGCAGCGCAGTCCGCCTTCTTCGTTTCGGCCCCAGAACAGGTTGGCGCGTCGGTGCAGGCAGTACGCGTCGAGCACGCCGACTCGCCCGTCGCTGTCGCGGAACGCGACCAAGCGCAAGCCGAGGATGGTCAGCCTGACGGGCACGCAGTCCGGCGCAGGCAATTCCGAGGCCAGAAGGACCGGCGTCCAGAAATGAGAGAAGAGTTCGTTGATCGGCGTACCGGGACCGATCGCGGTCAGCCGGTGGTTGTCTTGGGTGCTGAGCATGGTCGTGACAGACGGGCTGCAAGGGTGGCCTACTGAGGCGTGATGCCTACGCGTTGGATGGTCTCAGAGTACTTCTTGCGATCCCGGCGCGCGAGTTCCCCGAACTGCTCCGCGGTGCCCGGCGCCGTCTCGTATCCAAGTGCCGCAAAGCGCGTTTTGACGTCGGGTTCTGCCAGGGCGCGGGCGAGGCCGCGATGGACCTTCTCCAGGACGGCAGGCGGAGTCCTTGCCGGCGCTGCAAGACCCACCCACGAGTCGACTTCGAAGTTGGCGGGCCCGCCCGATTCGGCGACCGTTGGGACGTCGGGTTGAGACGCCAAACGCGTGGGGCTTGCAATGGCAAGCAGCTTGACGCGGCCTCCTTTGAGCAAGCCACCGGCCGAGCCGACTGTGCCCAGGGTCCAGTCCACGTCGCCGTTGGCAATCGACACGAAGACCTGGGTCTGGTCCGAGAAGGGGACGTGCAGCATCTCCGTGCCAGTGAGCGATTCAAAAATCGCAGCGCCCAAGTGGATCGGGCTTCCGACATAAGGCGTCGCGTACGAAACCCTGCCCGGCGCTGCCTTGCCCGCAGCGATCAGGTCAGTGACTGATTTGTAAGGAGAGTCAGCGCGTACCGTCACGAAAAAGGGGGTCTTGAACAAAAGCCCGATCAGGCTGAAGTCGCGCTCCCAGTCATAAGGCAACTTCTTGTAGAGACCCGGGTTCATCGACATGTGTGCCAGGCCGATCAACGTCAGGGTATGCCCATCCGCGGGCGCACTCTTGGCCGCCTCAAGTCCGATGAAGCCACTCGCGCCCGGCTTCGCTTCCACGATGACGGTCTGACCCCATTGCTTGCTGAGGCTCTCGGCGACAGAACGTGCCGCGATGTCCGGCCCCGAGCCGGCAGAGTACGGATGGAGGATCCGAACCGTCTTGCCGGGGTACTCCTGGGCGCTTGCCTGCCCGAGCCAAGACATCAGGACCAGGGCACAAGCTACATACATCGATCTCATCACATCGCCTTTCTACGTTGGGCTTGAACTCGTGTGCCGGTGCTGGAAGGAATGGCCGGCAGTCGTGGGAACGAAGGAACGGACTTGCGGCCCGGCTGCGGGAGTGTGCGAAGTTGAAGACTCGCCATCGAGCCATGCACGGACCCCCATGGTTCGTTTCTTTGGCTCGGCGGCTGAGGCTAAGTCAAGACGCTGCGACAGGCCAATGCGCTTCGCAGGGCCATCCATGCGCAAACAGAATCGATGCGCACGCGACCCCAGAACCGCGAGGGTTTCAACCTAAGGCGACGCTGAATAAGTCCCCGCGAGGCGGCGCGCCTCGGTTTGGGATGGGCTGCAAGGCGCAAAGCGCAGCGATACCCGTCGGTATCGCGAGCATTTGCAACGCCGCAGACCGCCCAAAGCGAGCATGCGCCGCTCGCGAGGGGCTTGTTCAGCGTTGCCCTAAGGACATTCCCACGCCCTTGGCGATGGCCAACACACGCAACAGTGCCGGATTGGGGTTGTCGACCTTCCAGGCCAGGTGCATCTCGACCAGCTGACGGTGCAAACCGAGTACCGATCTGAAGCACACGCGGTCGGTCGGGATGCACGCGGACTCCGGCACCAGTGCCGCCCCCATGCCTGCCCGGACCAGGGACAAGATCGTGTGAATCTGCGCGACGTGCTGCACGACATCTGGCGCGACCTCGGCCTCGCGGAATACACCGGAGACCAGGTCATAAAAGTAGGTCGCCTCGTAAGGCGAGTACATGATGAAAGGGCGTCGGGAGAAGTCTGCAAGCGCCGGGGCCGGCCCGCTCGCGGCGGGATGGTCTAGCGGAAGCGCAGCCATCAGGCGCTCCTTGAGCAAGGTGCGGCTTTGAAGGGTTCCGCCGATGGGCGGACGCAGCAGGCCCAGGTCGATCCGCCCCTGCAAGAGCGCTTCAGACTGCTCCCCCGTCACCATCTCCGCGAGCTTGAATTCCACGTCCGGCAGTTGCTTGCGGCACTCAATCAGCAAGGTCGGCAACAGCTCGGCAGCGGAAGAGCCGGTGAAGCCGATGCTGACCAAACCGGTCTCACCCAAAGCCGTCCGGCGGGCCGATCTGACCGCGCTTTCACACAGTTCAAGGATACGGATGGCATCGGGCTGAAAGGATCGCCCGGTTGGCGTCAACGAGACCGATCGACTGGTGCGCTCGAAGAGGCGCGCACCAATCTCATGCTCCAGCATCTGGATGTGACGGCTCAGCGGAGGCTGCGACATATGGAGACGAGCCGCCGCTCGGCTGAAGTGCAACTCTTGCGCCAGCACCACGAAGCAGCGCAGTTGGAGGAGGTCCAACATCTATTCTATTTTTTAATTGATCTCGTCGAATTTCAGAATAGCACACATCAGTATGAATCCCTACGATCACGCAAACATGAACGCTCCTACTCACGAAAATCGGTCGATCATCGAGATCCTGTCGACAGCAGCCGTCCGCTTTCTGGACGCCGAAGACCTTCTACCCTCGTTGCGCATGCATGCCATGTCGTCCTGGTCAGACAAGGACTGGGACGTCTACGGCCAGCGCGTGCAGGGGTTGATCGCAGCCGGCACCGGGGCGATCGGTGATGCGCTCTTCGAACGGCTTCCCCACCTTGAAATCGTGTCGAATTTCGGTGTGGGCTACGACAGAGTCGATGTCGCGGCCGCGGCCCGACGCGGCATCGTCGTCACCAACACCCCCGACATCCTCACAGACGAAGTCGCCGACTTCACAGTGGGGCTGCTGATCTCGACCATCCGCCGAATCCCTCAGGCCAACGCCTTCGTGAAGCGGGGAGCATGGGCCGCCGGAGGATTCCCGCTGACGCCCTCGTTGCGCGGTCGCCATGTCGGGATCCTGGGCCTGGGCCGAATCGGCAAGGCCGTGGCCCGCCGCTGCGAAGCCTTCGGTCTGCGGATTTCCTACTGTGGCCGTCAGCCGCAGGCCGGTGTCCCCTATGACTATCACGAGAATGTCCTCGCCTTGTGCGAGGCGGTCGACACGCTCATCGTTCTTGCGCCCGCGAACGCCGCCACGCATCAGCTGGTCGGCGCCCGCGAGTTGGCGGCCCTCGGTTCCGACGGCGTACTGATCAATGTGGCGCGCGGCTCGCTGATCGACGAGGCGGCGTTGGTCGACGCGCTCACGAACGGACGTCTGGCGGGGGCGGGCCTCGATGTCTTCGAGAACGAACCTCACGCTCGCACCGACCTGGTGGCACTGGATCAAGTCGTCGCAGTGCCCCATGTCGCATCGGCCTCGATCGCCACGCGCAAGGCCATGGCGCGCTTGGTCGGCGACAACCTTATTTCCTGGTTTTCCGGGCGCGGCCCGCTCACCCCGGTACCCGAAACCAACGACCCCGCTCAATGGCGCTTCCCCAGGACAGCTGCATGACGACGACCGCGCCCAAAGCGCGCGCGATGGAGCCGCTGGCTGGCGCCCAGTTCGCAGTCGACGTCAATCTCGGCGGCATCGCGGAGATGGTTGATCCCCACTGAGTCGACCCGCACCCCTGCCTCCTCAACGCCATCCGTCGCCCTTGGCCCGCCGCCTCGCATGGAGCGGCCCGAACGACAACCCCTCGGAGTCCACGGCCCGACATGAAGAACGAATCCAATGCACCCATCCCCAACCGATTCCGTCAAAAACTCGCCGCGCGCGAGCGTTTGATTGGATGCTGGGCTTCGCTCGGCAGCCCCATCACCACCGAGGTGCTCGGTGTCGCAGGCTTCGACTGGTTGCTGCTGGACGCGGAACACGCGCCGAACGACGTGCTCGGGCTCGTTCCTCAACTGATGGCGCTCAAGGACAGTGACAGCCAGCCCGTGGTTCGTCCGCCTTCCAACGACCCGGTGCTCTTCAAGCGGTTGCTGGACCTCGGGTTCCATGATTTCCTCGTGCCGATGGTGGACAACGCCGAGCAGGCTGCCGCGGCCGTGGCGGCAACGCGTTATCCGCCGCAAGGCACGCGGGGGGTCTCGGTGGCGCACCGCGGCAACCGCTACGGCGCGATCCCCGACTACAGCCAGACGATCAACGACCACATCTCGGTAGTCGTCCAGATCGAGACGCGTGCGGGCGTTGCGGCGTGCGAGCGCATCGCGGCCGTCCCCGGCGTGGATGCGCTGTTCATCGGCCCCTCGGACCTGGCGGCCGCACTGGGACATCTCGGGCACTCGGAGCACCCGGAAGTTCAGGAAGCCATGGCGCGGATCTTTGCCGCGGCCTCCGCAGCCGGCAAGCCATCGGGCATCCTGTGCCCCATCGAATCGGAAGCAAGACGCTACCTGGACCTCGGCGTCACCATGGTGGCCGTCGGCAGCGACCTGGGCGTCCTGCGCGGCGGTACGCAAGCGCTCATCGACCGCTTCCGAGCCCCGCGCGGTGACGCGCCGAGCCTTCGCACTCTCTATTGAAAGCAGCGGCGAAAGCTGCACGAACGCATCATGAACATCGGATTCATCGGACTGGGCATCATGGGAGAACCCATGGCGCAGCATCTCGTCACCCATGGCCACAGCCTGCATGTGCATGTACGGCGCCAAGTTCCCACGTCACTTGAAGGGCGTGTGACGGTCTGGCGTTCGGCCACCGAGGTTGCACAGGCGGCAGACATCGTGATTCTCATGCTGCCTGACACGCCGGATGTTGAGAGCGTGCTCTTCGGCGCGAACGGCCTCGCAGAAGGACTGTCAGCGGGCAAAACCGTGATCGACATGAGTTCGGTGTCGCCGATCGAAACTCGCAGCTTCGCAGAACGTCTGGCTGCGGTGGGTGTCGATTTTGTTGACGCGCCGGTGTCTGGCGGTCAGGTGGGCGCACGTGCGGCCTCCCTCACCATCATGGTGGGCGGCAGCACGGCGGCCGTGGAGCGCGTGTGGCCACTGCTCGCGCTGATGGGCAAAAACATCACGCACGTCGGGCCGGCTGGCGCCGGGCAGATCACGAAGGTCGCCAACCAGATCATCGTGGCCCTGAACATCGCCGCCGTGGCAGAGGCGCTCGTCTTCGCGAGCAAAGCGGGTGCAGACCCCGTGAAAGTGCGAGAAGCCCTTCTCGGCGGGTTCGCCTCCAGCAAGGTGCTGGAAGTGCACGGCGAGCGCATGATCCAGCGGACCTTCGCGCCGGGCTTCCGAATTGAGCTGCACCAGAAAGACCTGGGCCTCGCGCTGGCCGGTGCCAAGAGGCTCGGTATGGCGCTGCCGCAGACCGCCGGCGTCGCTCAGTTGATGCAGACCTCTGCCGCCCAGGGTGACGCGGCACTCGATCACTCCGCGCTCGTGCGCGCCATCGAGCTGATGGCCAGCCACGAGTTGGGTGCGGAACAAAGCAAGTAGACGAATCCGGCGGCGCGGGCGCATGATGAAGCTTGCCTCCCGTCGACCTCATCCCTGCAACCTCACCGTAACGCGGAGAAGCCGATGAAGCTCGAAGCCCACCAATGCACGATGATCGAACAAGTCCGTGCCGAAATCGATCGCATCGATCGCGCGCTGGTCCAAGCGCTCGCACAACGCATGGTCTATGCGCGCCGAGGGGCGGAAGTGAAGTTGAACGCACCCGTTCCCCCGCCCGCGCAAAGCGGACAAGACCGCCTCGCCGCAATGATCGCCAAGCGCCGAGCTTGGGCAACGGAAGACGGACTCTCTCCCGATCTGGTCGAGGCCATCTTCCGCAACATGGTCGCGCAGTACCTCGTAGAAGAAGAAAAGCACCTTCATCGCTGAAGACGCACGAACCCCAGGGAAACGCATCGTGGCCACTGAACCCTCGTCGATTCATCCTGCCCTCGCCGCCTTGAGCGCCGACGGCAGCTCCAAGGTCAAGGTCGCTGTCTGCGACATGGATGGGGTGTTGCGCGGGAAGTATCTGCATGCCGACAAGTTCCGAAGCGTGGCCGAAGGCGGCTTCGGCTTCTGCGACGTGGTGCTTGGCTGGGACATGCACGATGTCACCTACGACAACACGTCCCTGACTGGATGGCAGCACGGCTTCCCGGATGCGCTCGCACGGATAGACCTGGGAACGGCCCGCCGGGTGCCGTGGGACGGGAACGTCCCCTTTTTCCTCGGTGACTTCGTCAACGCCGACGGAAGCCCCCACCCCGTGTGCCCTCGCCAGACGCTCAAGCGCGTCCTGGCGCGCGCCGAGAAACTTGGCTTCCAGCCCATGTGCGGCATGGAGTTTGAATGGTTCAACTTCCGAGAGACGCCGGAGACATGGGCCGCAAAGAACGGTCAGCCCCCGACGCCCGTCACGCAGGGGATGTTCGGCTACTCGCTGCTGCGCATGTCAGACAACCCGGGGTTCTTCAACGCCCTGATGGACGACATGCTGGCCTTCAACGTCCCCCTCGAATGCCTGCACACGGAAACGGGGCCCGGGGTTTACGAAGCCGCCATCAGCTTCTCGACGGCCTTGGAGCAAGCCGATCGGGCGGTGCTGTTCAAGTCCGGTGCGCGCGAAATCGGCAAACGCTTCGGCATCATGCCGAGCTTCGTCGCCAAGTGGCGCAAGGACTTGCCAGGCTGCAGCGGGCACATCCACCAGAGCCTGTCGGACGGGCAGAACAATCTCTTCTACGATGCCAGCAGCCCCCGCAAGATGAGCAAGCTCTTCGAAAGCTATCTGGCGGGTCAGATTGCCTGCATGATGGATTTCGGCCCCATGCTGTGGCCCACCATCAACAGCTACAAGCGCCTGGTGGACGGGTTCTGGGCCCCCGTCAAGCCAACCTGGGGCATCGACAACCGCACCGCGAGCTTCCGAGTGCTCGTGGGCTCGCCCAAGGCGACCCGCCTCGAGACGCGCTGCCCGGGTTCGGATGTGAACCCGTACCTTGCCATGGCGGCGGTCGTGGCAGCGGGGCTGCATGGGGTGGAACAAGGCTTGAAACTCACGACACCGCCGATCACGGGCACCAACGCCGGCGGCGAAAACGTGCCGCGCGCGCCACGCAGCCTGCTTGAGACGACGCGGGTCTTCCGGGAATCTGCCGTCGCTCGGGACTGGCTGGGCGACGCGTTCGTAGACCACTTCTCCGCCACACGCGACTGGGAGTGGCGTCAGTGGGAGGACGCCGTGACCGATTGGGAGCTTCGGCGCTACTTCGAGATCATCTGATGCGCACCGTTCTTACCCCCTTCGACCCTGCAAACGCGATGAGCGGGGCGCACGGTCCCCGCCATCCAACCCAATCGTCCGAAGGGCTCGCTTCATGAAGCTCGAGAATTTTTCCTTCCCCACCGCAATCCAATTCGGACCCGGGGCTCGTCGGATGGTCGCGTCCTATCTGAAAGATCGCGGCCTTGGCCGCCCGCTGATCGTCACCGACAAGGCGCTGGCCCAGTTGCCTGTCCTGGCTGAGTTCACGTCACACCTCGAGGGCCTCGAGGTGGCCGTCTACAAAGGCGTGCATGGCAACCCGGCGGCGAGCCAAGTCATGGCGGGTGCGGACGCCTTCAGGGCCCACCGAGCCGACTGCGTGATCGGCTTTGGCGGCGGCGCGGCACTCGACGTGGCGAAGGTTGTCGGCCTCGCAGCGACCCACCGCGGACACATCATCGAGTACGCCTGGGATCACCCTGAGGCCAAGTCGATCGATTCCGCTCTCCCCTGCTTCGTGGCTCTTCCCACCACGTCCGGCACGGGATCCGAAGTCGGCCGCTCGTCGGTGGTGAGCGAGGACGACACCCATCTCAAGCGCGTCATCTTCAGTCCCCGGCTGCTGGCGAACAAAGTCTTCGCCGACCCAGAACTCACGCTAGCGCTGCCGCCACACATCACGGCTGCAACGGGAATGGACGCACTGACGCACAACATCGAGAGCTACCTTTCGCCGGCCTACCATCCGATGTGCGACGGCATCGCACTCGAGGGAACACGCCTGGCCGCGCGATCCCTGCGCCGGGCGGTTCACTCACCGTCCGACATCGCTGCGCGAAGCGACATGATGATGTCCTCGATGATGGGCGCCGTCGCCTTCCAGAAGGATCTGGGTGCCGTGCACTCTTGCGCGCACGCGCTGGGCGCCGTCTGCGATCTGCACCACGGCCTCGCGAACGCCTTGATGATCGGGCCAGTACTGGCCTGGAATGCCGAAGTGGTCCCGGAGAAGTTCAACGAACTCGCCCACGTCTGCAAGGTACCGGGCGGAGGGTCGAGCTTCGTCGAATGGCTCGGCGAACTCAAGCGGGACATCGGCATCAAGGGGTCCCTGGGCACACATGGGGTCACGCGTGACCACATACCGAAGCTGGTCGCGATCGCAATTCAGGACATCTGCCACCAGACCAACCCCCGGCCCTGTACCGAAGCCGATCTCGAACGTCTCTTCACCGCCGCTCTCTGATCATGGACCGCCTGAGGATCGGCATCTCGGCCTGCTTATTTCATCCAGACGTCGATCGCAAATCCGCGCCTTCCAAGACTCTGCTCTGGATCGAGCAATCGACCGCACACTGGGTGATGTCGGAAGGTGCACTTCCGGTGGTGATCCCCACCGTCTCGGGACAGACCTTTCGGGGCGACGTCGCGATTGCCGACTATGCCGCCATGCTCGATGGACTCGTCATGCATGGCGGCGCAGACGTCTGGCCGGGCAGCTATGGCGAGGAGCCGTTGCAACCGGAATGGTCCGGCGACCGCCTTCGCGATGCGTACGAGATTGCGCTGCTCGAAGCCTTCGTCACGCGTGGCAAGCCCGTCTTCGGCATCTGCCGCGGCCTGCAGCTAATCAACGTCGCCTACGGGGGTACGCTGTATCAGGACCTGGCGACGCAGAAGCCCGGCGCCCTCACCCACCGCGACGCGGCCGCCTACGACTTGAACTTCCATCAGATCGAGATTCTTTCGGAAACGCGCCTGTCCCGGCTGCTCAACGAGGGCCGGCACAAGATCAACAGCGTGCACCATCAAGGCATCAAGGCACTGGCCCGGGACTTCCTGGTCGAAGCCATCTCCCCGGACGACGGCGTGATCGAGGCCATCCGGCACCGCGATCGCTGGATCGCGGCGGTGCAATGGCACCCGGAGTTCCACCGCCCCGAACTTGGCGTCCTCGACGACACCCCCTTGCTCAAAGACTTCCTATGCGCTGCCCGCGAAGCACTCACACCATGAATGCCCTGAAAATCCACAACCCCGCCAATGGCGAAATCGTGTCGACCCTGGCCTCGGACACGGAAGCGTCTGTCGCCGAGCAGGCAACGTCAGCGCGCGCGGCGCAGCCGGGTTGGGCTGCGCTTCCGCTTGCGACGCGTCGGGACTGCATCGCGAGGTTCCGCGAAGGCGTTGTACGTGAACTCGATCACCTGGCCGCGGTGATGACGCAAGAGACGGGCAAGCCGATAACGATCTCTCGCAATGAACTCAACGGTTTGTTGCCACGGCTCGACTTCTTTCTGGCCGAGACGGAACGGGCCCTCGCCTCGGAAACCGTCTACGACGGGCCGGACATGCGCGAACAGATCGAACATGCCCCACTCGGGCTGATCGCCAATATATCGGCGTGGAACTACCCGTGGTTCGTGAGTTGCAACGTCATCGTTCCGGCGCTGCTGGCAGGCAACGCCGTGCTGTACAAGCCCTCCGAGTTCGCCAGTCTCACCGGGCTGGAGATCGCACGGCTGCTTCACGAAGCGGGCGTTCCGGAGAACGTGATGGTTTGCCTGATCGGCGATGGGTCCGTCGGGCGGGCACTGCTCGAGCAGCCGATCGACGGGGTATTTTTCACTGGCTCCAGAGCGACGGGGCAGCGCATCGCCGCGGCTGTGAGCGGTCGCTTCATCAAGGTTCAGCTCGAGCTTGGAGGCAAGGATCCGACGTATGTTTGCGATGACGCGGACCCCGCCAAGGCCGCTGCTTCGCTTGCAGACGGTGCCATGTACAACGGCGGCCAGAGCTGCTGCGCCGTTGAACGCATCTACGTCCACGCGCACATCCACGACGCCTTCGTGACACATTTCGTCGACACGGTGAAGGGCTTTCGCATGGGCGATCCACGGGACGAATCCACCTACATCGGTGCGATGACGAGGCCGGCGCAGCTCGATGTCCTGGAGCAGCAGGTGGCGGACGCCCTGTCCAAGAAGGCCCGGCTGCTCTGCGGCGGAAAGCGTGGGGCCGGCCCGGGCAACTGGTTCGAGGCGACCGTCCTCGTCGAGGCCGACCACCGCATGGACATCATGCGGGACGAGAGTTTCGGGCCCGTCATCGCCATCCAGAAGGTCCAGGACGATGCCGAAGCGATCACCCTGATGAACGACTCGCCCTTCGGCCTGACGGCCGGCGTCTTCACGCCGGATGAGGCACGAGCGCGGCGGATCTTGACCCAAGTTCGGGCTGGCACTGTCTACTGGAACTGCTGTGACCGCGTGAGCCCGAGACTCCCGTGGAGCGGCGTGGGCGACTCGGGGATCGGGCTGACCTTGTCGCGCTACGGCATCCAGACGTTTGCGCGACCAAAAGCCTGGCACCTGCGGCAAGCTTAGGCGTCGCTGCCTTTGAGCCGCGCCGGCCAGGGCACTGCCGGATACACGAGGTACGAGACACCTTCAGACGCCATGACCTGCCCCCCGGCATCCGTACCAGTTTGAAGTTAGTGGAGTCCGTCAACCAC
>CAZBOF010000111.1:0-12457 GCA_964493285.1 uncultured Rhizobacter sp. | reverse complement strand
GGTTCGGTCTTGGGTTCGGCGCCGCAGCGTTCTTGGGTTGGATGCGGCGTAGCACGCATACCGCTGGAAAAGGACATGACACCTGAAGCGCAGGTAATGGTTCAGTCTGACTCGGGAAACGTAACAGTGTCGGCCATGTTCACGATGTCTTCCATCGTCCACTGAATCGACGTAACGCCGGCCGCAATGGCCGGGGTGGTCTTCACGCTGCCGTGCACCTTCACGAAGGTGTAGGCCATGAAGTAAAAGCTGATCGCGTGCATGTGGTTCTCGATCTTCTTCGAGAAGGCATGTGTCAGCCGGGTAAAGCGACGCATCCCCATGCGCATTGACAGGTTCGCGCGCTCGACGTGCGACGTTGAAAAGTCCTTAAGTTCCGGTGAGCCGCAGACAACACCCTTCGTCGCGCCGACGCACACGGCCGGGCTGTAGCGGCGCTTCGCTTCGACCTGCGCCATGCCGCCCTCATAGCTCTTGTTCAGCACCGCGTAGTCCACGTCAGCGCCGAAGTGCGGTAGCCGACGAGCCAGCACAGCATGAGTTTGGTAACCGGATCTATGGCGGTGTAGGTGTAGCAGTCGCCCAGGCCCAAGGTCGGGTCAGCGTCGGCCGGCACGTTCTTCTGCTTCATGCCGATGAACGACCAAATCTCATCGACCTGCACCTGCTTGATGGTCAGGCCGCGCATGGTCTGGTCTTGGTAGAGCTGGCACGCGCGGCCCACGTCGGCCAGCAGCTTGAGCACGGTGTTCTTTGAAGCGCCAGTGACCCTGCAGGCCGCGTTGATGCCCATGCTTTCCGACAGCACGGTGAGGATGCGGGCGCGATCTTGGGTGCTCAAGCGGTTCATGTTTCAGCCCTTGTTTGAACTGAGCTATATACCAAAGCAAACGATCAGGCAGGCGCGAACAATGCCAGGCGGATCGGCAGATAAAAGGCCTGCCGCCGGGCCGGCGACGACTGCGCGCAGTCGCTAGTGAATGCAATGTTTTCGCACAAACGAAAACATGATACGATCCGCAAACATTTGTTGAGGTGCCGACATGGAATCTGTACAACCGATGCCGAAGGACGATGCTGCCGAAGGGCGCCAGCAGTCCACGATCGAGTTCCCCTACACCGACCTGGACAACGCCGTCGAGGTGGCCCAAGGCGTCCACCGAGCCGGAGGGCCTTCATGCGAACTGGAACAGTTGGCGGCTGAGTTGAAGGCCGAGGCAAAGGGCGGCAACTTCCGCCTACGCGTGAGCGGTGCTCGGTTGCATGGGCTTGTGAACAGCGAGCGCGGTGGCAAGGTTGCACTAACCGAGTTGGGCCACCGAATCATTGACCCAAGTCGGGCCAAGCAGGCCAAGGTTGCCGCCTTCCTAGCCGTTCCTCTGTACCAACGCGTCTACGAGCAGTTCAAGGGCAGCATCCTTCCGCCGGCGCCTGGGATGGAACGCGCGATCGAAGGCATGGGCGTCGGATCGAAGGTTAAGGATCGTGCTCGACAGGTCATGATGCGCAGTGCGAAGCAGGCTGGGTTTCTTGACAGTTCTCCCGAACGGCTGGTGAAGCCGTCTTCTCGTGGTGATGGAGACCAAGCCGAAATCCAGCCAGCTCAACCGACTGCGTCGAATGCAAGCAGTTCAGGGCCACAGCAACACCGCGGCGGCAATGGCGGAGGGGGAAGCGGTGGAAGCGAACATCCGCTGATCCAGGGGCTGCTGCTGACGCTTCCCGAACCTGGAACCGAATGGGCTGGCGCAGACCGCGCGAACTGGCTGACGATGGCGAACAGCATCTTCACCATGATCTACAAGGGCGACGCCGCCAAGGTCAATGTGATCAACAACGACGTGAAGGGGGGCGCAAAGCCCAACGAGGAGGGCTCAAAGTAAAACGCCCCGGGGTAGGACCCGAGGCGTTTTGGCGTTGGTTAGGGCTCGCGCCACCCACCACCAGTTCGATCAGAACACTCCAGAGTTTAGACGCTCCAGAGCGGTGATGGGACGAATTTTGCCCTCGTTTTACCCGAGGACATCCCATGCATTGCATGTACCCACGGGCTGTGCGTGTGCGCAACTACGTTCGCTTCCGGCTTGGCCGGTGGGAAGACGTTTGCGAGCACTGCCGCAGCTATCCTGGTCAGTTGGACCTGTTCCACTGATCACTTCTTAGCCAACCGCGCCCCGGCCTCATCAGCCGGGGCTTTCTTGCGTCCCGCTACGCCCTTGAAGGCAAGCGCAGTGCGCTGCTCATCGGTCAGCTTGTCCATGCGCGCTTTTCCGCCCTTGAGGCCGCCTTTGGCGTCCGGCAAGCTGCTTGGCAGTCGGCTCAGCCTTTTCGGCGCAGCGCCCGTCGCCTGCATGGAGACGGCATGCGCAACTTGGGTGAAGTCCTTCTTGGTAGCCATTAAGCTAGCAGATCGTTCAGCTTCGATCAGCCCGCGTTACAAGTCGCCCGCGAGACTGAACCACTACCAGGAGGCGTCCCCGCGTGCATCATGTGGATGCCGACCACATCGACACGCCCCGGCGTGGTCACCGATAGGCAAGACCATATGCGCTAGCGAGTTGATCGCCCAGCTCACGTAGAAGCTTCCCGAACCGATGATTCTCAGGCACAAGTCAGCGGTTCTTGAACTGCGCCTTGCGCTTGTTGACGAAGGCGTCCATGCCTTCTTTCTGGTCGTCGGTGGCGAACAGCGAGTGGAAGACGCGCCGCTCGAAGAGCACGCCTTCGGACAGGCCGGATTCATAGGCGCGGTTCACGCTTTCCTTGGCCATCATCACGCTGGGGCCGCTGAACTCGCAGATGGTCTGTGCCGCAATGAGCGTCACATCCAGCAGCTCTGCGGCTGGCACGACGCGCGACACCAGCCCGGCGCGCTCGGCTTCCGCGGCATCCATCATGCGGGCGGTGAGGATCATGTCCATCGCCTTGGCCTTGCTGACGGCGCGCGGTAGCCGCTGGGTGCCGCCGGCACCGGGGATCACGCCGAGCTTGATCTCGGGCTGGCCGAATCGCGCGGTGTCCGCCGCGATGATGAAGTCGCACATCATGGCCAGCTCACATCCGCCGCCGAGCGCAAAGCCGGCCACGGCGGCGATCACGGGCTTGCGCACGGTACGGATCGTTTCCCAATTGCGGGTGATGTAGTCGGAGACATAGACGTCCATGTAGCCCCAGCTCGCCATCGCCGCGATGTCGGCCCCGGCAGCGAACGCCTTCTCGCTGCCGGTGATGACGATGCAGCCGACGCCGTCGTCGGCGTCGTAGGCTTTCAGCGCCGCACCCAGCTCGTTCATCAGCGTGTCGTTCAAGGCGTTCAGCTGCTTGGGCCGGTTCAACGTGATGACGGCGGTTTTGCGGTCGCCACTGCCGTGCAGCTGGGTCAGGATGCATTCGTAGGTCATGGGGGGCTCCTTGGGGATTCGAATTCAGGCTCAGGGGCCGCAAGCTCGGGCCGGCGGTCCAGCATCAGATCAAAATAGGCCGTCTCGTCCGGCCGAATGCGAAAGCGTACCGGCAGATGGCGAAGTTGGGGCGCGATCCAGATATCGACCACCATGTCGCCCCCGTCTTGCGGTTCGCGCCGAGGGCGCAGATGAAACGCCTGGAGTTCGCCGAACGGGGTGTACAGCCGCTCTTCGGACGCCACGTCGTACACCCACCGCGACTGGTTGCGCGGCATGGCCAGCAGCACCTCGACGCTTTCGCCCACGCGCAGGCGATCGGGTTGCGTGGCGAACAGCCAAGTGAGCTGGATGAATTGGCTGACCGTGTCTTGAACCTGCGGATGCCGCGGGGTCGACTGCCCGTTGGAAAAGAACACACGCTCGGGTTCGAAGCGCATCGCGGCACGATACGGCGCCTGGAAAGGCAGCTTGGTTTCCTGGTCATAGCGCCGGGGCGCCAACCCTTCGGACGTGATGTCGCCATCGCTGCTCAGGCGGCGCGAGGCCAGCAGCCCCACCTCGACATCCAGGTGCACCTGGTAGCGGCTGCCGGTGCGGATCCACTCCACTTGCGCGTGGCCATGCACCTCGCCGCGGTAGTCGCCAACGAGCGTGTAGCGCATGCGGGTCGACACCGGCCATTCGAAAGGCGGCGCGTCGGGCTCCGAGGCGGTGGCACTGGCGGGCACTGAAGCAGGCGGCGAGGCGGGCACGGGCTCGGCCGCGGGCTCTTCTGCCGGTGCCGGCAGTTCCTCTTTGACCGGCGGCGCCGATGCGGCCGGCGTGACCGGCTGCACCGATGCCCTGCGCGCTTGCCGAGCCGGCAAGCGCGCAGGGCCGGGGCGCACCGGCAACTCGGCCTCCATGTCGCGGACGTAGGCGACCTCGATGCGCGACAGCGCAGGCTCGCTGGCGGCCACTTGCTGCCAATGCGTGACGAATCGAGCCGCCACCCACAGGTGCGCCCAAGAGACCACGATCACCACCCCGCCCAGCACCGCCCAGCGGCGCACCCGTTGCAGGGTCAGGCGGGCAGCCATGCCTGGCGCAACGCCAGTGCGCCCTTGCGGCCGCCCTGGGCGTCTTCCGCCGCGAGCAGGACAGGGCCGCTCTCGGACGCCGGCGGCAGCACCAGGGCAAGCGCGTGCAGGCGTTGGTCACGCGCGACCAGAAGCGCCGAGGTCTTCACGCCCTGCACCAGGCGCGCCACGTCGTCCAGGCGGCGCAGGCGCCAGCCATCGAGGCCGATCACTTCATCACCGGCGCAGACGCCAGCCGCTTCGGCGGCTCCGCCGCGCAGCACATGCGTGACCTTGATGCCGGTCAACGCGCTTTCGGAGACACGCAGGCCGAGGCGCTGAGCCACTGAAGGTGCTGCATGCCGCCAGGTCACGCCGGCTTGCGCGAGCAGCTTGCGCCACGGCGGGTCGTCGGTGCCATGCACCCACGCCTGCAACTCGGCCTGGAAGGAACGCCCACCCACCTGCACCAGGGCCTCGGCGATGTCGGGCTCGCAGATCGGCCCGCCGCCGCTGCGCTCCCACAACACACGCATGACGTCGTCGAGCGAACCATGGCCTTCCGCACGCAGCGTGAGGTCGATCGCCAATGCCACCAGCGAGCCCTTGGTGTAGTAGCTGATCGTCGCGTTGGGCGTGTTCTCGTCGGTGCGGTAGTACTTGACCCAGGCATCGAAACTCGACTGCGCCACGCTTTGCACGTGCCGCCCGGGCATGGCCAGCACACCGGTGAGGGTCTTGCCCAGCAGCTTGAGGTACTGGGGCTCGTCGATCAGCCCTGCCCGCAGCAGCAGCAAGTCGTCGTAGTACGAGGTGAAGCCCTCGAAGAACCACAGCAGCTCGGTGTAGTTTTCGCCGGTGTAGTCGTAGCGGGCGAATTCGGCCGGACGCAGCCGCTTCACGTTCCAGGTGTGGAAATACTCGTGGCTGATCAGGCCCAGCAGCGTGCGGTAGCCGTCGTTCATCTCCGGTTGGCCGATCTGCGGCAGGTCGCGGCGGGCCGCAATGAGCGCCGTGCTGGCGCGATGCTCCAGGCCGCCATAGCCATCTTCCACCGCATTCAGCATGAAGACGTAGCGCTGGAAGAAAGGCTTCTTTTTGCCATGCCAGAACGCGATCTGGGTTTCGCAGATGCGCTTGGCGTCCGCCAACAGGCGCTCCCGGTCGAAATCGGGCAGCGCACCGGCCACCACGACGCTGTGGGCCACGCCGCCGGCCTTGAACTCGCCGCGCCAGAACGTGCCCAGTTCGACAGGATGGTCGACCAGCTCGTCGTAGGTCGGGGCCTCGTACAGGCCTTGCCCGCGCGCATCGGTCTTCAGCGCCGGCAGGGCAGTAGCCACCTGCCAGCCTTTCGGCAACGCACGCAACATGACCTGATGCGGCTGCGCCTCGCGCCCATGCACGCGCAGGTACAGGCTGGTACCGTTGAAGAAGCCGCGGCGAGCGTCGAGGAAAGCGGCGCGCACCGAGGTGTCGAAGGCGTAGACCTGATAGGTCACCGTGAGCGCCCCGCGGCCGCTGCATTCAGCCTGCCACGTGGCCTTGTCCAGCTGGTGCAACGCCACGGCTTGCTTGCCTTGCACCGCCTCCATGGCACTGAGGTGCCGCGCGAATTCACGCACGAGGTAGCTGCCGGGAATCCACACGGGCAGGCTGAGCCGCTGGGCCGCCTCGGGCTGAGGCACCGTCAGCGTGACGCGAAAGAGATGGGCATGTGCGTCGGCAATCTCGACCCGGTAGGAAATCATCGGGAACCGTCAGTTCTTGGTGGGAGCCGCCGGCTTCGCAACGCTGGCCACGAGCTGCTTTTCGATCTCTTCCGCGTTGATGGCGCCGGGGATCCGGGTGCCATCGGCAAAGAAGATCGCCGGCGTACCGTTGATGCGGTGCTTGCGGGCGAATTCCATGTTGCGTTGCAGCGGGGTCGTGCATGCGCCCATGTTCTTGACGGGCGCCTTGGCCTCGAGCATCCAGCCGAGCCACGCCTTGGCCGAATCCTTGGCGCACCAGATGTTCTCGGATTTCTGCACCGAATCCGGCCCCAGCACAGGCAGCAAGAAGGTGTAGACCGTCACATCCTTGATCTTCTGCAGATCCTGCTCGAAGCGCTTGCAGTAGCCGCAGTTCGGGTCGGCGAACACCGCCATGCGGCGTGCGCCCGTGCCGTTCTTCCAGACGATCGCGTCCTTGAGGGGCAGCGCGTTGAAATCGACCGCGGTGAGCTGGTTGATGCGTGCCTCGGTGAGGTTGGTGCGCGTGCGCGTGTCGAACAGGGCGCCCTGGATCAGGTGCGTGCCGGTTTCATCCACATAGATCACTTCGTTGCCCATGCGCAGCTCGAAAATGCCGCGGACCGGCGTCTTGCTGACTTCGTCGATCTCGGGCAGGCCCGGCATGCGCTCGCGCAGATTCTTGCGGATCACCGCTTCATCGGCCCAGGCGGCTTGCGCGCACAAGGCGACGGCCCACAACACCAGCAAGGCGCGAAAGGATCGAAGGGGCAGATGACGCATGGTGATTGCTTTCAAGAACCCAGCGCACGGCCGGTGAGCCAGCGCTTGAGCGGAGTGAGGTGATTGACGAGACTCATGCCTCGATTTCGAAGTTCCCGCACGGCTGGCTGGTCCTGCGCAAAGAGATGCAGCAAGCCATCCGTCAGGCGGCCCATCGCGAGCGTGGGCATGACCCGCTCGCGCTCGTAGCGTCGCAGCAGGCGGGCATCCCCGACCGGCCGCCAAGGTTCGCGCTGCGCCAGCACGGCCGCAAGCGATGCCACATCGCCCAGGCCGAGGTTCAGGCCCTGGCCGGCCAACGGGTGCACGACATGGGCGGCATCGCCGACCAACGCCCAGCCGGGGCCCGACCAGGCCTGCGCCGTGGCCAGCATCAGCGGCCAGCTCGCACGTTCGCTCACGAGTTCGAATGATCCGCATGCGCCGCCACTGGCATCTTGCAGCGCGTGCACGAATGCCGGCACGTCCAGTGCCAACAACGCTTGTGCCTGGGCTTCCGGCAGCGACCACACCAGAGCATGCGAATGACCGGGCTGCGGCGCATCGAACGGCAGCAACGCCAACACGTCCGGCTGGCGGAACCACTGACGCGCCACGTTCTGGTGGGGCCTCTCGCTCACCAGCCGCGCAGCGATGGCACGGTGTCCGTAATCCTGCGAATTCCAGACGACGCCGAGTTCCGCGCGCGCCGCCGAGGTGCGGCCTTCGCACAACGCACTCAGAGACGCCTCAACCGGCGCCTCGACCACCGAGACGTGAGGGGCGTACCGAATCGCCGCCGCCAGCACCTGTTCCAGCGCGGCGGCATCGGTGATCCATGCCAACTCGCCGCGATGCTGCTGCCAGGCCGAAAACTCGAGCAAGCCGCCAGCCTGGTCACCTTCGATGTGCATGTCGTAGACCGGCGTGGCCGCGTGCGGCGGCAACGACTCCCACACCCGCAACCCACGCAGCAAGGCGACCGATGCGGCGTTGAGCGCATAGGCCCGCACATCTTCGCGCACGGGCCCGGCAGGATCGGCCACCAGAGCCACCTGCAAGCCCTGGCGCGCCAAAGACAAGGCCAGGCTTTGCCCGACGATTCCGGCACCGCGCACGCACACATCGAAACGGCTCATAGCGTTTCATTGTAGAGACGGCCGTACGGAATACGCCGCACGGCAGAATGGCCGGATGTCACTCTCCCAACGAACCTCTTCATGAGAGAGCGTTCCACCCGGCCATGAAATCCCCTTTGATCCGCAAGATCCTGATCGCCGCCGGCGTGCTCGTGCTGCTGCTGGCCGCCGCGCTCGCCTACATTGCCACCACGTTCGATCCCAATGCCTACAAAGGCGTGGTGATCGACTACATGAAAACGAAGTACGACCGCACGCTCGCCATCGAGGGGCCGATCACGCTGTCCGTCTTTCCCCGGCTCGCCGTGCAGGCCTCGGGCGTCTCACTGAGCGAAAAGAGCGCAACGGATACATTCGTGGCGCTCGAAGAAGCCTCGCTTTCGGTGGCCTTGCTGCCCTTGCTGCGCCAGGAACTGATCGTCGACCGCATCCGCGCGCGTGGGCTGCGCCTGAACTACCACCGCACGAGCGACGGCAAGACCAATCTCGACGACTTGATGGCCGGCGACCCCGCGCAGCAACCCGAGCCCGCTGCCAAGGCCGAGCTGCGCTTCGACGTCAGTGGCATCGACCTGTCCGACCTGCGCGTGCGCGTCAGTGACGACCAGGCCAAGTTCGCCGGCGAGGTGATCCTTGAGTCGCTGACCACCGGGCGCGTGGCCGATGGCGTGGAGTCACGCGTCTCGCTGAAAGCCCAATTGGCGCTGACCGCACCCGCCGCACAGGGCGAACTCAGCGGGAACCTGCTGCTCACGCCGAACCTGGCGGCCCGCAGCGCGCAGTTGCGCGACATCGATCTCCAATGGAAGGGCGACCTCCCCGGGGCCACGGCGGTGGACGCCGCCGTCACGGGCGCCTTGGCCTACGATGGCGCCGCCGGCACCGTGGTCGCGGAAGACCTGCAACTGTCGGCCGAAGCGCAACTGGGTGCGCTGCAACTGAGCCGCTCCACGCTGGAGGTAGCGCGCTTCGGCTTCGACCCGACACAGCAGGCGCTGTCGTTGTCGAAGCTGCGCGTGCAGGTGGCAGGCACTTCCGGAGGCCATCCACTGAGCCTGGCACTGGACTGGCCTGAGCTGGCGGTGACGGGCCAGGCGCTCAACGGCAGCCCGCTCAGCGGCCGCTTCGTGCAGCAAGGCCCGAATGCGGTCGACGCCACGTTCCAGAGCGGCGCGCCCAGCGGCACCTTTGAGCGCATCGTCCTGCCCAGGCTCCAGGCCACACTCAAAGGCCGCAGCGGCCCCCGTGCACTCGAAGGCACCCTGAGCACCGATCTGCTGCTGCACACCGAGCCGGCCGCGGTGGCGTTGGAGGCGCTGGACACCCACATCCAATTGACCGAACCCTCGTTGCAGCCGATGGACATTCGCCTCCAAGGCCAGGCCGACGCCAACGCGCAAGCGGCCCACTGGGCGCTGAAAGGCCAGATCAACGCAAACCCGTTCACCAGCGAAGGCAACGCCCGGCTCGACACCACACCATTGACGCTGAACGCCAACGCCCGCTTCGATTCACTCGATCTGAACCGCTTGCTGCCGCCCGAAAGCGCCAGCGAGTCGAAGCCTGCTCCCGGCGGTGGCGCCGGGCCGGCCGACACCCCCGTGGACCTTTCTGCACTGAACAGCCTGCAAGGCAAGTTCCAGCTGCGCGCCGCTGCCTTGGCGTACCAGACCTATCGCATCGCCGACGCGGTGCTGGACGCGCAGATCCAGAACGGCGTGCTGCGCGTGAGCCAGCTGTCGGGCAAGACCTGGGGCGGGAGCGTGCAGGCCACGGCGCAGGCCGATGCCCGCAACCACCGGGTCGCCGTCAACGCCACCGCGAATGGCGTGAACGTCGACGCCTTGCTGAAGGACGTGGCGAAGAAAGATATCCTCGAAGGCACCGGACGCGTCACCGCCGACCTCACCAGCAGCGGGCGCACGGTGAACGAGCTGAAGCGTCAGCTCGACGGCAAGGCCGGCCTGCAACTGCGCGACGGTGCGGTCAAGGGTGTGAACCTGGCCAAGAGCCTGCGGCAGGCCCGTGCCACCTTGGGCCTGAAGCCGGCCGATGAACGGCAGCGCGCCCGCCAGGAAGAAAAGACCGACTTCTCCGAACTCACGGCCACCTTCGCCATTGCCGACGGCGTGGCACGCAGCAACGATCTCGACGCCAAGAGCCCCTTCCTGCGCCTGGGCGGCGACGGCGCCCTCGACATCGGCCAAGGCCTGATCGACTACACCGCCCGCGCCACCGTCACCGCGTCCAGCAAGGGGCAAGGCGGCGAGGAACTGGCGGCGTTGAGCGGGCTCACCATCCCGGTTCACCTGAGCGGGCCCTTCGAGGCCATCGACTGGAACATCCGCTGGTCCGCCGTGGCCACGCAGGCGCTGAAAACCGAGATCGGCGGCCAGATCGAGAACAAGCTCAAGGACCAGGTTCGTGACAGACTCGGCCTGCCCAGCCCGGCCGCCAGCGCGGCGAGCAGCAGCGCCACCGGCGGCGAATCGCTCAAGGATGCCGCCCGTGACAAACTCAAAGACCGACTCAAAGGCCTGATCAAGTGACTCCCACCGATACCGGCGACACCGCCATCCACCTCACCGCATTGAATGTCTACCCGATCAAGAGCTGTGGAGGCGTCGGCCTGAACGAGTCGCTGCTGATAGAAACCGGGCTGGAGTGCGATCGCCTCTGGATGGTGGTGGACGCCCAGGGTGTGTTCGTCACGCAGCGCGAGCTGCCGCGCATGGCGCTGATCCAGCCCGCGCTCAAGTACACCGAAGCGATTCTGCGCGCCCCCGGCATGCTGGCTCTGCACCTGATGATGGAAGCCGCCGAGCAACCCGTGCGCGTGAGAGTCTGGGACGATGAAGTACCGGCCTATGACATGGGCGATCTGGCCGCGCAATGGTTCACCGACTTCCTGCACACACCGCATGCCGCCCACTCCGGCGTTGCCTTTCCCCTGCGCGTGGCCCGGGTCGACCCGGAGCACAAGCGCTTGTCCGACCGTGCCTACACCGGCGACATCGAAGCCGAAAACGCCTTCAGCGACGGATTCCCGCTGCTCATCACCTCCGAAGCGTCTCTCACTGAGCTGAACCGGCGCCTCGCCGCACGCGGCGCCAACGCGGCCACGATGGCGCGCTTTCGGCCCAACATCGTGCTCGGTGGGCTGGACGCCCACGGCGAAGACCATCTCGACGAGATCCGCCTGAACACCGATGAAGGCCCGGTGCGGCTGAAACTCGTCAAGCCCTGCGCGCGCTGCAGCATTCCCAACGTGGACCCGCTCGACGGCACGCTCGGCCACGAACCGGGCGACACCCTGGCGGCTTACCGCGCAGATGCGCGGCTCGGCGGCGCCATCACCTTCGGCATGAACGCGGTGATCGTCGAAGGCATCGAGCGCGCCTTGCGTGTCGGCCAGACGGGTTCGGCCACCTTGCGTTTCGATTAGGGCCGCCGCGCCGGCAGGGGAATGAAATCCGTCTCGCCCGGCACCCGATCGAAGCGTTGCGCCGCCCAATCGTCCGCCGCTTGTTCGATTCGCTCCTTCCTGCTCGACACGAAGTTCCACCAGATGAAGCGATGCCCCAGCGGCTCGCCACCGATCACGGCGATGCGCGCACCCGAGTCGGATTGCAAGCGCACCTCGCGGCCTTCGGGCAACACCACCATCTCGCCGGACGCGACGGCTTGCCCGTCGATGCTGTAGCTGCCTTCCACCCCATAGATCGCTCGCTCCGGCACCAGCGCTGGCAAGTCGAGAGAGGCGCCCGCAGGCAGCCGGAGATCGAGATAGAGCGTGGGCGACAGCGTCGGCACCGGAGATTGCCGTCCCCATGCCTGGCCGATCAGCACCCGGGCCGTGGCACCGCCGAGCGCGACTTGCGGGATCGCGTCAGCCGGCGTGTGAGAAAAACCCGGTGCATCCTCTTCATGCGCCAGGGGAACCGCCGCCCACAGCTGCAAGCCATGGCTGGTGCGGGTGCGCTGGCGCAAGTCCTCAGGCGTGCGCTCCGAATGCACGATGCCCCGCCCGGCGGTCATCCAGTTGATGGCCCCCGGTTCGATGCGCTGCGCCACACCCGTGCTGTCGCGATGCTGCATGGCGCCCTCGAACAGGTACGTCACGGTCGCCAGCCCGATGTGCGGGTGGGGCCTGACATCATGGTCATCGCTCGGCTGGGCGACGATCGGGCCAAAGTGATCGAAAAAGACAAACGGGCCGATGGCCTGGCGCTGCGCCGAAGGCAGCAGCCGCCTGACCACGAACCCGCCTCCCAGATCCCTGGCATGTGGCTTCAGTGTGAGGTGGGTCATGAGCTTCGGTCTCCACGTGCAATGGGGGGGAGGACAGGCGAATCCACATC
>CAZBOF010000110.1:11797-12653 GCA_964493285.1 uncultured Rhizobacter sp. | reverse complement strand
TCCAGCCCGGCGGGCACCGCCGTCCTGCCCGAGTTCGTGGCCGACGCCGACGTGTACGCCTGGGCTCCCAACGAGACGTCCACCGGCGCGATGGCCCCGGTGCGCCGCGTGCGCAATGCAGTGATGAAAGACCTCGGGTTGCCCGAAGACATCCTCACCTTCGTCAACTACCCGACGCGTTTCGATTGCCGCGACACGCTGGCCGCGTTGAAGGGCAGCGGCATCGAATGCCCGAAGCTGCCCACGTACGCGTGGCGCTTGTGGGATTACTGGGAGCGCCATCTCGACCCGGCGCTGTTCATCGACCGCACCTTGCGCGGCACGGTGGGCGGCAAGGTGGTGCTGGTGACCGGCGGGTCGTCCGGTATCGGCTTGGCGGCGGCGATCAAGTTTGCGGAGGCCGGCGCCATCACCGTCATCTGCGCGCGCGATGAATCCAAGCTGGCCGAAGCCAAGAAGGAGATCCTGGCCGCTGTGGGGAAAGATGCCACCGTGGCCACCTTCTCGGCCGACATCGCCGATGAATCCAGTTGCAAGGACTTGATCGACTGGCTGAACGAAAGCTATGGCGGCGTGGACTTCCTCATCAACAACGCCGGCCGTTCGATCCGCCGTGCCATCGAAAGCAGCTACGACCGCTTTCACGACTTCGAGCGCACGATGCAGCTCAACTACTTCGGCTGCCTGCGCGTCACGATGGGCCTGCTGCCAGGCATGGCCGCCAAGCGCCGTGGCCACATCGTCAACATCAGCTCCATCGGCGTGCTGACGAACGCGCCGCGCTTCTCGGCCTACGTGGCCAGCAAGGCCGCGCTCGATGCCTGGACGCGATGCGCCTCGAGCGAGTACGCCGACA
>CAZBOF010000110.1:3327-11787 GCA_964493285.1 uncultured Rhizobacter sp. | reverse complement strand
CGCTCGCGCCGGAAGAGGCCGCCGACATGATTGCCGAAGCCTGCGTCGACAAGCCGGTGCGCATTGCGACGCGCCTGGGCATCACCGGCGAGGTCTTGCACGCGCTGCTGCCGCGGGTGGCGCAGATTGCCATGAACACCAGCTTCCGCATGTTCCCCGACAGCTCGGCAGCCAAGGGCGAGAAGCTGGCCAAGCCCACGCTGTCACCCGAAGCGATTGCATTGCAGCAGATGATGCGTGGCATACATTTCTGAGCCTGCGAGGCGGGGATGTTCCCCGTGGCCTCGCGGGCGAGGATGCTTGCCGGGCCAGATTCCAGATGATGCGCATTGAAGATGTTCGCCAGCGCCTGCGCGATGCAGGCGCCAAGCCGATCCACGAGCAACGGGTGCTGCGCCTGTGGGCCCAGGCCCTGCCGCAAGACAGCGGCAAGCGGCGCCCGGAAGACTTTCTTCCGCAGTCGGTGCGCGATGTGTTGCCCGAGCTGGTGAGCGAGCTGCATGCGCTGGCCACGCTCACGTCAGCGCATCCGGGCGAAGACGGTTCGGCGCGCTTGCTGGTGTCGCTGCGCGACGGGCAGCTGATCGAAAGCGTGCTGCTCCCGCGCGATGGCGTGTGCGTGTCCAGCCAAGTTGGTTGTGCGGTGGGTTGCACGTTCTGCATGACAGGGCGCAGCGGGCTGTTGCGCCAGATCGGCAGTGCGGAGATCGTCGCGCAGGTGGTGCTGGCGCGTCAGCGGCGTCCCGTGAAAAAGGTCGTGTTCATGGGGATGGGTGAACCTGCACACAACCTCGACAACGTGCTCGAAGCGATCGATCTGCTGGGAACGGCCGGTGGCATCGGGCACAAGAACCTCGTCTTCTCGACGGTGGGCGACCCGCGTGCCTTCGAGCGGTTGCCGCTGGGGCGGGTGAAGCCGGCGCTGGCGTTGTCGCTGCATACCACCCGCGCTGATCTTCGCGCGCAACTGCTGCCGCGTGCGCCGCGCATGGCACCGGAAGAACTCGTCGAGCATGCCGAACGCTATGCGCGGGCCACCGGCTACCCGGCGCAGATTCAATGGACTCTGTTGGCCGGCGTGAACGACAGCGATGAAGAACTTGACGGCATCGTGCGGTTGCTGCAGGGCAAGTATGCGGTGATGAACATGATTCCCTACAACAGCGTGGACGGCTTGCCTTTCGAGCGTCCTTCGTGGGAGCGCGCCGCGGCGATTGCGCGTTCGCTTCACCGCCGAGGCATTCTGACCAAGTTGCGGCATTCGGCCGGGCAAGACGTCGAGGGCGGCTGCGGCCAGTTGCGCGCCCGCGCGGTCAGCGGCGCGTCAGCGGCGGTTCCCGTGACGCTGGTGCAGGCTTCGCGCAGGTGACAGTGCACGTGTGGTGCGCTTTCTACACTGCGCCATTCACCCCAGGAGATACGACATGAGCACGACCGAACCAGGGCATGCCCTTCAGATGCGCACGCTGATCAAGCCCGAAGGCGAACTGGAACTCTCGCTCGCCAGCGTGCCGATCCCGGCGCCTGGGCCGGAGGAGGTGCTGGTGCGCATCGACGCGGCGCCGATCAATCCGTCGGACCTGGGCCTGTTGTTCGGTGCGGCGGACATGGCCACCGCGCGGGCGGCGGGCACGGCGCAGCGGCCGGTGATCACGGCGCGTGTGCCGGAGAAGCTGATGAAAAGCATGGCGGCGCGGCTCGGGGATTCGATGCCGATCGGCAACGAAGGCGCCGGCGTCGTGGTGGGGGCCGGGGCATCTGACGCCGCGCAAGCCTTGATGGGCAAGACGGTGGCCATCGTGGGCGGCGCCACCTATGCGCAGTACCGCACCATCAAAGCGGTGCAATGCCTGGTGCTGCCCGAGGGAACGACGGCGGCGGAAGGCGCGTCATGCTTCGTCAACCCGTTGACGTCTCTGAGCATGGTGGAGGTGATGCGCAGAGAAGGCCACACGGCGCTGGTGCACACCGCGGCAGCCTCCAACCTGGGGCAGATGCTCAATCGCATTTGCCTCGCGGACCAGGTGCCGCTGGTGAACATCGTTCGCAAGCCGGAACAGGAAGCGACGCTGCGTGCACTCGGAGCGCGTTATGTCTGTAACTCCAGTGCACCCACCTTCATGCAGGATCTGACGAAGGCGCTGTCGGAAACCGGTGCCACGCTGGCGTTCGATGCGATCGGTGGTGGACCGCTCGCCAGCCAGATCCTGACTTGCATGGAGGCCGCGATCAACCTCAAGGCCACCGAGTACAGCCGCTACGGGTCTTCGGTCCACAAGCAGGTGTACCTGTACGGGATGCTGGATCGCAGCCCCACCGAGTTGAACCGGAACTACGGCATGGCGTGGGGCGTGAGCGGTTGGCTGCTGACACCGTTCCTGCAGAAGATCGGATTCGCCGACGCACAAAAGCTGCGCCAGCGCGTGGCAGCCGAACTGAAAACGACGTTTGCCAGTCACTACAGCCGCGAAGTCTCGCTGGCCGAGGCGCTGGCGCTGGAGGCGATCGCCGCATATGGCCAGCAGTCCACCGGCGAGAAGTACCTGATCAACCCGCAGAAAGGGCTGCCCGCCTGAGGCGGATGCTGCGTCAGTGACGCGGCCGGAGCCAGTGCGTGAGGGTGGCCTCGACCGGGATGTAGAGCCGCAGGTGGACCCCCTTGCCCAGGCGGTCATCTGCTGACAGTTCGGGTTCGTCGATCCCACGGGGGTTGTAGCCGAGCGCGAGTACCAGCTTGTGCTTCATGAGGATGCTGATTTCGGTGCCGAAGCCGCGCTGGGGTGGCAGGGCGCTGTCGCTGGTGGCGCCGCCGTGCACGCTCAGCCGCCAGCGGCGGGCGACCTGATAGGTGCCACGCAGTACCGTCAGGCGGGTGGTGCGCAGTTCGGCATTGCGGAACGCATCGTCGCGGTCCCAGCGGCGTGACGAGCGCAGCAGCCAGCCGAGGTTCTCGCGCTGCTGCCAGGTGAATTCACCGAAGACGATGCGTGCCCGGCGATCGGCCACGTCGGGCTCGACGACGTTGTCGCGCAGCGCGTTGCGTCCGAGAAATGTGTAGCGGCCGAAGACGCTGAAGTTGCGCTCCTCGGGCTCCTGCCAGCCGAGGCCGAAGCTCAAGTTGCCGTAGTTCACGGGGACTTCGGCAGGGCGTCCGTGAGGCTGTATGCCGGTGACGCTGCCGCGAAAGACGGCCAGGCTGTTGTCGGTCAGGCGGCGCGTGTAGTCGACGCTGGCGAACGCACTGTTCTTCAACGGGGTGCGCACGGCCTGCAGCTCGGCCATGAAAGCGTAGTGCGGATAGGCGTTGTTCGTGATGCGCAGATCAAAGATATTGGACTTGACCGCGTTGTCGCCACCGACCGGGATGCCGGTTTCGATCAGGGTTTGGGCACGCCAGCGTTCGCCGAACTCTTCGGTGTGCCGCCAGCCAAGCACCAGCAAGGCATCTTGGTCGTCGACCAGGCTTTGCTGTCGCACCTCGGCGTACACCATGCCGTCGGGAGACCCTTCGGGCATCTCCGCGCCGATCACGCGCTTGTAGGTGGTTTGTTCCTGCACGCCACCCGAGGACAACAGGCCCAGCTGCGCGGCCTCGCGCCAGTAGACCCGTGAGCCGCTCCAGGCACCGCCAGGGCGGTAATCGATCCCGAACTCGGTGCGCGGGCCGGCCAGCCGCTCATCGCCCGGTGTCATGTCAGGCCGGATGGCGCGCTGATGCTGCGCGCCAAGGCTCAGTCCCGGCAGGACTTCCCACTGCGCGGCGATGCCGCCGAAATTGGCGCTGGGCTTCGGTTCCCCCCAGCCTTCTCGCTGCTGCTTGTCGTCGAGCCGGGCATGGCGGACGAAGCCTTCCACCCACAGGTCGGGGTGGCCCACGCGCAGTCCGGTCTGCGCATCGGTGCGCGCGATCTCGACGCTGTCGTCGTTCAGGCGCAGCCCGCGTGTTCGCAGCGACACGGCGGGCGCCAGCCGCGTCACCAACGAGCCGCCGTTCTCGCGGCCGCTGCCGTCGTGCTGGTTGTAGAAGCGCCAGTCGCTGCGTCGGCCTTCGTGCAGGATTTCCCATGTGCGCGACGGCCTGCCTGCCGCGGGAATGCCTGTGCCGGCATGGCTCAGCCGCCCCATGGGGCGCTCGTCCAGCGCCAAGGTCCAGCGCTTGCCCAGATCGACGGTCCGGCGTTGTCCGAACACGCGGTAGCGCCGCTCCGGATTCGGGCCCAGAGCATCCACCAGCAACTCGTCAAGGAAGTCCTGCCATGAGTCGAGCGTGTTCTCTAGCCGTTCAGGCAAGGTGGTTTCCGGCCCGGGGGCATCCGGGGCCGGCGCGCTGTCTTCCGGCAGCGATGGCGATGCGGGAACGTCGCTTGCCTGCAGCGCGGCTTCGCCGGGCGGCAACGCCTCTTCTTCGGCGCAGGCGGCAACACTGTGCATTGACAGCCACAGGGCCACCACGCTGGCCGCGCCTGCGCGACGCGGCAAGTTGAGTGTTCGCATGAGTCTGGAGTGTGTCAGGTTGGAAGGAACCGGGCGAGTGGGTTGGCGTCGCCGCAACAGCGCGGGGTCTACATACAATTTGCCACTTCACCCCTTGGACCGACCGACCTGCCATGAGCCACGATTCGCCCCCTGCGCCCGACCCGTCATCCCTTGCAAACATTGCGCCGCGCGACAAGGCAGAGATCCTCGCGCAGGCTTTGCCGTACATCCGCAAGTTCCACGGCAAGACCATCGTCATCAAGTACGGCGGCAATGCCATGACCGATCCTGGCCTGCAGCAAGACTTCGCCGAAGACGTGGTGCTGCTCAAGCTCGTCGGCATGAACCCGGTGGTCGTGCATGGCGGCGGCCCGCAGATCGAGGACGCGCTGGCCAAGATCGGCAAGAAAGGCACGTTCATCCAGGGCATGCGTGTGACCGACGAAGAGACCATGGAAGTCGTCGAGTGGGTGTTGGCGGGGCAGGTGCAGCAAGACATCGTCGGTCTCATCAACGTTGCGGGTGGCAAGGCCGTGGGGCTGACAGGCCGCGACGGGGGACTCATCCGCGCGCACAAGCTCAAGATGGTCGATCACAAAGACCCGAGCAAGGTGCACGACGTGGGGCAGGTGGGCGAGATCGAGTCGATCGACCCTGCCGTGGTGAAGGCCCTGCAGGACGACCAGTTCATCCCCGTGATCTCGCCGCTGGGGTTTGGCGAAGACAACGAGAACTACAACATCAACGCCGACGTCGTGGCCGGCAAGCTGGCCGAGGTGCTCAAGGCTGAAAAGCTGATGATGCTGACCAACACGCCCGGGGTGCTGGACAAGCAGGGCAAGCTGTTGACCAACCTGTCGGCCCGCGAGATCGACGCCTTGTTTGCCGATGGCACCATCAGCGGCGGCATGTTGCCCAAGATCGGTTCGGCACTGGATGCCGCCAAGAACGGTGTCAACACCGTGCACATCATCGATGGCCGGGTGCCGCATTCCATGCTGCTGGAGATACTGACCGATCAGGCCTACGGGACGATGATCCGGTCGCACTGATGACGCCTCTTCGGCCACGGCGGGTGTGGCTGTTCGACCTGGATGACACCTTGCACGACGCCTCGCATGCGTCGCTCGGAGCCATCAACCTGGCGATGACCCACTACGTGGCCACGCATCTGGATGTGCCTGTCGCACAAGCTTCGGCGCTGCGCGAAGATTATTGGCGGCGGTATGGCGCCACGCTGCTGGGCCTGGTGCGCCACCATGGCGTGAAATCGCATCATTTCCTGGAGGAAACGCACCGCCTGCCCGGCCTGGAAGATCGCCTGAGGGCGAGTGCGCACGACAGGGCCGCCTTGAAGCGTCTGCCCGGTCGGAAAATCGTGCTGACCAACGCGCCACGCGCCTACGCGATGCGTGTTTTATCCACCTTGCGGCTGGCCGATTGCTTTGACGCGGTGATCAGCGTCGAAGACATGCGCATGTTCGGACACGCGCGGCCCAAACCGGATGCGCGCATGCTGAAGAACGTGGCGGCCCGGCTCAAAGTGGCGCCGCACAGATGTGTGCTGGTCGAAGACACTTTGCAGCATCAGAGATCGGCGCATCGGATCGGAATGACGGCGGTTTGGATGAAGCGGTATGTTCAGACAAGCGGCAAGAGTGTGAACAACCGCATGGAAGTTTGCGGCCACCAATGCGTTAAGCCGCCCTATGTCTATGCAAGAATTCGGTCAATAAAAACCTTGCAAAGATTGTGACAACAGGCCCTCCCACCGATGACCGATGCAGAAACCCCCCTCGAAGAAGCGATTTCGCTCCCCGTAGATGCTGCAGGACCGGCGGGCCGCAAACGGCCTAAGCCTGGGGAGCGGCGTGTACAGATCCTGCAAACCCTGGCGTCCATGCTGGAGCAGCCGGGTTCAGAGCGAATCACCACCGCCGCACTGGCCGCCAAACTCGACGTCTCCGAAGCGGCGCTCTATCGCCACTTCGCCAGCAAGGCGCAGATGTTCGAAGGTTTGATCGAGTTCATCGAGCAAAGTGTTTTCACGCTGGTGAATCAGATCGGCGAACGCGAGAGCGACGGCCGCATCCAGGCCCAGAAGATTCTGGGTGTCGTCTTGCAGTTCGGGGAAAAGAATCCGGGCATGACGCGTGTGATGGTGGGCGATGCGCTGGTGTTCGAGAACGAGCGCCTGGTTTCCCGCATGAACCAGTTCTTCGACCGCATCGAGTCCCAGCTTCGCCAAAGTCTTCGCCAAGCCGCCGAAGCCGCGGGCTCGCATACACCCACGGTGGATGCCAATGCGCAGGCCTCCGTGCTGACGGGATTCGTCGTGGGGCGTCTCCAGCGCTATGCCCGCTCCGGGTTCAAACGCGTTCCGACCGAGCACCTGGACATCGCTTACCAGCTTCTCGTGCGCGCCTGATCGGCCGTTCTCGCGCGGGCGCTGCGATGCGCGGGCCGCGGCGGGCCCATTAAACTGCGCGCATGTCTCAGCTCCCCGACTCGCTTCTGCACCTCATCTCGCGCGCAGAGCAACTCATCACCCGGCTCGAAGCCGTACTTCCCCACACCCTGGCAGAACCCGACTGGTCGGCGTCCACGGCGTTTCGCTACCGTCGACGCGCGGGCTCGTGCATCCTGGAACCTGTCAAGCATGTGGCGACCATCCGCCTGGATGCGTTGGTGGAGGTGGCGCCTCAGAAGGAGCGTCTTGTTCGCAACACCGAGCAGTTCGTCAAAGGACACGCGGCCAACAACGTCTTGCTGACCGGCGCGCGCGGCACGGGCAAAAGCTCGCTGATCAAGGCTTGCCTCAACGAATTCTCGGAGCAGGGGCTGCGGCTCATCGAGGTGGACAAGGCCGATCTGGTCGACCTGCCCGACATCGTGGATCTCGTCGCAGGTCGGCCGGAGCGCTTCATCGTGTTCTGCGATGACCTCAGCTTTGACGAAGGCGAACCCGGCTACAAGGCGCTCAAATCGATCCTCGACGGCTCCATTGCACAGGCCTCCGACAACGTGCTGATCTACTCGACCAGCAATCGCCGGCATCTGTTGCCGGAGTACATGAAAGACAACCTGAGCTACACCCACACCGAAGACGGAGAGGTGCATCCGGGCGAGGTGATCGAGGAAAAGATCTCACTCAGCGAGCGGTTCGGCCTCTGGGTCAGTTTCTACCCCTTCACCCAGGAGGAGTACCTGGCGATCGTGGCGCAGTGGCTGCGCGGCTTCGGGGTGGCCGAGCCCGCGATTGCCGAGGCCCGCCAGGAAAGTCTGGTATGGGCGTTGGAGCGCGGTTCGCGCTCCGGGCGCGTGGCGTTCCAGTTCGCACGCGACTACGCGGGCAGGCATGCCGCATGAGTGCCGCATGGCTGCCTGCAGGGGCTCGTTCGTGGCTGGCAGGGCCGAGGGCGTCCCAATGAGCACCGTGGCCCAGGCGAGAACGCCGGTCGACGTGGCCGTGGGCGTGCTGATGGATGCACAGGGGCGGTTTCTGCTGACCTCCCGCCCCGAGGGCAAGGTGTATGCCGGCTATTGGGAATTTCCGGGCGGCAAGCTGGAGGCTGGTGAAACCGTGGAACAGGCCCTGCGCCGCGAACTCCAAGAAGAGATTGGCATCACCATTGGTGCGGTGCATCCTTGGAAGACCGAACTGGTGGACTACGAACACGCCCGGGTGCGCCTGCATTTCTGCAAAGTACACGAGTGGACAGGTGATTTCGACATGCGGGAGAAGCAGGCGATGGCGTGGCAGACGCTGCCGGTCGAGGTGTCTCCGGTGCTGCCCGGCACACTGCCGGTTTTGAAATGGTTCGCCGCCGAACGCGGGTTTGCCGGCGCGACGCACGGGGCCTGATTGCTACACTGACCCGCTCGGCGCGGGCGCGCATGGATGGGTGGGGAACTGAATTGGATTGGCTCGACGAGATCAAGTGGGATGCGCAAGGCTTGGTCCCGGTGATTGCACAGGAAGTG
>CAZBOF010000110.1:0-3317 GCA_964493285.1 uncultured Rhizobacter sp. | reverse complement strand
GTTCGTCTAGGTTTAGTTCAAAAGAATCAGCGAGTCGGGCGATCGTCTCGGTTCATG
This sequence comes from uncultured Rhizobacter sp., assembly GCA_964493285.1. GTDB lineage: Bacteria > Pseudomonadota > Gammaproteobacteria > Burkholderiales > Burkholderiaceae_C > Rhizobacter. The sequence goes on along the minus strand of CAZBOF010000110.1, from coordinate 3,260 downwards.
GTTCAGGAAGTGGGCACCCAGGACGTGCTGATGTTCGCCTACATGAACCGTGAAGCGCTGGCCGAAACCGCCCGTCTGGGCGAAGCGGTTTACTGGAGCCGTTCGCGCAACCGCCTGTGGCACAAAGGCGAAGAGTCGGGTCACATCCAGAAGGTTCACGAGATGCGCCTGGATTGTGACAACGACGTGGTGCTGCTCAAGGTCACCCAGCAAGGCCATGAACCGGGTATTGCCTGCCACACGGGGCGTCACAGCTGCTTTTTCCAACGGTACGCCGACGGAGCCTGGAGCACCGTCGAGCCGGTCTTGAAAGATCCGCAAAGCATCTACAAATGATGAGCAACGACACCCTGGCCCGTTTGGCCGAAGTGATCGAGTCGCGCAAACAGGGCGACCCCGAGAAAAGCTATGTCGCGCGTCTGTTCCAAAAGGGGAACGATGCCATTCTGAAGAAGATCGGAGAAGAGGCGACGGAGGTCGTTCTCGCCGCCAAGGATGGCGATACGCAGAAGATCGTCTACGAGGTTGCGGACCTCTGGTTTCACTCGATGCTCGCATTGAGTGCCTACGGGCTGAAGCCGGCCGATGTGCTGGCCGAACTGGAGCGGCGGGAGGGACTCTCCGGCCTGGAAGAATTCGCCCTGCGCAAGACGCAGCGCCGAGATGAAGACGAAAGGAAGCCATGAACGACGTGTTCAACCCTGCACCCGCCAACGATTCTGAAAAGCTGGCGAATTTGCGCCAGCTCACGCTGGTGATCTACATCTTGTATGCAGTCAGCGCATTCGTCGGCTTGACGGCCATCGTGGCCATCGTCATGAACTACCTCAAGCGCGAAGATGCGGCGGGCACTCTTTATGAAAGCCATTTCACGTGGCAGATCCGCACTTTCTGGTGGGCGCTGCTGTGGGCTGTTCTGGGCGTCGTGCTGTTCATCGTGGGCATCGGGATCTTGATCCTGATTGCCGATGGCATCTGGGTGATCTATCGGATCGTCAAAGGGTTCCTGAACTGGAACGACGGCAAGCCGATGGTCGTGAAATGAACTTCCTCTCCAGCATCTGACATGACGCACGACCCCGATTGCATCTTCTGCAAGATCGTTGCCGGGCAGATCCCGAGCCGCAAGGCCTATGAAGACGATGATCTGCTGGCCTTTCACGACATTGCGCCGTGGGCGCCGGTGCACGTGCTGGTGATTCCCAAGCAGCACATCGAATCGCTTTACGACACGGACCCGCAGGTCCACCAGGGCCTGCTGGGCCGGATGCTGGCGCTGGCGCCGCAACTGATGCGCGAGCACGGCGTCACCGGGGGCTTTCGCGTGATGGTCAACAATGGGCCGGATGGTCGCCAGGAGGTGCCGCATCTGCACCTGCATGCCATGGGCGGCCCCCGCCCATGGACCAAGGGCTGAAGGACTGACGCAGCCGTCACATCCCTCGCCTAAACTTCTCCCATCTCTCTCAGGAGTTCCATCATGGGTACTTTCAGCATCTGGCACTGGCTCATCGTGTTGGCCATCGTGGTTCTGATCTTCGGAACCAAGAAACTCAAGAACATGGGTTCCGACCTTGGGGGCGCCGTCAAGGGCTTCAAGGACGGCATGAAAGACGGTGCGGCGAGCGCTGACGCGTCGGCATCGAACCCCCAGGTCACGGCCAACAAGGCCAACGATCCCAACACCGTCGACGTGGACGCCAAGACCCGCACATGAAACCCGGCTGCACGCCGTCTGAACGCGCGGCGAATACCGGCTTCGCATGATCGAATTCGGGTTTGACAAGCTGGCACTGATCGGCGCCGTGGCGTTGATCGTGATCGGCCCCGAGCGCTTGCCGCGCGTCGCGCGCACGGTGGGCCACCTGCTCGGCAAGGCGCAGCGCTATGTCGCCGATGTGAAGGCGGAAGTGAATCGATCGATTGAACTCGAAGAGCTGAAGAAAATGAAGGGCCAGATCGAAGACGCTGCACGCGACGTGGAGCATTCGGTCTCCGAGGAGATGAGACAGACCACTGCGGCGCTCGAAGACGCGTGGGCCCAGGCTGATCCACCTCCTTTTGGCGGCGACTCGCATCTGGGGCTTGGCGGCACGCCGGCTTACAAGCACCCGAAGAAGAACTGGCGCGTGAAGCGCGCTGCCATGCCGCAGTGGTACAAGCAGCGCGCAGGGGTGCGCACCAAGGCGCAGTCCGGCGCGGCGCGCGTGGCGCGCTTTCGCCCTCGCCGAGGCGGCAGCGCATGAGTGCCCAGGATCCGCAGCCCGATGAACTGGCGGGTACCGAACAGCCCTTCGTCACGCATCTGATCGAGTTGCGCGACCGTCTGGTGCGCGCGTTCATCGCGGTCGGGGTGTGCTTTGCCGTGCTGGCGCTTTGGCCCGGCCCGGGAGCGCTGTATGACTTGCTGGCCGAGCCTTTGGTGGCGGCCCTGCCCGAAGGCGGCACGCTGATCGCGACGAACGTGATCTCACCGTTTCTGGTGCCGCTGAAGATCACGCTGATGGCGGCATTCATGCTGGCGCTGCCGGTGGTGCTGTACCAGGTTTGGGCGTTCGTTGCGCCGGGCCTTTATTTGCACGAGAAGAAGCTCGTCCTGCCGCTGGTGATTTCAAGCACCTTGCTGTTCTTGATCGGCGTGGCGTTTTGCTACTTCTTCGTCTTTGGGCAGGTGTTCAAGTTCATCCAGAGCTTCGCGCCGAAAAGCATCACGGCGGCGCCTGACATCGAGGCCTACCTGAGCTTCGTGCTCACGATGTTCGTGGCCTTCGGCGCCGCGTTCGAGGTGCCGGTGGTGGTGGTGGTGCTTGCCCGCATGGGGCTCGTGAGCATCGAGAAGCTTCGCTCTTTCCGGGCGTACTTCATCGTGATTGCGTTCATCATCGCGGCCATCGTGACGCCACCTGACGTCGTTTCGCAACTGGCGCTGGCGATTCCGATGTGCATCTTGTACGAGGTGGGCATCCTCGCGGCGCAGGTTTTCATCCGCCATACGCAGGCGCCCGAGGACGCCGAGGCGCCGTCGGACAGGCCGGGCTGAGAGAGCCGGCCGGGCCTTATTCGCGCCGCGCAACGGCCTTCGGCCGCTGTGCGGTGATGACTTTGAGTTCCAATGCACGGTCGCCACGCTGAATGTTGATCGCTGCCGGCTCCTGAGGCTTGAGGCCGGCGACCGCCGCCAGGAGCTGGCTGGTGTTGCGCACCGGGATGCCGGCCACCTTGACCACCACGTCGCCTGGGCGGCATGCGTCCCGGCGACG
>CAZBOF010000109.1:0-12809 GCA_964493285.1 uncultured Rhizobacter sp. | reverse complement strand
GGCGTGGGCACGCCCGAGGACCTGGTCGAAGGCGTGGCCTGCGGCGTGGACATGTTCGACTGCGTCATGCCCACGCGCAATGCACGCAACGGCCACCTCTTCACCCGCTTCGGCGACCTGCGCCTGCGCAACACCCGCTACAAGACCGACGAGCAGCCGGTGGACCCCACTTGCAGCTGCCACTGCTGCCAGAACTTCAGCCGCGCCTACCTGCACCACCTCGATCGCTGCGGCGAAATGCTCGGGCCCATGCTCACGAGCATCCACAACCTGCACTACTACGTGAACCTCATGCGCGAAGTGCGCGAGGCGCTGGACACCGGACGCTTCACAGCCTTCCGGGCGCAATTCAAGACGGACCGGGCACGCGGCGTGATCCCCTGAGCGCAGTCCGATCGATCCCGCGGGCTCACCGGGCGAGATGATCCGCAAGATTTCACACAATGGCGCAAGCGCGGCCTCACTTGCCGTGACATAGCGGCCCACTTGGGCAACAGTTTGGATCGATCCTTCTCTCCCGCCGAGCCGCTTCTCTCCATGCATCGATCCGCATCCTCCGCCTTTCTCATCCTTTTCTGCTTCGTACTCACCGCCTGCGGCGCACGCCACGTGCAAACCCGGGTCGCAGACCTCGGCACCCGAACCGAATGGCGGCTGGATCGCGAAGCCAGCGCGCAACAGGCACTCGAACTGCACCCCGTCGCAGGCGGCTCGGCCCACATCGTCTACAACGTCAGCCGAGGCAGCGTCGAACGCGCGTGGCAATTCGACGCGACGCAGCCGCAACGACGCATCGTGAAGGATGCCGACATGTCCATGATCGTGGTCGGTGCCATGACGCTGGGCCTGACCTGCATCGTCGAGTCCGACGAGTGTTTCGGCACGCGCAGCGGCTGGGACGCCGATGGCCCGCTTCAAAAGCGCAACGAACGCGCCACGCCCGACACCCGGCCCGGCCCGTTGTCGCCCCATCGGGACCGGCTGACGTTCCAGGTCACGGTGCGCGGTTTCGACGCGCGCGGCCAGGAACTCGGCTCGTACACCGCCGAACGCCAAGCCACCGAAGGGCGCCTGCTGGTGGGCGTGGCCGGCTACGCCGAGCAGTTGCCCCGCTTTCCCGAACAGGTGCGTGTCAGCGTGGCCCTGGCCGAAGATGCGCCCCTGGGCCTGTCGCTCAATGCACCACCGCAGGCCACCTTCGACGCGGCTGCGATCGCAGGCTGGCAGCTCTATGCGCCCCAGTGGCAATCGCGCACGGTGCAACAGAAGGCGCTGGTCAACGTGATGCGCACCCAGGTGCTGTCCGGCCGCCTGGACGACGCCGCCCGCTCACGAGAACGCCTCGCCGAACTGCAATGGCAACCCGTTCCCGACTTCGAGCTGACCTACGCCAGCGCGTTGGCAGGCGCCCGCCGCACGAGCGAGGCGCGCGAGGTGCTTCAGCGGGTGATACGCGCACCCGAAGCCTCGGACGACACCCAGGCCCGCGCCCGCCAATTGCTGGCCACCCTCTGACCCGCGGCCCCGCCCGCGCCCTCCCTTTTTCACGCGCCCCGCCGGGGGCCCGCCTGCCCCAATGAAGACCTTCTCCGCCCATTCACCATGCCGCCAGGCGCTGGTTTCCTTCGCCCTGTGCGGCCTGGTGGCTGCGGCCTGGGCGAACCCTGCACCCCAAGCGGAAGCGCTCGGCCGCCTTGAACAACAAGCGGCCGAAGCCGTCGGGGCAGGCCGTTGGGACGCCGCGCTGTCGGCCATGGAAGCCATGCGCGGGCTCGGCGTGCGCTTGCCGGAAAGCTTCTCGTACTACTACGCCCAGGCACTGGTCCAGCAGGGCCGCCATCTGGACGCGCACCAGGCCCTCTCCAGCTACATCGCGACGGCGGGCCATGAGAGCCGCTTCATCGAACCGGCCCGCGCCCTGCTCGCGCGGATCGAAGCACCTGTCTCCGAACAGCAGGCCAAGCTGGATGCAACGCGCCGCCAGGCAGAACTGCTGCAGGAGCAGGCGGACGGCGTGCGCCGCTCGGAGCGCCTGATCCAATCGTCCATCGGCTCGCTGGGCGGGGCCATCACGTCCGTGGCGTTCACGCTGACAGGCGAGCGCCTGCTGGCCGGCGTGGGCCATCAGGTCGCGTTGATCGACATCGCCAAGGGCCGGGTGGCGGGCCGGCTCAGCACCCCGGGCGCCGTGAGCGCCGTGGCCCCCAACCCCCTTGGCCTGACCTGGGCGGTGGCGCACGCGAAAGGCGGCGGTTCGTGGCGCAGCACCACCGGCGACATCATTCCGGGCTTGGGCCTGGACAGCGCAGCCACCGCCGTGGCCGCCCACCCGGAAGGCATCGCGCTCGCCTACGGCCTGAACGACGGCACCGTGAGGCGGGTCGATACGACCACGCGGCTCTGGTCGGAATGGGCCCGGCTTGGCAAGACGCCCATCGCGCACCTGGCCTACTCGCCCGATGGCCTGTGGCTCGCGGCGGCCACCTCGGCGCAACCCGTGGCGGTGCATGTCGGCCCCGTTCGCTCGGGCGCGCAGGCGCGCAAGCTGCCGTGGAACTCGGGGGTGCTGGCAGACCTCGCATTCACCCCCGATGCGAAGCGCCTGATCGCAGCCGACGCCAGCGGCCGGCGCCTGCTCAGCTGGACCGTCGGCGCCAACAACACTGCCTGGTCGCCCTGGATCGAAGGCGTGCACCTCACGCCCGGCACGCTCGCCATGGATCCGCGCGGGCGCATGGTGGCGATCGCCCATGCGTCACTCATCGAGTTCTACGACTTGTCGAAAGGCTCACTGCGCGGGCGCCTCTATCTGCCCAGCAGCATGAAGGTCACCGCCACGGCTTTCGACTTCGACGGGAACCAGCTCGCCACCGGCCTGGCCGACGGCACCGTCCATGTGTGGAACGTCAGCGGCCACTGAAGGCCCCATGAGGTTCACGCGCACGCCCGGCTCATCCCTCTGCGCCGTGCTGCCGTGAAGCGCCGGCACCGCCGCGCTCAGCCCGGAGGGTCGGCCAAGGCCTGCACCTGCGCGCGCAGCATGGGCAGGTCGACCTGCCCGCCCGGCAGCGGGGCACCCACCGCAAGGCCCACGCGGTTGTAGATGCCGCGACGGAAGGGGAGCGTCATCGCCACCCCATTGATGCGAGAGAAGAACGAGCCCCACAGGTTGTGCAGCGCCATCGGGATCACCGGCACCGGGTGGGTCTCCAGCAACTTCATCGTGCCGCCCTTGAACTCACCGAGCTGGCCATCGCGCGTGATGCCGCCTTCGGGGAAGATGCAGACGAGGCCGCCGTCATCCAGCACCTGGCGCGCCCGGGCAAAAGCCTGCGCATAGACCCGCGGGTCGTCGCGCTGCGGCGCGATCGGGATCGCCTTGGCCAGGCGGAACAACCACCCGAGCACCGGAATCTGGAAGATGCGATGGTCCATGATGAACGCGATGGGACGCGGGCTGGCCGCCATCAACAGCACGGCGTCGACAAAGCTCACGTGGTTGCATACCAGGATCGCGGCGCCCTTCGTGGGAATGTGTTCATCGCCGCGGATCTCGAAGCGATAGACGAGCCGCGTGGCGATGAATGCAATGAAGCGCAGCAGGTACTCCGGCACCAGCAGGAAGATGTAGAACGCCACCACTGCGTTCAGCACGCCGACGACGAGGAACACCTGCACAATCGTGAAGTGCAGCTGCAGCAGCACGCCCACACCGAGTGCGCTGACGATCATGAACAGCGCATTGAGGATGTTGTTGGCCGCGATGATGCGCGCGCGGTGCGTGGGTTGCGAGCGCAGTTGGATCAGCGCATACATCGGCACGCTGTAGACGCCGGCGAAAAGCGACAGCAGGCCCAGGTCGGCCATCACCCGCCAATGCGCGGGCCGGGCCACGAATTCGCCCACCGTCTGCACGCCGCCGGCCGGTAGGCCGCGGGCCGCGAAATACAGGTCGATCGCGAACACGCTCATGCCGATCGCCCCCAGCGGCACGAGACCGATCTCCACATGGCGGCGCGACAGCATCTCGCACAACAACGCGCCCACGCCCACACCGACGGAAAACACCACCAGCAGCAGCGATGCCACGTGCTCGTCGCCATGCAGCACGTCTTTGGCGAACGACGGGAACTGCGACAGGAACACAGCCCCGAAGAACCACATCCACGAGATCCCCAGCAACGAACGGAAAACCACGAGGTTCTCGCGCGCCAGCATCAGGTTGCGCCAGGTTTCGGTGAACGGGTTCCAGTTGACCTTCAGGCCGGGATCGGTCGGCGGCGACACCGGCACCGCCTGCGCCAGCACACGCCCGAGCACCGCCACGCTCACGCAGGCCGCCACGATGCAGTACACGCCGATCTCCGGCATCGCGATGAGCAGTCCGCCGGCGACATTGCCGAGAAGAATGGACACGAACGTGCCCATCTCCACCATGCCGTTGCCTCCCGTCAACTCGCGCTCGCTCAGATGCTGCGGCAGGTAGGCGAACTTCACCGGGCCGAACAGCGTGGAATGCAACCCCATCAGGAACACGCATCCCAGCAGCACGGGGACATCGGCGTGCAAGAAGCCGTAGGAAGCCAGCAGCATCACCGCGATCTCGAACCACTTCACGAAGCGGATGAGCGCCGTCTTGTCGTACTTGTCGGCCAACTGCCCGCTGGTTGCCGAGAACAACAGGAAAGGCAGGATGAACAGCGCTCCGATCACCAGCCCGGCCATCTCAGGCGGCAACCAGCTCACCTGGAGCTGATAGGTGACCATCACCGTGAACGCAAACTTGAAAAGGTTGTCGTTGCCGGCGCCCAGGAACTGAACCCAGAAAAAGGGGGCGAAGCGGCGTTGCTTCAGCAACGCGAACTGATTGGGGTGCTCGTTCTTGCTCAAGGAAGGTGTCTGTGGGGTGCGGTCGCGCAATCTACCGCACGTCCTGAACCGAGGCGTTCCCCACACGCACGGGTGCCGGCTCAGGCTGGGTCATCGGCTGCGCCGATGCCACCGCGCGCGAGGCGCTCCGCGCGTCGGCCGCCGCCGGTTCGCAGGGGCAACCGTAGGCCCAGCCAATGGTCGCCGCCAGCAGGCCCAGGGCCACAAGGCGGACCATCATGGCGCAACCTCTTCATCGCGTGGCGGCGCCATGAAGAGCGTCGCGCGGGCGGGCACGATCGCCTGCCCCGCCCCGCGCAACGGGCCGGCTTGCGAAGCACACGACAGGAGCGGCATCTGGCAGGCGCGAGGGCCTTGGGTGGAAGTCGAGGTGTGCATGGCATCGGGGCGGGGTTGGACAAGGCGCGCATCTTCTCCACCTCACCATCTGGTATCAATATCTGTGTAAATGGTGGCGTGTATTGGGTCTTCTGGTATCGTTTTTCGATACTTTTAGAGAAGGCAACCCATGAGCACCACTGTGGATTTGGTCACCGCCTTGAAGGCCGAACTGAAAGCCGCCGGCATCACCTACGCCGCACTGGCCGAATCGCTCGGCATGGCGGAATCAAGCATCAAGCGCATCTTCGCGAAGGGCGACATGCCGCTGTCACGCATTGACGACGTCTTGCGGGTCCTGAAGATGGATTTCGCCGAGGTGGCCCGCAAAGTCGCCGACGCACAGCCGCGGCGCCGCGAGCTGACGCTGGAGCAGGAAAAAGCCATCGTGGCCGACCGGCGGCTGATGCTGATCGCCATCTGCTGCCTGAGCCAATGGACCTTCGAGCAGATCGTGTCGAGCTACACCCTGACCGAAGCCGAGTGCGTGGCTTACTTCGCCAAGCTCGATCGCCTGCGCTTCATCGAGTTGCGCCCGATGAACCGCTACCGCCTGATGGTGGCCCGGACCTTCCGCTGGCGCCCGCACGGCCCGGCCATGGCCTTCTTCCGCGAGCACGCGGTGCACGACTACTTCGGCGGCGGTTTCGATGGCGAAGGCGAAATGCTGATGCTGGTGCACGGCCAGATCGGCCGCAGCCTCTCCGCCAGCTTTGCGCAGCGGCTTCAGCGCATTGGCCAGGATTTCGCCCAGCAGCACCTGGCCGACCAGAAACTCCCGCCCGAGCAGAAGCGGCCCTTCACGCTGGTGGTGGGCATGCGGTCATGGATGCTCGGCGCCTTTCGCAATTTCCGGCGCGAGAGCTGAAGCCGCAGCCCGGCCTCACAGCACCCCGCGCTCGCGCATCGCGGCTTCCTGCTCCGGCGTGATGCCCAGTTCGCGCAGGACCGCGCTCGTGTCCTCGCCCAAAGTGGGCGCGCGCCGCGTGATCCGCCCGGGTGTGGCGCTCAGCTTCGGCACGATGCCCGGCACGTCCACCTCCAAACCCTCCGCGGAGGTCAGGCGCTCGATCATCCCGCGCGCCCGGTAGTGCGGGTCTTGGGCAATATCCCGGGCCGTGTAGATCCGGCCCGCGGGCACCTGCGCCGCGTTCAGGGCATCGAGCACGTCATTCACGTTGCGCACCGACGTCCAGGCGCCGATGGCCGCATCGATCTCCTGCACGCGCGCCACGCGCGCCGCATTGCCCACCAGCGCAGGATCCTGGGCCCAGTCGTCGCGCCCGATGGCGCTCATCAGGCGGGAGAAGATGCTGTCGCCGTTGCCGGCCACCAGCACCCATCCGTCGGCACAGGGGTAGGCATTGCTCGGCGCAATGCCCGGCAGCGCGGAACCCGCTGCTTCGCGAACGGCGCCGAACGCGCTGTACTCCGGCAGCAGACTTTCCATGCAGTTGAAGACCGCCTCGAACAAGGCGACGTCGACCACCTGCCCGCGGCCGCTCAGATGCCGATGGTGCAACGCCATCAGCACGCCGATGACACCGTGCAGCGAGGCCAGCGTGTCGCCGATGCTCACCCCCACGCGCACCGGCACGCGGCCCGGTTCGCCGGTGAGATGGCGCAAGCCACCCATCGCCTCGGCCACCACGCCCAAGCCGGGGCGGTCTTTGTACGGCCCCGTCTGCCCATACCCGCTGACACGCAGCATGATGAGCCCCGGATTCGCCGCGCTCAGCGCCTCGTAGCCCAGGCCCCACTTCTCCATCACGCCCGGCTTGAAGTTTTCGACCAGCACATCGCATTCGGTGGCCAGCCGCCGCACGATCTCCCGCGCTTCGGGCTGGCGCAAATCCAGCGTCACGCTGCGCTTGTTGCGCGATTGGACCTGCCACCACACGCTGGTGCCCTCGTGCAGCAGGCGCCACTGTCGCAGCGGGTCCCCGCTGCGGGGCGGCTCGATCTTCACCACGTCGGCGCCGAAGTCGGCCAGCGTCTTGGCCGCGAACGGCCCCGCGATCAACTGGCCCAGCTCCAGCACCTTCAGGCCGGCCAGCGGCCCGCGTTCGGCCGGTGCGGAAGCATCGTCGGTCGTCATCGCATCCCTTTCAGGCCGCACGCTGTTCGATCAGGTAGTTGGCGCCGTCGTACTGGCCCAGCACCTCCACCAGCCACGGCAGCAACGCAACCATCTCGTCATGCATCGTGTAGGGCGGATTGATGATGAACATGCCGCTGCCGGCCAGCCCGAAGCCTTGCTGGTCGGGCTGCTGCACCGTCAAGCGCACATGCAGGAATCCCTTGGGCGCCAACGACTCCAGCCGGCGCGGCAACTCGGCAGCCTCGACCTTGCTCACCTGCGGATACCAGACCATGTAGACGCCCTCGGCGAAGCGCGTCAATGCATCGCGCAGGGAGGCCACCACGCGCCCGTAGTCGTGATGGCCCTCGTAGGAGGGATCCATCAGCACCACGCCGCGGCGCGAGGTCGGCGGCACCTGGCCTTTCAGGCCGTCGAAGCCATCGCTGTGGTACACCTCCGCGCCCTTCACACCTCCCAGGTACGAGGCGAGGATCCGATGGTCCGTGCCATGCAGCTCGAACAGCCGCAACTGGTCTTGCGCACGCAGCAGCATCTGCGCAAACGCCGGCGAACCCGGGTACTGCTCGAGCTGCCCTTCGGGGTTGAACTGCCTCACGCAGGCCACATAGTCCGCCACCGCCTCCGGCAGATCGGCATGCGCCCACAGGCGGCCAATGCCCTCGACGAATTCACCCTTCTTCTGCGCATAGCGGCCTTCCAGCGAATAGCCGCCCGCGCCGGCATGCGTGTCCACCAGGCGATACGGTTTCTCCTTCTGGTTCATGTAGCGCAGCACGCGCATCAGCACGATGTGCTTGAGCACGTCGGCATGGTTGCCGGCGTGGAAGGCGTGTCGGTAAGCGAGCATGTTGGCGTCAGATCGGAACCCCGGAGACAGGTATTGTCGTCGCGGGCTGTGCCGTCTCGCCAAGCGTCTTACAGTGCGCAGTCACCGATGCCTCGAAGGGAAGCCCGATGAAAGCCGTTGCCTACCGACAGTCCTTGCCCATTTCGGACGATCAATCGCTGATCGACGTCACGCTGCCCGATCCGCAACCCGGCCCGCGCGACCTGCGCGTGCGCGTGCAAGCCATTTCGGTCAACCCAGTGGACACCAAGGTACGCAAGCGCGCTGCACCGCCCGCGGGTGAAGCCAAGGTGCTCGGCTGGGACGCCGCAGGCATCGTGGATACCGTGGGCGCCGAGGTCACCGGCTTCAAGGCCGGCGACCGCGTCTGGTACGCCGGGGATGTGACCCGTCCCGGCACCAACGCCGAACTGCATTGCGTGGACGAACGCATCGTCTCGCGCATGCCGGAGTCGCTCTCGTTCGTGCAGGCCGCGGCCTTGCCGCTGACCGCCGTCACCGCATGGGAACTGCTGTTCGACCGGCTCGAAGTCACGCCGCAAACCCCCGGCATCCTGCTGATCATCGGCGTGGCGGGCGGCGTGGGCTCCATCCTCACCCAACTCGCCCGCCAGCTGACGCCGCTGGTGGTGGTGGGCACGGCCTCCCGCCCCGAAACCCAGGCGTGGGCACGCGACCTGGGCGCCCACCACATCATCGACCACACAAAACCGCTGTCGGAAGAACTGGCCGGCCTGGGCCTGCCGCAGGTGACGCATGTCGCCAGCCTGACGCAAACGCATCTGCACTACGCCGAGATCGTCAAAGCCCTGGCACCGCAAGGGCGGCTGGGACTGATCGACGATCCCGCCACCCCGCTGGACGTCATGCTGCTCAAGAGCAAAAGTCTCTCGCTGCGCTGGGAGTCGATGTTCACGCGCTCGACCTTCCAGACCGCCGACATGGGCGCCCAAGGCGCACTGCTGCAGCGCGTGGCGCAACTGGTCGACGCCGGGCAACTGCGCACGACGCTCGGCGACCACTACGGCACCATCAACGCCGCCAACCTGAAGCGCGCCCACGCGCTGATCGAAAGCGGTGCCGCGCGCGGCAAACTGGTGCTGGAAGGCTTCTGACTCCCCCCCGCGAACAACCCACCTCTGCACTCCGAGCCATGCCCGATCTGTTCGAACCCACCCGCGTCGGCGACATCGCCGTGTCCAACCGCATCGTCATGGCGCCACTCACGCGCAATCGCGCAGCCGCCGCCCAGGTGCCATCGCCGCTGGCGGCCGACTACTACACCCAGCGCGCCAGCGCCGGGCTGATCGTCACCGAAGCCACCCAGATCAGCCCGCAGGGCCAGGGCTACCTCGATACGCCCGGCATTCACAGCCCCGAGCAGGTCGCCGGGTGGAAGAAGATCACGCAGGCCGTGCATGCGCAGGGCGGCAAGATCGTGATCCAGCTGTGGCACGTCGGCCGCATCTCGCATGTGTCGCTGCAAGCCGGCGGGCAGGCTCCGGTGTCGTCGACCGCACGCCGCGCCCAGAGCAAGACCTTCTTGAAAGAAGGCTTCGTCGAAACATCCGCGCCCCGGGCCCTGGACATCGACGAAATCCCCGGCCTGATCGACGACTACCGGCGCGCTGCGCGCAACGCCATTGACGCCGGATTCGACGGCGTCGAGATCCATGGCGCCAACGGCTATCTGCTCGAGCAGTTCTTGCGCGACAGCATCAACGACCGCACCGACGCCTACGGCGGCTCGATCCCGCAACGCGCGCGATTGATGATCGAGGTGATGCAGGCCATCGTCCATGAGATCGGCGCCGGACGCACCGGCCTGCGGCTCAGCCCTGTCACCCAAAGCAACGGCGCGGCACAAGACAGCGACCCCCAGGCCTTGTTCGGGCATCTCGTGGGCCAACTGGCACCGTTGAAGCTGGCCTTTCTGCACGTGGTCGAGGGCCAGACCGGGGGCGCGCGCGACACACCGCCATTCGACTACGGCGCGCTGCGCGAGCGCTACAAGGCAGCCTACCCCGCAGGTGCCTGGATCGCCAACAACGGCTACGACCGCCAGATGGCCATCGGTGCCGTGGCGCGCGGCGAGGCCGATCTGGTGGCATTCGGCCGCCCGTTCATCGGCAATCCTGACCTCGTGCAGCGGCTGCGGCAGAACGCACCGTTGAACCCGCTGAAGCAAGCCCTGTTGTACGGCGGCGGCGCCGAGGGATACACCGACTACCCCGCCCTTTCCGCAGGCTGAACGCCGGTCAGCGCGCCTGCGCAGCCAGCCGGGACCGGAACAGCTCAGGAATACCGACCTCCCGAGGACCGGGGATGAGCCGAAACGGGTCGCCGGCCTGCAACGTGCCGGGAACCCGCACGGCGAGGTAGAAACCGCACCAGCCGCTGGACGCCATCATCTTCGCAGCCTGCGCGAACCCCAAAGCGGCGTTCAGCTTGAAGCATGGGAACCGCGGCTCGCTGACCGCCAGCTCGCAATCGGGAAAACGCAGCACGTCGCCCACCCAGGCCTGGTTTTCAAGCAAGCCTGACAGCGTGAGATTTTCGCCAAGCGACCCCGGGGACAGCGGATCGCCCCAGGCCGCGGCCTGCGCCTGGGCCCGCACCGTCTGCCAGAAAGGGTAATGCGCCGCCGGATAGGCGTACACCGCCTTGGACAACCCCCCATGGACGCTGAGATCGGCCTGCTCGTCACCTTCGAGCCCCAGCCTTTGTACGGCCACGCGATCTGACGTTGCGACCTTGCCGATGGCACTCATCACCCCGCGCCCGCCAATCGTGATTTCATGGGGCAACGCACGGTTCAAACTGATCACGACACGCTCGGCCATGCCGAGATGATGCCGCACAGCCACCGACCCGGTTCAACGCGGGGCTGCGCGCCAGCCTTTCACCTGCGCCGCCACCCGCCGCCCTTGTCCGCCCGACACCCACTTGGTGAACAGCTTTCCAGCAGGGTGGTTGACACGGAACGAGCGCATGACGTGCACCTGCGTCGCCAGGCGCGGGTCCCCTTCGACGAGCACCGCCAGCGGCTTGCGTCCGCGGCCGGCCCACACCCCCCGCTCCACCAGCGTGTAGGCGCCCTCGGCCGCAGCCTGCTCCAACGCATTGCGCCCGCCCTGCACGTACCAGGGAGCCGACGGCGCCACCTTGGCCTCCCGCCAAAGCGCCAAAGATTCCAGGTGCGCGCCGCTGCCTTCGACGGGCGCGATGAACCGGGCCTGCGCGCGTGCCAGCTTCGCCAACGCCATCACCACATCGCGCTCTTTCGCAATACCCGCCGGATCCACCGCCTTGCGGCCAACGCCCGCCAGCGGGCCCACCAGCACGAAATCACCAGCGGCCACCATCTGGCGGTCGTGGGCCAAGCCTTGCTTTTCGAGCTGGCGTTCGAGCTGCGGCGCGTTGGTCATCGTGGCGTCCAACTCACCCCGTTCCAGCGCCTCCAGCAAACCGGCGCTGAAGCCCGCCACCAACTGCACGGCCACGCCAGTGTCGCGGCCAAACGCCCGCTGGAACTGACGCGCCAGCCCCGAATCCATCAAGGCCTGCTCCACGCCCAAGCGCATCGGGTCGGCCAGCGACTTGCGCTGAGCCGCATGCACAGAAGGGAGCAACGAAGCGCCCAAAAGCGCCGCCAAGGCGCGACGGTGAAAGTCCATGAAATGATCTTACGGCCCCCATTTCCTATCGTGCACTGCACAAAACACGGCAAGTGGGAACAAGTTCACAACACGTCAGGCATGGCTGCATGCGTAAGTTGCATGGCCCCCTGAGACCCGGTGGGTTCGGGCGCATGACATTGGGATGACAATCTTCAACCCGCCGCAAAACGCGGCCGGCAGCCCGCCGAAGAGCGACCGCTATCCGCGGCCAGCACCGTGTGCGGCATGGGGCGAGCCCCTCGAACCTGCGCCACCCAGCCAAGAGGCTCGCCCGATACCGCTTCGTAACTTCTTGATGATCGGACTCGACATGAACCAACCCATGATGGAAGGCGTCCGCCTGAACACGCCAGCCTATGTCAACCACCCCCGGCTGATCAGTTGGGTCGCGGAGATCGCCGCGCTCACTGAAGCCAAGGATGTCTACTGGTGCGATGGCAGCAAGCAGGAATATGACCGCCTGTGCGCCCAGCTCGTCGCCGCCGGCACCTTCAAGAAACTCAACCCCGAACTGCGTCCCAACAGCTACCTGGCCTGCAGCAGCCCGAGCGATGTCGCCCGTGTCGAAGATCGCACCTTCATCTGCAGCGCGAAGAAAGAAGACGCGGGCCCGACCAACAACTGGATGGACCCCGCCGAGATGCGGGAATTGCTCCAAACGGGAAACAAAGCCCTTTTCAAAGGCGCGATGAAGGGCCGCACGCTGTACGTCGTCCCGTTCAGCATGGGTCCCATCGGCTCGCCGATCGCCCACATCGGTGTCGAGCTTTCCGACAGCCCCTATGTCGCGGTCAACATGAAGATCATGACCCGCATGGGCAAGGCCGTGCTCGAGGTGCTGGGTGAAGACGGCGTCTTCGTGCCCTGCGTGCACACCGTGGGCGCGCCGCTGCAGCCTGGCCAGCAAGAC
>CAZBOF010000108.1:0-12961 GCA_964493285.1 uncultured Rhizobacter sp. | reverse complement strand
GGACATGGTGTCGCCCAAGCCGATGGATCGGCGGGTGTGCGGCGACGGCGGCTTCGGCAAGACCGAGGTGGCTTTGCGCGCCGCGTTCGTTGCGGTCACCGGCGGCAAGCAGGTGGCCATTCTTGCGCCCACCACGCTGCTCGCCGAACAGCATTTCCAAAACATCTCCGACCGCTTCGGCAAGTGGCCGGTGAAGGTGGCCGAGCTGTCGCGCTTTCGCTCGCCGAAGGAGATCAAGGCCGCGCTCGAAGGCATTGCCGACGGCACGATCGACATCGTGATTGGCACGCACAAGCTCATCAGCCAGACGGTGCAGTTCAAGCGGCTCGGCCTGCTGGTGATCGACGAGGAACACCGCTTCGGCGTACGGCACAAAGAAGCCATCAAGGCCATGCGGGCCGAGGTGGACGTACTCACGCTCACCGCCACGCCGATTCCCCGCACGCTGGGCATGGCGCTCGAAGGCTTGCGCGACCTCAGCGTGATCGCCACCGCACCGCAGCGTCGCCTGGCCATCAAGACCTTCGTGCGCAACGAGAGCAGCGGCACCATCCGCGAAGCGGCGCTGCGCGAACTCAAGCGCGGCGGGCAGGTGTACTTCCTCCACAACGAGGTCGACACGATCGAGAACCGCCGGCAGAAGCTGCAAGAACTGCTCCCCGAAGCGCGCATTGCAGTGGCGCACGGGCAGATGCCCGAGCGCCAGCTGGAAGCGGTGATGCGCGATTTCGTGGCCCAGCGCCACAACGTGCTGCTGTGCTCGACCATCATCGAAACCGGCATCGACGTACCGAGCGCGAACACCATCGTCATCAGCCGTGCCGACAAGTTCGGCCTAGCGCAGCTGCACCAGCTGCGCGGGCGGGTTGGCCGTTCGCACCACCAGGCCTATGCCTACCTGCTGGTGCCCGAGATCGAGGGCCTCACCAAGCAAGCCGCGCAGCGGCTCGATGCCATCCAGAGCATGGAGGAGCTGGGCTCCGGCTTCTACCTCGCCATGCACGACCTCGAGATTCGCGGGGTGGGCGAAGTGCTGGGCGAGAACCAGAGCGGCAACATGGTCGAGGTGGGCTTCCAGCTCTACAACGAGATGCTGAGCGAGGCGGTGCGCGCGCTCAAGGCCGGCCGCGAGCCCGATCTGCTGTCGCCGCTGTCGGCCACCACCGAGATCAACCTGCATGCGCCAGCGCTGCTGCCCGACGAGTACTGCGGCGACGTGCACACCCGCCTGAGCCTGTACAAGCGCCTGGCGACGGCCGACAACCTTCAGCAGATCGACACCATGCTCGAAGAGATCACCGATCGCTTCGGCAAGCTTCCGCCTCAAGGGCAGACGCTGTTCGACGTGCACCGCCTGCGGGTGCACGCCAAACCCTACGGCGTGACCAAGATCGACGCCGCGCCTGCTTTGATGGTGATCAGCTTCCGCCCGAACCCACCGGTCGATGCCATGCGAATCATCGAACTCGTGCAGAAAAATCGCCACATCAAACTGGCGGGCAATGAAAAGCTGCGCATCGAGCGCAGCACGCTCGACCCGAAGGACCGTGCCCAGCTCATCCGCGACGTGCTGCGCTCCCTCGGCACGCCCACCCCCTCCGACACCTGAACCGACCCCATGCCCACAGACATCGCCCCCGGCCTCACGGTGCAAGCCATCACGCCACCGCTGCAGCTTGCGTCGTTCAAGCTCATCGCGTTCGACATGGACTCCACGCTCATCAACATCGAGTGCGTGGACGAGATCGCCGACGCGGCGGGCCGCAAGGCCGAAGTCGCGGCGATCACCGAAGCCGCGATGCGCGGCGAAATCACCGATTACAAGGAAAGCCTGCGCCGGCGTGTGGCCTTGCTGAAAGGCGTGCCGGTGTCGGCCATGCAGGAGGTGCTCGACCGCCGGCTCCAGCTCAATCCAGGGGCCGACACGCTGGTGCGGGCCTGCCAGCGCGCCGGCCTGAAGACACTTCTGGTCTCAGGCGGTTTCACGTTCTTCACCGACCACGTGCGCGATCGCCTCGGCATCGATTTCACCCGCAGCAATGTGCTCGACGTGGCCGATGGCGCGCTGACCGGCCGCCTCGTCGACCAGCCCTGGGGCGACATCTGCGATGGGGACGAAAAGAAGCGCATGGTGCTGGCCACCTGCGCGCAGCTGGGCATCTCGCCGGCGCAGGCCATCGCCATGGGCGACGGCGCGAACGACCTGCCGATGATGGGCGTGGCCGGGCTGAGCGTGGCCTATCACGCCAAGCCGAAGGTGCGCGAGCAGGCCATGGTCGCGATCAACGAAGGCGGGCTGGACCGGCTGCTGGACGTGCTTCGCTGAGCGCGGCGGCCAGCATCACTTGCAGGCCCTGCACCAGCGCCGGCAGCGACATGGTCTCAAGGCTGGGCACATGCACGAAGCCCCCGCGCACTCCACGCCATTGCGGCTGCGCAGCCAGGGCATGCATCAGCCCATAGAACACGTGGTTGCAGACGAACGTGCCAGCGCTCAGTGACAACTCGACGGGCACCCCCTCGCGCAGAAGTGCAGCTTGCATCGGCCGCAGTGGCAATGTGCTGAAGTAGGCCGCGGGGGCGCGCGGAATCACCGGCGCGTCCACCGGCTGTGCGCCATGGTTGTCCGCGTACTCGGCATCGACCAGGTTGATCGCCACACGCTCCAGCGAGAAAGCATGCCGGCTCGCGGCCAGCCCGGTGCAGAGCACCAGCGCGGGGTCGTGCATCTCCACCAGATCGAGCAGCATCCGAAGCGATGCCTCGAATGCCGTTGGCAGCAAGGCGCCGACGATGCGATGCCCCGCCACGGTCCGGCCGTGCAAGGCCTGCGCGGCGCAGCCGCTGGGGTTGCGCAGCAACCCGCCAAAGGCATCGAACCCCGTGACAAGCGCGATCGGTTCGCTCAACAGGTGGACAGCCATGCCATGACCTGCAACGGGGGCGCCCCCAGCATGCCGCCCTTCCCGCGTGACGCGAGCATCGTGCTTCAGGCGGGTGTCAGCGCCGTCGCACCGACCACGATGCCGTCTTCGTCGGCATACAGCCAATCGCCCGGCCGCACCCACACGCCTTGAATCTGCACCGCGACATCACGTTGCCCTTCGCCGCGCTTCTCGGTGGGCAGCGGCATCAATGCCAGAGCACGGATGCCGATGTCGCACGCGGACAGCTCGGCGCTGTCACGCACGCAGCCATCCACCACGATGCCGGCCCAGCCGTTGCGGGCACCGGCCGCCCCGAGGTTGCCGCCCACCAGGGCCCGCCGCAACGAACCGCCTCCATCGACAACCAGCACACGGCCCTCACCGGGCGTGTCCAGCGCGGCTTTGACGAGGGTGTTGTCTTCGTGGCACTTCAGCGTGGTGACACGGCCCGAAAACTTGCGGCGCTTGCCGTAATCGTGAAAAACCGGGGGCAGCACGCGGAAGCTGCCATCGCTGCTGTTCTTGTGTTCGTCGCACAGGTCGCAGGTGGTAAAACTGGAAGCGTTCATGATGGAAGCGTGTGGAGGGACGATGGGTCCTGTGCGGCGGCGAGCTTCATCGTGACCATGGTCCGGCGGGCGATCACGGGGGTGTCGAGCTGAGGCAACAGGGTCGGGCATGCCGCCGGCAAGCGCCTGGGCAAAGACGGATTCGAACGACGGGGCCCGATCCACCCCCCGCGCATCCGCCATTGGCGGAGCGAAGGCCAGGACATCTGGATGGATGATTCCCCGCACGCGAACGTCATGCAGGCACTTTACGGGCTCCTCTCAGATGTGCAATGCGCAACCCCACCAAGGATGCCGAAACCACGCCGAGCACCAGCGTGAAGGCTGCGCCGTGGAAGATGGTGCTGGGTGACCCGTGGTCGAGCAGGGCGCCGAACACCGGCGCGGCCACCGCAAAGCCGAGGTCCAGCCCGGAATAGACGGCGCCGTACACGCGGCCGGTGGCACCGGGTGGCGAAGCCTGCTTGATCAGCATGTCGCGCGAGGGCCCTGCGAGGCCCACCCCGAAGCCCGACACCGCCGCCACCGCGACCGCGGCCATGCCCGGCAACATGCCGGTGCCGACCAGCACCAGCATGGCGGCTGCCGCCAGCAAGCAGATTCCGATGATGCGCTCAAGACGGTCGGTCTTGGCCGTGAGGAAGCCGCCAACGACCATGCCCGCGGCACTGCACAGCATGTAGCCGGTGATCACGAAGGCGGTGATGGACAGCGGCAGGCCGTACATGCTTTGCAGCGCCGGACTGGCAAAGCTTTGTATTGCGCTCAGGGTACACGTCGACCAGAAGAAGAAGGAAAAGCACAGCCAGACCGACGGCAGCCGGAGGAATGCCAGCGGGTGCTCGCCCGACGCCTGGGCATCGGCCTGGGTGGGCGATTTTTCATGCAGCCAGGCGCCGCGGCGGTCGTCGATGGCTTCGCGATGGATCCACAGCAGCGCAATCACGAACAGGGCCCACATCCCCATGCCCGCCGTCGCCCAGCGCCATGAGCCCGTGAGCGCCGTCAGGGCAGTGAGGAAAACCGGCGCGGCCGCCCATCCCAGGTTCCCCGAGATGCCATGCACGGAAAAGGCATGCCCCAGGCGCGGCTGCGAGACCCGCTTGTTCAGAATCGTGAAGTCGATCGGATGAAAGGGCGAGTTGCCCAGGCCCGCCAGCGCCGCCGCGAGCATCAGCCCGCCGTAGCCCTGCGCCGTGGCCGCGGCCAGCGCTGCGAGCACGAAACAACTCATCGCAACGAACAACACCGGCCGGGCACCCACCCGGTCGACCAGGAACCCGGCCAGCGCCTGCCCGATGCCTGAAATCACGAAGAACATCGTCACCAGCAGGCCAAGTTCGGAATAGCTCAGCCCGAAATCCCGGATGAACAGCGGGAACAGCGGCGGCAGCAGCATGTGGAAGAAATGGGACGTCCCGTGGGCGACGCCGATCAGGCCGATGGTTTTCGCGTCTTGCCGCAGGGGAACTGAAGTAGCTGTCATGAGAAAGGTTCGAAAGGGCGCTGCACCCGCAGGAGGGGCTATGGAAGCCAATGTAGGCGCCAGGGGGTCGGCGAGGTTACGATAGTTTGTCAATTTCTATCGAATTCCAGCCATGGCCTCCCCCCCGCTCCGATTTCGCCGCCACACCAGCGTGCCGCCCATCGATCCGTTGCGGTTTGCGCCTTCCCAGGCATTCCCGGTGCGCGTGAAATCACGCCGCCTGGCCGCCGACACGCACATCGACCCGCACCGCCACGCGTGGGGCCAGGTGGCGTTCTCGCTGACCGGCATCGTGCGCATGACCGCCGGCCGCGGCACGTACATCGTCCCGCCTTCGCGCGCGGTCTGGGTGCCGCCCGACGTCGAGCACATCGTCACCGTGGTGGAGAACGCGGATCTGTGCACCTTGTACTTGCACCAGACGGCCGGTCATTGCGGCCCGGACGACTCGCCGGACCCCTCGTCGCCCTGGCGGGAGTGCCGGGTGCTGGAGGTGTCGGCCCTTCTGCGCGAGTTGGCGACCGGGTTGATCGAGCACATCCCCACGGCGGTTCCCACCGACAGGCAGCATCATCTTGCCGCCCTCGTGCTGGACGAACTGCGGCGAGCGCAGCCGGTGCCGATCGGGGTGGACATGCCGCACGACAAACGTCTGCGCACATTGTGCGAAGCCGTGCTCGACGATCCCACACGATGGTCCACGCTCGAAACCTGCGCACGGGGCGCCGGTGCCAGCCCGCGCACCATCGCACGCTTGTTCCGCAGCGAACTGGGCACCACCTTCCTGCAATGGCGCCAGCAGGTGCTGCTGGCCAAGGCCTTGGCCCTGGCCGCGCGCAAGGTGCCCATGTCGGTGATCTCCGCCGAACTGGGCTACGCCAGCGCGAGCGCGTTCACCGCCATGGTCACGCGATCGATGGGGGCGCCGCCACGCCGCTTTTTTGCCGAGCACCCCCCTGCATGAATGGTCCGCCGGCCTGGCGGAAGCGCCACTGGGCAGCAACCGCGCAATAGACTGTGTGGTGACCCCGCAGCACCTGGAATGCGGGTTGCCGGAGTGCCCCCATGTTGACTTCCCTGTTTGGTGACCTGCGCAGCTTGCGCAGTCTCGGACGCGGCGCAAGCCCGCCCAGCGACACCGACGAGCCCGATCACGGATTCGCCGCCACCACCTTGCTCGAAGACGTGGCGCCCGAAGTCAACGAGCGCGGGCAGATCGTCGACAACCACACGCGCGACCTCGAAGTCACTGGCTCGCCGGCCCAGGCCATCCGGGAGCACTTTGCCGCCACCCGCGCCGACCTCGACACCGCCAGCCGCCTGATCGCACTGCACGACCCCACCGGCCTGTGGGCCTCGGGCGTGATCAAGGCCTTGTCCGACGCGAGCGGCCGCCCCATCGAGCGGCTGCACTTGCGCGAGCGCAGCACGCTGCGCACGCTGGCCACGATCGAGCGCACCACTCTGGAACGCCGCAACGAAGACCTGCTGCGCATCTACCACGCCGACGTGCGCGCGCCCGGCACGGAGAACGCCGCCATCCCGCTGGCCCTCATGGAGCGCAGCCACATGACGGCCGTCATCGTCGGCGCCATGCAGCCGCACGCGGTCGACGCCCTGATCGCCACGCTGCAGACCGCCGTCTACGAGCCCGGCTGGCGCTGCCCCACCTTGTTGTTCATGCTGCCACCCAACGCGGTGTGGATCGCCAACCAGATCGGCATGACCGAATGGCCGGCGCGCCTGAAGGTCCAGGTGCTGAACGAATCGCTGACCAGCGCCTCAGCCGTGTGGAACGCTCTGCTGGGCATGTGGAACCGCGTGAAGAAGGAGCCCGTGTGGGCACCGGCCCATGCCCCCAGCGCCCCGAACCTCGACGGATTTCCGATCCGCGTGGCCGATCTCGCGGCCACGCACCCGCAACATGAGCCCAACCTCCACCCCCCTGAACGGCCCGGGGTGGCGCAAGGCGTGGCACTCCAGGCGCTTTCCGCCGTCGCCGCGCTGGATGGCGTGCTCGGATGTGCCGTCGTGGATGCCGTCTCGGGCACCGTGATTGCGCAACACGTGCGCGGCGTGTTGCCGGTTCCGCTCGAACTCACCGCAGCCGCCAGCGCCAGGATGTTGCAGTCCAACCGCCTGCTCGCGCCGCAGGCGGGCCTGTCAGACGATGTCGACGAAGTCATGACCAGCACCAGCGAGCGCCATCACCTGATGCGCACCGTGCCGGCCCGGCGCGACCTGTTCCTGTTTGCGTTGCTCGACAAACAGAAATCCCAGCTCGCGCTGGTGCGCTACAAGCTGATGCAAGCCGGCCAGAACCTGGGTTGACTGTCGGGCCGGCCAATCCACGCGCCGGCGCGTCCGCGGGTGCTGGGCTACCATGAGCGACCTCGCGGTCCGCAGAGGCCAGCCATCCGCCAAATCATGAGTCAAGTGCTTTTCGACTACACCCGGCAAGACGCTTCCGGGGCCAGCTGTACTGCCCATGCATGGGCCAAGATTCCGCCGCCCCTGACCCCGGCCGACCGCGAGCAGTGGAAGACCCGGGCGCGCGAACTCCTTGCCAGGCACAACGCCGTGCTGGTCGCCCACTACTACGTGGATGGTGACCTCCAAGACCTGGCGCTCGAAACCGGTGGCTGCGTCGCCGATTCCCTGGAGATGGCCCGTTTCGGGCGCGACCACGAGAGCAAGACGCTGGTGGTCGCAGGCGTGCGTTTCATGGGCGAAACCGCCAAGATCCTCAGCCCGGAGAAGCGGGTGTTGATGCCCGATCTCGATGCGACCTGCTCGCTCGACCTCGGCTGTCCGGCGGACGATTTCGCCCGCTTCTGCGACGCCCATCCCGACCGGAAGGTGGTCGTGTACGCCAACACCAGCGCCGCGGTGAAGGCCCGCGCCGACTGGATGGTGACGAGTTCGTGCGCACTGGCGATTGCCAAGCACCTGAAAGACCGGGGCGAAAAGATCCTCTGGGCACCTGATCGCCACCTGGGCCGCTACATCCAGGACCAGACCGGCGCCGACATGCTGATGTGGAACGGCGACTGCATCGTCCACAACGAATTCAAGGGCCTCGAACTCGATCTGCTGAAGGCCCAATACCCGCACGCCAAGGTGCTCGTCCACCCCGAGTCGCCTCGCAGCGTCGTCGAGCAGGCCGACGTCGTGGGCTCCACGTCGCAGATGCTGAATGCCGTGGTCGACCTCGACGCACAAACCTTCATCGTCGCCACGGACAACGGCCTGCTCCACCGCATGCGCCAACTCGCGCCGGGGAAGACTTTCATCGAGGCGCCCACCGCAGGTAGCAGCGCCACGTGCAAGAGCTGCGCGCATTGCCCATGGATGGCCATGAACGCGCTGCAAGGCGTGGTGGCGTGCTTAGAAAGCGGCATCGGCGAGATCCACGTCGAAGAGCCCATCCGCAGCCAGGCGCTGGGGTGCATCGACCGCATGCTCGACTTCGTCAAACGCAACCCCACGGTCACCCAGAAGCCGGGCCTCGTACCCAACATCGGCGCGGCCTGACCCCCTTCATTCCCTTGCCATGTTTGAGTACAACGAGACGCTGGCGCAAGCGCGCGAACGCAACATCCGAGACGCCCTTCTCGAAGACATCGGCCAGGCCGACTGGACAGCGCGCCTCGTGCCCGAAGGGCAACGCATCCAGGCCCGCGTGCTGGTGCGCGAGGACGCCGTGCTCTGCGGACGCGACTGGTTCGATGGTTGCTTCCATGCGCTGGATCCGCAAGCGCGAATCACCTGGCAAGTGGACGAAGGCATCCGCATGCCCGCCGACACCGTCGTCTGCCAGATCGAGGCGAGTGCGCGTGCCTTGCTCTCGGCGGAACGCCCGGCCCTGAACTTTCTGCAAACGCTGTCGGCCGTCGCCACCCATACCCGCCGCCACGTCGATGCGATGGCGGGTGCTTCGCCCAACCCGCGAGGATGCGCCGTGCTCGACACACGCAAAACCTTGCCCGGTCTGCGGCAAGCCCAGAAGTACGCCGTGCGCACCGGCGGCGGACAGAACCACCGCATGGCACTGTGGGATGGCATCCTCATCAAAGAGAACCACATCGCGGCTGCCGGTGGCGTGGGCGCGGCGCTGCGCAACGCATTGGCACTGAAGGCCGGCGTCGGGATTCAAATCGAGGTGGAAAACCTCGACCAGCTGCGCGAAGCCCTCGACGCCGGTGCGCAGAGCGTGCTGCTCGACAATTTCACCGAGCCGCTGATGCGCGAAGCCGTGGCCATCAATTCGGGACGGGCGCTGCTGGAGGTGTCGGGCAATGTGCAGCTCGGCCAGATCCGCGAGATCGCAGCCACCGGCGTCGACCGGATCTCCATCGGCCGCCTCACCAAAGACATCAAGGCAACCGACTACTCGATGCGCGTGCTGGAACGCCTCTGAGGCGGCCTCAGCCGCACAGCCCGGTCGCGGCGCCGCCGCCCGGCAACGGGTTGCGGCTGGAGGCCGGGCGCACCAAGACGGTGGGGAAACTCACCGGCAGCGTTTGCGGAAAGTCCCGGCTGAAATGCAGGCCGCGGCTTTCACGGCGCAATAGCGCCGAACGCACGATCAGCTCGGCGCAATCCACGAGATTGCGCAGTTCCAGCAAATCTCTCGTCACGCGGAAGTTGGCGTAATAGTCATCGATCTCACTGCGCAGCAGGCTGATCCGGTGCAGCGCCCGCTCCAGCCGTTTGGTGGTGCGCACGATGCCCACGTAGTTCCACATCAGCAGGCGCAGCTCATCCCAGTTGTGGGAGATGACCACCTGCTCGTCGGCGTTTTCGACCTGGCTTTCGTCCCACGGCGGCAAATCCGAGGCAGAGCCACCGGCGCGCTGCAGGATCTCGTCGGCGCAGGTCTTGCCCAGGACCACGCACTCCAGCAAGGAGTTGCTGGCGAGACGGTTCGCGCCATGCAAGCCGGTGTAGGTGGTTTCGCCCACGGCAAACAGGCCTGGCACGTCGGTACGGCCTTGCAGGTCGGTCACCACCCCGCCGCAGGTGTAATGTGCCGCGGGCACCACCGGAATCGGCTGCGTGGTGATGTCGATGCCCAGCTTCAGGCAGCGGGCGTAGATGGTCGGGAAGTGCTCTTTCAGGAACTCGGCCCCTAGATGCGTGGCATCCAGCAACACGTTGTCGACACCGTGCTTCTTCATCTCGAAGTCGATTGCGCGAGCCACGATGTCGCGCGGCGCAAGCTCGCCGCGCTCGTCGTGCGCATGCATGAAGCGCGTGCCATCGGGAAGCAGCAGGTGCCCGCCCTCGCCGCGCAGGGCCTCGGTGATGAGGAAACTGCGCTCCTGGGGGTGGTACAGGCAGGTCGGGTGGAACTGGATGAACTCCATGTTGCCCACGCGGGCCCCCGCACGCCAGGCCATCGCAATGCCGTCGCCGGTGGAGGTATCGGGATTGGTCGTATAGCGGTACACCTTGCCGGCGCCACCCGTCGCCATCACCACAGCCGAAGCCGCCAGGGTCTCGACATGCTGGCGTTCGATGTCCAGCGCGTAGACGCCGTAGCAGCTCGGCTGCTCGTCGCGCCGCAGATGGCGCGAGGTGATCACGTCCACCGCCATCCAGCGCTCCAGCAGGCGGATGTTGGGGTGCCGCGCCACCTCGTCCAGCAACACGTCATGGATGGCCTTGCCGGTGGCATCGGCCGCATGCGCGATCCGGCGCACGGCGTGCCCGCCTTCGCGGGTGAGATGCAAGCCCAGCGGGCCGGCGGGGTCTGGCGAAAACGGCACACCGCGCGCGACCAGCCATTCCACGGCAGCCGCGCTGTGCTCGGCAATGAAGCGCGCCGTGTAAGCGTCGACCAGTCCCGCCCCGGCATCCTGTGTATCGCGGACATGGGATTCGATGCTGTCGTCGGTGCCCAGCACGCCGACGATGCCACCCTGCGCCCACGCGGTGGCGCCTTCGTCGAGCCGGCGCTTGGCCAGCACAACCACGGGCCTGTGTTCGGCCAGGTGAAGCGCGACGGTCAATCCGGCAAGCCCGGCGCCCACAATGACCACAGGCAAGGTCGAGGAATCAGGCGATGTCGTCGGCATGAAGATGTTGCGCGAGCGCGCAGACGCGCTCGCTGAAGAGGGTGGCAAGGCCGGCTCATTCTATCGATCGGCCCCCACCCTCACAGGCGAGGGTCCAAGGGGATTCCCGACAGCCCCGGCCTGTGAAATCATTGCCACCTTGAACGCGCGCTGGCAAGGGGCCGGCGCCGTTCGGTCATTCAAGGCCCACCATGTCCATCAGCCCGTCGCCAGCATCGTCTCCGCAACCGGACGACCCGGCATGGCAAGCCACACGAGCAGAGTCGTCCGCCACGATCATCCAGCCGCGGGAAGAAGACGAAACCGGCGACGACGGGCGTGACATCGGGCGGCAGGTGAGCCCGCAGCAACGCGAGCTGTTCGTCTCCTGTGACCCGGCGCAGGCCATGCAACAGCAGTTCGATCATCTCCAGCCGGAGTTCATCGCGCTGCACGACATCGGGACGGCCTCGTCGCGCAGGCTGCTGCTCGGCATCGCTGCGGCCAGCGGGCGCGAACTTCAAAAGCTCGTTGTCCGCCGCCAGGGCTACGGCACCCCGCTGGCCACGCTGGAGTTTCTCGATTTTCCCTCGGGCGGCCAGTCGCTTCGGCTGTACACCACCGCGGTGGATGCAGACACCGCCGCGCGGCAGCAACTGGCCCTGGTGCTGCTGAATTACAGCCGCCTGGGCGTCGTGATGGTGGGGGAGATGCCACCGCATCTCATCAGCTCGTCATTGCAGGCCCTGCGAGAAGGCATGGTCGAGACCCACTGGCACAACCGCCACCTGCTGCTGCTGCCGCTGAGCGCCTCGACGGCCATCACCGGCTATGGCAACGCACTGGGACAAGGCACCGGTGTGAATGTGCGGACCACACCGCAGGTCACTCGCCCGGCCGATGCCTGGACGTTCATCAGCGGCAGTTGGAACCGTCTGCGCGAAACCGTGCGCACGGCGTCCGGCGCCAGCCTTCCCATGCTGCCCGGCGCCAACACCCGCGCGTCGGAGCCTGACCCGGCCACCTTGCCGGCGGCCGCGTCACCGCCTCCGCTGGTAATGGCACCCATGCCGACAGTGGGGGTACCCGCGGCAAGCACGACCGACTCCCCGCTGTCACGCTATGCGAGCAAGGTGAGCGAACTCGCCGGCATGGTGAGCGTGGCGATCTTTGACGTCCAGAGCGGGCAAGGCGTGACACACGCCGGCGCGCGCCCCGGGCTGGCCGAACTCGGCCTGCACGGCGCGGCGCTGATCAACACAATGACACAGGCCAGCCGCGGCCTCGGCCTCGGCCACGCCGTGCCGGACGCCGCCATCACACTCGGCGCTCACCACTTGCTGGTGCGGCCCGTGCCGGGGCATCCCGGCCTGGCGATGCACGCTGTCCTCGACAAGTCGCATGCCAACCTGACACTGGCGCGCCTGCAGATTCAGCGCCTGGACCCCCTGCTGGAGCCCGGCGCACCCACTCAGTGAACCACGCGCTCGAAGACGAACTCGCCGTCTTCGATGCCGACCGGGATCACATCCTTCGGCCCGAACTTGCCTTCGAGGATCAGCTTCGCCACGGGGTTCTCGATGCGATGCTGGATGGCGCGGCGCAGCGGCCGCGCGCCGAACACCGGGTCGAACCCCACCTTCGCGAGTTCAGCCAGCGCTTGCTGCGAGACATCCAGCTTCATCTCCATCTTCTCCATGCGGGCCTCCAGCACCTTGAGCTGGATCTTCGCGATCGCCTCGATGTTCGAGCGGTCGAGTGCATGGAACACCACCGTCTCGTCGATGCGGTTCAGAAACTCCGGGCGGAAATGCTGCTTGACCTCGACCCAGACCGCGTCACGGATGGCCTCGCTGTCTTGCCCGGCCATCTGCATGATCTGGTGCGACCCGAGGTTGCTGGTCATGACGATGACGGTGT
>CAZBOF010000107.1:11248-13197 GCA_964493285.1 uncultured Rhizobacter sp. | reverse complement strand
CGACTACGTGTCCGACGCGCTGGCCGCGCAAGTGGGCGGCATCGGCATCGCACCGGGGGCCAACTTGTCCGACTCCGTGGCCTGCTTCGAGGCCACCCATGGCACCGCACCGAAGTACGCGGGCAAGGACTACGTGAATCCGGGTTCGGAAATCCTGTCGGCTGAAATGATGCTGCGCCACATGGGCTGGACCGAAGCGGCCGACCTCATCATCAGCTCGATGGAGAAGTCGATCCTGTCCAAGAAGGTGACCTACGATTTCGCCCGCCTGATGGACGGCGCCACGCAGGTGAGCTGCTCCGGTTTTGGCCAGGTGATGATCGACCACATGTGACGAGGTCGCCAGGCATCGCCTGGCACTCTCAAAGAAGCCCCGACGCCCCGCAAGGCCCGGGGCTTTTTCATTGGGGCAGGTTGTCTGCCAGCACTTGCAGCGGTGCTCAGGCGGGCCGCATCTTGCGGTTCCAGGGCATCTGCATCAACACGCGGGCCAGGCCGCAGAAGCCCGACAAGCCGGCAAACACGAGGCCCGCGCCGACGAAACCCGCCAGGGCATGGAACCAGGGGGAGATCGTGGACCCGAGCACGGTGCCCAGCACCACCATCGAGCCCGCCGCGATCTGCACCTGCCGCTGCAACGCCAGCGGTTGCGATGCGTCCATTACCACGGGCAGGCCCGCCTTCTTCCAAGCATCCAGGCCACCTTCGAGCAGATAGACACTGCCCGCCGTGCAGGCACCCAGTGCGCGCGCATGGGCCTGCGTGCGGTGGCCTGAGCCGCAGTGGAAGATGACGGCCGGCGCGTCCTCGTTCGATAACGCACCGTCTTCGAGGCGCTCCACGGCCACATGGCGTGCCAGCGCGATGCGTTCGCGTGCATGCTCGTCCGCGGCGCGGATGTCGATCAAGACCGCACCCTGGTTCAGAAGTTCGCGTGCGGCTTGGGGGGAGATGGTTTTCACGGACATGGGATGGTTTCCAGGTGAAGGTCAGGGGCAGAAGATGGTTTTGAGCGTGGCAATGAGTTTGGCGACGTCGCGGTTGTCGATGCGGTAGTGGAGCGTTTGCGCCTCGCGCCGGAAAGTCACCAGCCCTTCGTCGCGCATCTTGGCCAAGTGCTGGGACAGGGCTGATTGGCTCAGCGCCACGTTCTCGTGCAGCGCGCCCACCGTCATCTCTCCATGCTCGATCAGCAAGCAAAGCACGAGCAGACGATGTTCGTTGCCGAGCGCCCGCAGCATGGCTGCGGCTTGGGCCGCACCGTCTTTCAGGAACAACGGGTTCTTCTTGCGCAGTGCCATGGTGCGTTGTATTTAAGAATTCTCTAATTTAGAGTAATCTAATAAATACTGACACTCTTGGCAAGAGAGCACGCCATGCAAGCATCCCCTCAGATCCAGGCCTTCTTCGACGAGGCCACCTACACGGTGACCTACCTGGTGTCCGACCCCGCCACGCGGCAAGCTGTCGTGATCGATCCCGTGCTCGACTACGACCACCGCAGCGGCAGGGCCTCGACCGATTCGGCCGAACGCGTCCTGGCGGCTGCGCGCGAGGCGGATCTGGCCATCACCTGGATTCTGGAAACCCATGCCCATGCCGACCATCTGAGCGCCGCACCGTACCTCAAGCAATGCACGGGAGCGCGAGTCGCGATTGGCGAGCACATTCGCGACGTGCAGGTGATCTTTCGCCCGGCGTTCAATCTCGACGACGTCTCGGGCGATGGGAGCGAGTTCGATCGGCTGTTGCGCGAAGGCGAGACGTTCCCGATGGGCGCCTTGACGGTGGAGGTCTTGCACACGCCAGGGCACACCCCCGCCTGCGTGTCCTACCGCATCGGCGACGCAGTGTTCGTGGGTGACACGCTGTTCATGCCCGACTACGGCACCGCGCGCGCCGATTTCCCCGGCGGCAATGCCCATGACCTTTTTCGATCGATCAAGCGG
>CAZBOF010000107.1:0-11238 GCA_964493285.1 uncultured Rhizobacter sp. | reverse complement strand
CGCCGATTTCCCCGGCGGCAGCGCGCTGACGCTGTACCGCTCGATCCGCCGCCTGCTTGCGCTCCCCGCGCAGACGCGGCTGTTCATGTGCCACGACTACAAGGCGCCGGGCCGCGACACCTATGCCTGGGAAACCACGGTCGCCGAGGAGCGACTGCACAACGTCCATGCCCATGAAGGCGTGGCCGAAGCCGAGTTCGTTGCGATGCGCGAGCGGCGCGATGCAACGCTCGCCGCGCCCACGCTGCTGTTGCCGGCGATCCAGGTCAACATCCGCGCCGGCCGGTTGCCGAGGGCGGAAGCCAACGGGGTGAGCTACCTGAAGATTCCGGTTCGCCTCGCTGCCGGGGCGCGCGCATGCGAGACAACGCCCGCATGAACGCCACGCCGGCCTGCTGAGCCGCTTCGTCACGCGCCAACAGGGGGTGCGATCAGCGCTGCGACACGTTCCCGCAGCGAAGGGAGCACCTCGTCTTCGAACCAGGGATTGCGGTGCAGCCACAGGTTGTTGCGCGGGCTTGGATGCGGCAGCGGAATCATCTCGGGCCCATGGTCGCGCCAGTTGCGAACGGTCTCGGTGAGCGTTTGGCGGCGGTCCGGCTTCAGGTGCCAGGCTTGCGCGTATTGCCCGATCGCCAGCGTCAGTTGGAGATGGGGCAACTGCGCCAGCAGGCGGGTGCGCCAGGCCGCGGCGCACTCCGGCCGAGGCGGCTGGTCACCCGCGTTGGCCTTGCCCGGATAGCAGAACCCCATCGGCAGGATCGCAACGACGTTCGGGTCGTAGAAGATGTCCGCGCCGATCCCCATCCACTGGCGAAGACGGTCCCCGCTGGCGTCGGCGAACGGGATGCCGCTGGCCGCCACCTTGCGGCCAGGCGCCTGGCCCGCGATCAGGATGCGCGCCTGCGGCGCGGCCTGCAGCACGGGCCGGGGTGGCTGCGGCAGATGCGCGATGCACAGCGTGCAGGCTCGCACCTCGCGCAACAGGCCTTCGATGGCCTCGGTGCGGCGCGGTGTTGCGGGCGCATTCATCTTGGCTGTCGGCATACCGGCATGGCGTGTGTTTGTTCGGCGCGCGATGAGATCGGCTCGGCCGGGAACCCGGCGCAGGTCATTGTGCGGCCCGGCCTGATCTTCACAGGCGTGACCGCGAAATCGAAGCAATCTCTTTACTTTTAAATGGCAATAAATGTCGTTTTACTTCTTGCATGCCGATGTGGAAGATGGGTGCCACGGAATGGGCTTTCGGACCCAAGCCTCTGTGCAAAGGAGTCATCGTGCTGGGCATTCGAGTGTCGGCGCATGCGCCGCCCCTGGAGGGGCCGGACACGCGCACGCGCGTTGTCATCAAGCGTGCGCGCGAGGCGCCGGATGCGGTGGACGGCGCGCGCGTGCTCGTCGATCGGCTGTGGCCTCGCGGTTTGCCGAAGGCGCAACTGCCCCTCGATCTCTGGCTCAAGGACATCGCTCCCAGCACGGAGCTGCGCGTGTGGTTCGGGCACCAGTCGGCGCGTTGGAAGGCGTTCGAGCAACGGTACAGAGTGGAGCTGGCGCAGCGAAAGGAGGCACTGCGCCTGCTGGACGGGCTGCGTCGCCACCAAAGGCTGACCCTCCTGTACGACGCCCGCGATCCGATCCAGAACCACGCGGCCGTTTTGCGGGAGGTGCTGAACGACCGGTATCTCCTCGAATCCCTCATTCGAAAGGAGCCAGCCGATGAACGCCAAAGACATCATGACCTCACCTGTGATCACGGTGACGCCCGACACGTCGCTGCACGACGTGGTGGAGATCCTGCTGAGAAACCGCATCAGCGGCGTGCCGGTCATCGATGAGGGCCGGGTGGTCGGCGTGGTGGGCGGCGGCGACCTGCTGCATCGCCACGAAATCGGGACCGACATCTGGACGGGCTACCGCAACTGGTGGCAGCGCCTCACGCGGTCCGAGTCTGCCGCGTACGTCAAGTCGCATGGTGGCCGTGTGCGCGACGTGATGAACCGCGAAGTGGTCAGCGTGCCGGAGGACACGCCGCTGGCGGAGCTGGCCACCCTCTTTGAGAAGCGGCACATCCGCCGTGTTCCCGTGCTGCGTGGCGACCAGCTGGTGGGCGTGGTCACGCGGGCCGACCTGGTGCGCACCCTGGCGACGAACACGGCGCCGGCGGTGGACCCGCGGCCCCAGACCGATGATGAAGCGATCCGGAACCGACTGATCGAGGAGCTTGGCAACCAGCCATGGTGGACAGGTAACTGGTCGAGTGTCTTCGTCCGGAACGGGGTCGTGAGCTATGTCGGGGTTGTCCAGAACGAGGCCGACAGGCAAGCGGCTCGCATCGCCGCGGAGAACATCCCGGGCGTGCGCGGCGTCGACGATCGGCGCATGCTGTATGGCGATTGGCAGCCGATGTACTGACGGTGGATCGCAGGCGATGCGCTTCGCTATCCGGCCAGGACCGGCCGCGATGCGATGGGCTGGCCCGGCCCGGGTTTCTCACCTTCTGCGGCAATCAGCCGCAAGCCTGCGCGGCTGCGCCCCAGCGTTTCGTTTTCCCGTTGCTGCGCGTACACGGCGAACGCCGAATGAGAAAACTCGGGCGCGCCCTCGACCAGAGTCAGCGACCCCGCTTCGAGAAAGGGGCGCACCGTGCTGACGCGAAAGTACCCCGCGCCTCCGACGGTCAGCAGATACGTCAGGGCCAGCGGCCCGAGGGAGATCGACACCGGCGCATTGCTCAGTTCCGCGAATGCCGCCTCGTGGTTGCTCGCGAAGCTGGGGCCCCAGTCGACGTAGACATACTGCTCACGGTACGCCTTCGCGTCGGGAGAGCTGGTGACCATCACCAGCTTCTCCTCGGCAAGCAACTCGCACACCAGGCCCGGGCGCTGGGGCGGGTTGTAGAGCACGGCCAGATCGAGCGAGCCGTTCTGAACGGCATCCAGCAATCTGGCGGGACTGTCGACCTCCGCGCGAAGTGCGATCTCGGGGCAGACGCGGTGCATCCAGATGAGCCAGTCCGCCATCAAGGGATGCCAGAGGCTGAGTTCGCTGCCGACGCTGATGCCTTCCTCGCGCCCTGGCGGCAAGGCGACCTGCTGCTGCGCGCGTTCCCACAGCTGGACCATCGTGCTCGCATAGCGTGCGAAGCGCGTGCCCGCCGGGGTCAGCCGCGCGCCTGCCTTGTTGCGCACGAAGAGCGGCCGGCCCAGGTGCTCTTCGAGCAGCCGGATGCGCGCGCTGATGGCCGTCTGCGTGAGGTGCAGCCGCTCGGCGGCCGCCACGAAGCTGCCTGTCGAAGCGACTTCCAGGAAGGTGCGGGCGAGGGCGATGTCCACGATTGAGATCAAATCTTTTGTGCTTATCCAGAATAACAATTCACTGGTTGGCGGACAAGATGTCTTCAAAAATTCGAGGCCGATCAAGGAAACGCCATGTCCTCCTCCCCGACCCCCCACTCACCCATGCAGGACCTTCGCGCCGGTGCGCACATGTTGCGGCGGCCCGTGTGCGATGTGCTCGGATGCGAAATCCCCCTGGTGCTGGCGGGCATGGGCGGCGTCGCCCGCTCGGAGCTGGTCTGCGCAGTCACCGAGGCTGGTGGGTTCGGCTTCCTCGGCATGGTCAGGGAGCCGGTTGCGTTGATCCGCGAGGAGGTTCGAAAGGTCAGGGCCTGCACGGATCGGAAGTTCGGCGTCAGCCTGATCCCGGCGGCAACCGACCCGGCGCTGCTCGAAGCCCAGATCAACGCCTGCATCGAGCTGCGGGTTCCGGTGGTGGGCCTGTTCTGGGATCTCTCCGCCCTCATCGTCCAGCGGCTGCGCGCTGCCGGCGTCGCGGTGGTGTGCCAGGTCGGTTCAGTCCGGGAGGCGAGCGAGGCGCAGGACGCGGGCGCGGAGCTTCTCGTCGTGCAGGGCCGGGAGGCGGGTGGGCACGTGCGCGGCCTGCAGCCCCTCTTGGAGCTGCTGCCCGAGGTGCTGGCGTCGGTGCGCGTGCCGGTTCTCGCGGCAGGCGGCCTTTCAGATGGAGCCGATGTCGCCGCGGTGATGGCGCTGGGCGCCCAGGGCGGGGTTCTGGGCACTGCGCTGATCGCCACGCACGAATCCTTTGCCCACGCGGCGCACAAGCAGTGGATCGTGGAGGCGGGCCCGGATCAGACCGTTCTCACCGAAGCGTTCCATATCAACTGGCCGCGCGGTGCTCGCGTGCGGGTGCTGCGCAACAGCGTCACCCGTGGCGAGCACGGCGACCCCTTCGATGACCGGCGAGTCGTGATCGGAGAAGAGGAGGGCCGGCCGATCTACCTGTTCAGCACCGACTCGCCCTTGCGGTCGATGACGGGTGACTTCGAGGCCATGGCGCTCTACGCAGGCCAGGGCGTGGAGCGCATCGACGCCGTCACCGGCGCCCGCGAGCGCGTGCAGCGGATCGCTGCCGATGCGGCCGCGGCTTTGCAGGCACGCGAATCGACGCCATCGGCGTTTTCGGAACAGGTCGTGGGCATGTCGTCTTCGGAGCGCGTTGCGGATGCGCCGGATTGGGCCCAGGAAGCCCATGCGGATCAGGGCCGCGTACTTGCCGCGCTCAATGAACTGCTGGAAGCCGAGCGCGCAGGCGCACGCGTCACGCTGGAGAGCATCAGGCAGACCGACGATCCCGGCTTCAAGCGCCTGCTGACCGATATCCACCATGACGAGGTGACGTGGTGCGGGGTTCTGATCGACGCCATCCGCAGTGCCGGAGCCACGCCGTCCACCCGCACCGGGGCCTTCTACGACAAGGCCATGGCCGTGGCCGATCCGGCGGCCCGGCTGGCACTGCTCAACCGAGGCCAGGGGTGGGTGGAGAGGAAGCTGCGGGAATTGCTTGTGCGCATCGGCGATCCGCGCATCCGTGGCGAGCTGGAACGGATGCGCATCAGCCACGAGGGCAACATCGAACGTGTCGATGCGCAACTTGGCCTTCACGGCGGCCCTGCGCTGCCGGCGAGGTGAAACGAGGGCAGCCTCAGCCGCTCAAGCCGCGCGGTGCAGCTTCACCGCAGGGAAATCCACCGGCACGGCAAGCGCGAGGTTCACGTAGTTGGTGAACAGGTTCAGCGCGACATGCGCGACGATCTCCACGATGTGCTCATCGCCGAAACCCGCATCGCGCAACCGCTGAACATCGGCCTCCTGCACCTGCCCGCGACCCTCGACGAGCTGGAGCGCAAAGTGCAACGCGGCGGCGGTCTTCGCATCGGTGGACCGGCCCTGTTGCGCCGCCGACATTTCATCGGCGCTCGCACCCGCCTGGCGGCCCAGTGCCGTGTGCGCGGCCAGGCAGTATTCGCAGGCGTTGCGCTCGGCCACCGCCACCGCGATCTGTTCGCCCAGCTTGGGCGGAATGACACCGCCACCGAGCGCGCCGAAAGATCCCCACATGCTCTTGAGCGCAGCCGGGGAGTTGGCCACCGCCTTGAACATGTTGGGCGTGACGCCGAAGGTGCCGTGGATCTGGGCCAGCAGGGGCTTGCTGGCGTCCGGGGCGGAGTGGTTGTCGGGAAGGGCGGTGCGTGGCATGGCAGTTCCTTGGTTTGGGATGGAAGGGGGGGAGCGCCGCAATGGGAGTGAGCCCGTGCGGTGTCCGTGCAGTTTCACGCCCGGGGTTGTACGATACGATTCAATTGATCCATCAATCATGACTTATCGTCCAGGTCGCATGCCATGGGTAGCCGAATCGATCGCCTCTCTTCATTGCTTGAACGCTTCAGGGTGCGCGCGCACCTGTTCCACACCGGCCCCTTGTGCGGCGTGACGCACTTCGACGCCCAGCCGGGGCGCGGCTTCCTGCACGTGCTGCGCCGCGGCGAGATGGTGGTGACGCACCGCGCGCGCAGTGGTGCCGCTCGCCGCCTGCTGGTGCGGACACCCAGCCTGCTGTTCTACCCTCGGCCGCTGGCACACGACTTTCACAATGCGCCCGAAGAGGGCTCGGATTTCACCTGCGCCTCGCTCGATTTCGAGGGCGGCGAGCGCAACCCCCTGGCCCGCGCACTGCCGCCGGTGCTGATCCTTCCGCTGGCCGAGGTGGACGGGCTGGCGCAGGCGCTCACCCTGTTGTTCGCCGAGACCGACCGCATGCGCTGCGGCTCGCGCCTGCTGGCCGACCGCCTGTTCGACGTCGTGCTGATCCAGTTGCTGCGCTGGTTGATCGATCACCCCGAGGAAGCCGGCGTGCCGGCCGGGTTGATCACCGGGCTGTCCGAGCCCCGCCTGGCCCGCGCCCTGGTGGCCATGCACGAGCGCCCGGGCCAGCCGTGGCCGCTGGAGCGCATGGCCCGGCAGGCGGGCATGTCGCGCAGCGCTTTTTCCGCGAGATTCAGAGACGTGGTCGGGCAGACGCCAGCCGACTACCTCGCCGACTGGCGGCTCACGCTCGCCCAGGCCGAGTTGCGGCGGGGCCAGTCGATCAAGGGCATTGCAGAGGAACTCGGTTACGCCAGCGCATCGGCGCTGTCGAGGGTGTTCACGCAGAAGATCGGGGTATCGCCCCGCCATTGGCTGGGCGGGCTTGCGGGTTGACCGTCGTGGCGGTCGGCGCCTGCGGCGGGCTTCGTGCGGCTAGAGATGCAGCACCGTCACCAGCAGCACACTGTCGGCGTGCGCAAGCACCTGATGCGGCTCGGCGGCGGGGAGCATCACCACCGTCCCGGCACCCAGCCGGCAGGTTCGGGCCGGCGTCTGCACGTCCACATCGCCCGCAAGGCATTGGATCGTGATGTCGCCGGGCACATGGTGTTCGGGCAGGGCATGGCCCGCCGCCAGCACCAGCCGCATCAACTGAAGATGCTGGGTTTTCAACAAGCTGACACTGATCCCTGTGTCACGTTGGGCATCGCTCGCATGCAGATCGATGACCTCCAGCGGTTGCGCGTGTTTCAGGGCCATGGTGACTCCTTGGTGATTGATGTGGATCAAGCCGCGGATGGGCTGGCGCGCCAGCGCGGCCCTCATAAGATATATTTCGTGTAAATCTTATAGAGGCTTGCCGTCCGCGAGTCAAGGAGCATGCACGATGGCCCCCGAGTTGTGCACGGAGGAAGAAGTTTCGAACCTGGTCCACGCGTTCTACGCGCGCGTACGGCAAGACGAGCTGCTCGGCCCGATCTTCGAGGCGCATGTCGGCGACTGGGATCATCACCTGGTCAAGCTGGTGGATTTCTGGTCGTCCATCCTGCGCCGCACCGGGCGCTTCACCGGCGCGCCGATGCCCAAGCATGCCGTGCTGCCGGGGCTGAACGCCGCGTTGTTCAATCGCTGGCTGGCGCTGTTTCGCGAGACGGCCGATGGCCAGCCGAATGAGGCCATGGGCGCGCAGGCGTGCGCTGCTGCCGAACGCATCGCGCAAAGCCTGTGGATGGGCTACCAGATGAGCCGCGATCCCCATGCGCTGCCCACGACGCTTTCCCATGGCTGAACTGTTGCGGATCGAAGAGCCTGAGCCGGCGAGGGCGTCTCCGCCGCAATGGTCTGCCTTTCTCGAACTGGGGTTTCGCCCGCTGTACCTGGCCGGCTGCTTGTGGGCCGCGGTGTCGGTGGCGCTCTGGGTGCTGGCCCCCAGCCTGCTGACAGGGCACATGAGCGGCGTGATCTGGCACGCGCACGAAATGCTCTGGGGCTTCATCGCGACGATCGCGGTGGGGTTCTTGCTCACCGCAGGCAGCAACTGGACGGGCACCAATCCGTTGCAGGGCCGCGCGCTGGGCGCCCTGAGCCTGCTGTGGGTGCTGGCGCGGGTGGGCTATCTCGTCCCGGGGGCGCTCGCCTTCTCGCTGGCTGCGGCCTGCGAGCTGCTGCTGTTCGCCTGCGCCGCCGTCGCGCTGGGCCGCGCCATCTACGGCGCGGGCAGCCGGCGCAATGACGGTGTGCCCGTGCTCGTTCTGGCGCTGGGCATTGCCGATGCCCTGTTCCTGCTTGCCGCATGGCGCGGCGACTACGCGTTGCTGATGGCGTATTTCAACGCGGGTTTGCTGTGCATGGCGATGATTGCGCTGCTGGTGGCGCGGCGCGTGATTCCGTTCTTCGCCATGCGTGCGGTGCCGGGCTTGGTGATTCCGATGCACACGCGCAGCGGCCATTGGCAACTGGCCGCGAGCGGCCTGGCCATCGGCTTCGGGCTGCTGGCATGGACGTCGGCGATGGCGGTGTGCCTGGGTGCTGCCGGTCTCATCGCGCTGGTGCAGGTGCTGGCCTGGAAGCCCATGGCGGTCCGCAAGGTGCCGCTGCTGTGGATCCTTTACACGGGCTACGCCGCGCTCGGTGCGGGGCTGCTGGTGGCGGCCGTGCACGCCTTCGCCGGCGTGCCGCGCGCAGCCTGGCCGGTGCATGTCATCGGCGTGGCCGGGTTCTCGGTGCTGATCATGGGCATGGTGACGCGCACGGCACTGGGCCACCTGGGGCGGCCGCTGCGATCCGACCGCCTGATCCTGTGCTGCTACGTGCTCGTGATCGCCGCGGCCGCGCTGCGCCTGCTGGCCTTGCTGCCGAGCGGCCTGGCGCTCGGCGCGCTGCATGCGTCCACGGTCTGCTGGGTGTTGGCATTCGTGCTCTATCTGTGGCGCTTCTTCCCGATGATGATTCGCCCGCGCATCGATGCGGCGGCACCGCCGCAGGGGCCCGAGAAGGGATCCATCCCCGTGCCGCCGCGCACATCCCGATGACCGGAGCCGCGCCATGCGCCTGACCGCGATGACCGACTACGCGCTGCGTCTCCTGATGTACGTGGCGCAGCAGCCGGCGCGCCTGTGCACCATCGCAGAGGTCGCACAGGCGCATGGGATTTCGGAAGCCCACCTGATGAAGATCACGCACCAGCTCGGCCTCCAGGGCTGGATCGAGACGGTGCGAGGCAAGGGAGGCGGCATGCGCCTGGCCCATGCACCGCGCGATATCAACCTGGGCGCCGTGGTGCGCAGCATCGAGCCCGACTTCGACCTGGTGGAGTGCTTCGCCACCGGCAGCCAGTGCACGCTGGCCGGCCATTGCCGGCTGGCGGGCGCGCTTGGCGGGGCGCTGCAAAGTTTCATGGCGCACCTGGACGGCTTCACGCTGGCCGACCTGCTGCCGGGCACGGACCTGCTGCTTCCAGCAGGACGGCGCATCAAG
Organism: uncultured Rhizobacter sp.; assembly: GCA_964493285.1. Taxonomy (GTDB): domain Bacteria; phylum Pseudomonadota; class Gammaproteobacteria; order Burkholderiales; family Burkholderiaceae_C; genus Rhizobacter. The sequence goes on along the minus strand of CAZBOF010000107.1, from coordinate 2,098 downwards.
CCGGAGCGGCGCCGGTCCGCATGAGCTACGGTGCGTTGCTCGCGCTGCACCTGCTGGCGGCCATCGCCTTTGCCGGCACGGTGTTCTTCGAAGTCGTGATGCTGGAAGGGGTGCGCAAGCACCTGCCGCACGAGACGATGCGCGCGCTCGAGCGCGCCATCGGCAACCGCGCAACCGCCGTCATGCCCTGGGTGCTGCTGGCGCTCTATGCTGCCGGCGTGGGACTCGCTTGGCAGCACCGCGGCGCACTTGCGCAGCCGCTGGCCAGCAGCTTCGGCCTGCTGCTGGCACTCAAGATCGGGCTGGCGCTGAGCGTGCTTGGGCATTTCGCCACCGCCATGGTGTGGCGGCGCCGCGGTGTCCTGCACGGAGGGCGCTCGCGGACGTTGCACCTGAGCGTGTTCTGCCATGTGCTGGCCATCGTGCTGCTGGCCAAGGCGATGTTCTATCTGGCGTGGTGACGCATGGCGCTGGCCGAGTTCTATCCCCTGATCAAGGCATGCCACGTCGGGCTGGCGCTGCTCAGCGGCGGGCTGTTCGCCGGCCGGGGCGTGGGCGTTCTGCTCGGCGCGGCCGCGCCCATGGCGCCACTGGTTCGCCGGTCGAGCCAGGTTATCGACACCGCCTTGCTGGGCGCGGCATTGCTGCTGCTCGTGACACTCGGGCTCAATCCGTTCACCACACCTTGGTTGCTGGCCAAGCTGGCGCTGCTGGTGGCCTACATCGTGTTCGGCACGCTGGCCCTGCGGCGCGCGCGCCGCAGGGCCGGGAAGGCATTGGCATTCGCCGCGGCCCTGTCGTGCTTCGTGATGATGATCGCCATCGCCCGTACGCACGATCCGCTGGGCTTTCTGCGCATCGTGGGGGCCTGAGCGGCCCCTCATGCCCGGTGAATGCTTGCGCCGCCGTTGGCGCTACTTGGCAAGCGCCAGCGTGCCCTTCATGAGGGTGGAGTGGCCTGGAAACGAGCAGAACCACGCATAGCTTTCGCCGGCCTTCAGCTTGGCCACATCGAAGCTCACGGCATCGGCCTCGCCGCCCCCGATCACCTTGGTGTGCGCGATCACGCGGGCGTCGCCTTGCTTGACGTAGGCTTTGTCCAGCCCGGCCGCAATGCCATCGGCTGCCACGCCCTGGGCATCGGCCGCCTTGCTCAGCACCCAGTTGTGGCCCATGGCGGTCTTGGGCAGCTTGCCCACGTGCTTGAGCTTGACGGTGAACCGCTTGCAGCTCGCAGGCACCGCGATGCTCTTCTTGTTGAACTGCATGGCGTCGTTGCTTTCAATCTCCACATCGCACTGCGCAGCCAGCACGGGGCTGGCAAGCAGTGCAGCCCACAGCACGGCGGCGGCATTTCTCATTCTCATCACTTTCTCCTTCAGTTAAAGCCTGTTCAGTCTCTAGAAATCGAATCGCTTGCGCAGCCGCTTTCAGCTGCGGGCCTCGCTCAGGCGTTGCGGTTGGGGCTGCGCGGGTGACTTGCCCATCAGGCCAAGCACCACTTGCAGCGCCATCGCGATGGCCCCGCCGATGAACACCAAGTCGCCGAAGGTGCGGACCCAGCGCAATGTCTGCAGCAGTGGCTGCTGCATGAACTCCTCGCTGCGCGCGTACCACAGGCCCTCGCTCACGCTGGCGTGGAACTGGAGGAAGCCGATCGGCAGCAGACTGGTGAAGATCATCAGCACGAGGCCAGCGTTCAGGCCCCAGAAGGCCGTCTTCATCAAGGGTGTGCTGAACACGTGGTTCGGGCGCAGGTAGCGCAACACCAGCAGCGTGAAACCCAATGCCAGGAAACCATAGACCCCGAACAGCGCGGCATGCGCGTGCACCGGCGTGGTATTCAAGCCCTGGATGTAGTAGAGCGCGATCGGCGGGTTGATCATGAAGCCGAAGACGCCGGCACCGAGCATGTTCCAGAAGGCGACGGCAACGAAACACATCAGCGGCCACTTCAGTTGTTCCATCCAGGCCGCGCGGGCCTTCAGCCGCCAGTTTTCCCAGGCCTCGTGGCCCAGGACGATCAGCGGCACCACTTCGAGCGCGCTGAAACTCGCGCCCACCGCCATCACCGGCGTGGTGGTTCCGGCGAAGTACA
>CAZBOF010000106.1:0-13210 GCA_964493285.1 uncultured Rhizobacter sp. | reverse complement strand
TGCTGGCGTACAACTGCTCACCGTCGTTCAACTGGAAGAAGAACCTCGACGACGCCACCATCGCCAAGTTCCAGCGGGAATTGGGTGCAATGGGCTACAAGTACCAGTTCATCACGCTGGCCGGTTTCCACAGCCTGAACTACTCGATGTTCGACTTGGCCTATGGCTACGCGCGCAACAACATGAGCGCATTCGTGGAGTTGCAGGAGAAGGAATTCGCCGCCGCCGAGCGGGGATTCACCGCCGTGAAGCACCAGCGGGAAGTGGGCACCGGGTACTTCGATGCCGTGACCACGACGATCGAAGCCGAGGCGTCTACCGCGGCGCTGAAGGGGTCGACCGAAGACGAGCAGTTCTTCGACAAGAAGCACGGCTGATCCAGGTCTTCAAGCCATCACCCACAAGCCCGGAGGCTCGCCAGAGCGTCCGGGCTTTTGTTTGCCCGAGGCTTCGGCGCGGCCGATGCCGTGAACGGCTTCCTACATCGACGCTTCGAGCATTTCCCGATAGTCCTCGCGCGACGCCAAGCGCGGATTGGTCTTGTGGCAATGGTCCGCCATGGCACCGTCGATCACCCGCTCGAAGAGATCCCGCGTGACGCCCAGCGCGGCAAGCCCCTCCGCGAGGCCGAGGCGTTCGTTCATCTGGCGCAGCGCGTCGGCCACTTCGGTGCCCTGGCTGTCGCATCCGTCCAATCCCATGGCATGCGCCATGCGCTGCAGGCGGCGGTCTTTGACCATCGACTCCGCACGCGCGTTGAACTTCACCACCGCAGGCAGAAACATCGCGTTCAGCGTGCCATGGTGCAGCCTGGGGTTCACGCCGCCCAGGCTGTGGCTGAGCGAATGCACGCAGCCCAGGCCTTTCTGGAACGCCATGGCGCCTTGCATGCTGGCGCTCATCATCTGCCAGCGGGCTTCCCGGTCCTGGCCGTTGCGCGTGGCGCGCTCGATGTGCGCCCAGCCGCGCTCCAGGCCATCCAGGCCAATGCCATCGGCGGGCGGGTTCACGGCCGGTGCCATGAAGGTTTCCATGCAATGCGCAATGGCGTCCATGCCGGTGGCCGCGGTCAGCAGCGCCGGCAGGCCCAGGGTCAGCTCCGGATCGCAGATGGCCGCACGCGGCATCAGGAACCAACTGTGGAAGCCGAGCTTGCGTCCGTCTTCCACGATCACGATGGCGCCGCGCGCCACCTCGCTTCCAGTGCCTGCGGTCGTCGGCACCGCGATCAGCGGGACGACCGCCTCGGTGATCTTCGGGCTGCCGCCTTCGATGGTGGCATAGGTTTTCATCGGGCCCGGATGCGTGGCTGCGATGGCCACGCCCTTGGCGAGATCGATGCTCGAGCCTCCGCCCACCGCAACCAGGCCGTCGCAGCCCTCTGCCCGGAACTTGTCGACTGCGGCACGAACCGCCTGCTCGGTCGGATTGAATGGGGTCTGGTCGAAGACGGCATGTGCCTGCGTGGCGAGTGCCGCCAGGGCTTTGTCGAGCACGCCGGCCGCGCGCACGCCGGCATCCGTGACCACCATCGGCTTGCGGATTCCGATGCGCTCGCATTCCTGGGGCAGCAGGGAGATGGTTCCGAAATCGATGTGGATCTGGGTCAGGTAATTGATGATTGCCATGGGCAGCGCTCCGCGTGGTACCAATGCCCGTTCGGGCTTGAATCAGTATGCTCTGGCACACTGCCGCCCTCTATCCGTACATCCCATCGGTTGTTGTTTGTGAATCGCACCGCGTTGACACCCACCATGCAAAGCGTGCTCGAGCGCATCCGCCGTGCCGGCGCACCGGCCTTGCACACGCTGCCTGTGCCCCAGGCGCGCGAGGCCTACACGCTGCGCGCGGAGGTGCTCGACCTGCCGCGCGCACCGCTGGCCCGGGTGGACGACACGTTCATCCCCGGGGCGCACGGCGAACCCCTGGCGGCGCGCGTGTACGCTGAAACGCGCGCGCGCCTGCCCGTGCTTCTGTACCTGCACGGCGGTGGTTTCACCATCGGCAACCTGGAGACGCACGACAGCCTGTGCCGCCAGCTCGCGCTGCGCAGCGGGGCGGCGGTGGTGTCGCTCGACTATCGCCTCGCGCCGGAACACCGCTTCCCGGCGGCGGTCGACGACAGCTGGGCCGCCATGCAATGGCTGGTTTCGCACGCGAGCGGCCTCGGCCTGGACGGCACCCGGCTCGCCGTCGGGGGAGACAGCGCCGGCGGCACGCTGGCTGCGGCCTGCGCATTGCATGCGCGCGACATCGGCTTGCCACTCGCGCTGCAATTGCTGATCACGCCCGGCACCGCGGCGTATCAAGATACGCCGTCGCACCGGCAGTTTGGGCAGGGCTACCTGATCGACACCGAAGCCATCGACTGGATGTTCGCCCACTACATCGCCGCTCCGCAGCGCGGCGACTGGCGCTTTGCACCGCTCCTGGCCGACAGCGTCGACGGCCTCGCGCCCGCATGCGTCATCCTCGCCGAATGCGACCCGCTGGTCGATGAAGGCCTGGCCTATGCAGACAAGCTGCGTGCCGGCGGCGTGTCGGTCGACCTGGAGCTGTATCGCGGGGTCACCCACGACTTCATCAAAATGGGGCGCATCATCCCTGAAGCCCGGGCGGCGCTCGATGCCGCTGCCGCCGTTTTGCAAAGAGCATTCGAATCATGAGCAACAGAAGCGAGTTCCGGTTCACCGAGCGCTTGCGGGTCCGCTGGGCCGAGGTGGACATGCAGAAGGTCGTGTTCAACGGCAATTACCTGATGTACTTCGACACGGCCGTGGGCGGGTACTGGCGTGCGCTGGCCATGCCTTATGCCGCCACGATGGAATACCTGGACGGCGATCTGTTCGTTCGCAAGGCCACCGTCGAATACCACGGCTCGGCGCACTATGACGAGGTGCTCGATGTCGGCGTGCGGTGCGGGCGAATCGGCAATTCCTCTCTGGTGTTCCACTGCGCCGTCTTCCGCAATGACCAGTTGCTGATCAGCGGCGAGCTGGTCTACGTGTTCGCCGACCCTCGTGCACAGACCTCCAAGGCCGTGCCGCAGGAACTGCGCGATTTGCTCCAGGGGTTCGAGGCCGGCAAGGCCATGGTGGATGTGCGGGTGGGCTCTTGGGACGATCTTGGGCGCGACGCCGGCGTGATTCGCACGGCGGTTTTCATCGAAGAGCAGGGCATTCCCAACCAACTCGAATGGGACGATGCCGACCCCGACCCGGGGTGCATCCATGCCGTCGCCTACAACCGCTTCGGCCAGCCGTTGGCCACGGGACGCATGCTGGAGCACGTGCCGGGCGTGGCGAAGATCGGCCGCATGGCCGTCAGCCAGACCATGCGAGGCAGCGGCGTCGGGCGCAGCGTGCTGGACGCCTTGATGAAGGCAGCGCGAGACCACGGGTACAAGGAGGCCGTGCTGCATGCGCAGACATCGGCGGCGCCGTTCTATGCGCGTGCGGGATTCGTGTCTCGCGGGGTGTCGTTTGAAGAGGTCGGCATCCCGCACATCGAGATGGTCCGCACGCTCTGAGGCGTTTCAGGCGACGGAGTTGCGCTTGCGGCGCGAGCCGTCTGGCTTGAGCAAGCTGCGCACGCGGGTTTTGCGAGGTGTCGGCGACGTCGGCGCTGGCGCGTCGGCCACTTCGCTTTCGGTCACGGGCGATTGCAGCGCGAACTCCGCCGCTGCCGATTCGGCGTAGCGCGGCGGCCAATCCTTCAGTTGCGAACGCCGCAACAAGGCCATGCCGGTCAGGCTGTACGTGCGTTCGAGCACGTGGGTGACGATCCGCTTGTTCACCCGTTCGCTCACGATCAGCGTGGAGCAGCGGGTGCCGTATTGCGTTTCAGGCATGCGAATGAACGCAGAGGAGAGCGCTCGTTCGATCTCCCGCGGCACGCCGGTGGACGGCAGCCGGGCGTCGGGCGCGATGGTGCGGTCGCACAAGGCCTCGAACAGTCTGGCCACGAGATCGTCGACCGATCCGGCCTGCATGAGGCTTTCCTTCAAGCGCTTCTTCAAGGTGTCGACTTTGGGCCAGGGGGTGTCGAGCGAGGCGTTCGACACCGCATACAGGCCGCGCTCGAGCCGTTGCGGATGCAGGTCGGCGCCGGACGCCCAGAAACATTCGCCAGCCTGGAAGTCGGCTGCGATGAGGTTGAACCCGTTGTAGCCTGACAGGGCGGTCTGCATCCAGAAGCGGTCGGCAGCGGTGTCGCCCGCCAGCCAGCGGGGCACGATCTCGCCACGAGAGGGTGCGGCGGGATCCATGCGGGCGGGGTTGCGCACGTTGGTCAGCAGCGCCATGCGTCCCTGGGCCGTGAGGCCCAGCCAAGTGCCGCCGGCTTGCAGATCGCGCCCGCCCAGGATATCGGGCCGGCCGGCACCGGGCGACCACCAGCTCAGCCGGGCGGTCGGCCGCGCGAAGTATTCATCGCGGTTGGCTGCCACCACCAGAGGAAAGCGGCGCGATTGATCCAGGGCCAGGGCTACGAGACACATGCGACGAAGCTCTCGGTGTGGCGCGACCCTTCGATCAGCGGCGTCACGGCGGCGCTGGCCGCGGTTTCGATGTCGCGCTGCAACGCTTCGCCGATGCCTGCTGTGTCACTGGGTTGCGCATAGGTTTCCATACAGGTACGCCATCCGTCAGGCGAATCTGGTCGGATCATCACTCTGGCGCGCAGGCCTGAAAACTCCCGCTGCAGCTGCGCCTGGAGCGACAGCACCGCAGCCCGCCACGCGTCGAAGTTTTCGACCCTGACTCGATAGTAGATGAACAACTCGCGCATGAAGGGCCGTTCGTTCCGGAGGGCGTGAACTGTTGCCGGTGTTTGACCGAAGTGCGCTCAGCGGGATTCGACCGGCACCGGGTACGGCATCACGCGCGGCGCGAGCACCGGGCCGTTCACATCGCCGAGGTGAAGGCTGCCTTGGTCCAAGGCGGCCAGCTTCACCTCCACCAGGGCCAGGCTGGTGCCGTCGGCGGATGCGGCGTTGGCCACCAGGCCGGCCGGCTGCGCCGGATCGGCACTGTGGAAAACTTCCTGTCCGGCGCAGGCCTCGGCCGCAACCTGGAACAGCATCGTCCGCCTTTTGATGGTCCCCCGGTATTGGCTGCGGGCCACGATTTCCTGCCCCGGGTAGCAACCCTTCTTGAAATCGACGCCGCCGATCAGCTCGTAGTTCAGCATCTGCGGCACGAACTGATCGATCGTCGCCGCCTCGATCATGGCCACTCCGCTGGCCACTTCGCCGCGGCGCCAAACGCCGGCCGACAGGGCTGGCAGGGCGGGCGGTGTGCTGCCGGCGGCGCCGAGCCACAGAAACCGTGGCGTCCCTTCGGCATCGGGCAGCCGCACCACTTCGGCGCCCTCGTGCACCCAGCGAGCCCACACCGGCCGCTGCACTTCGGTGCCCAGCATGGCCGCCGCCGACGGCCCGGCCAGGCCCCGCATCTGCCATTGCGCGGTGGCGTCGCTCAGCTTGCATTTGGCACGCAGGACGAACATGGACAAGCGTTTGAGCGTCGGGGCGAGCAGGTCGGCGCTGCAGATCAGCAGCACGTCGTCGGCAGACGATTTCCAACCGATGAATGTCGCCAGCAAACGCCCCTTGGCCGAGCAATAGCCGGCCAGCTGCGCATGCTGGGTGCCCAGCTGTGCGAAGTCGGTCGTCAGCTGGCTGTGCAGAAAGCTGGCTGCGTCGGCGCCGTGTGCGTGGATCACGCCGCAGTGGGTCAGCGGCGCGGCGCCGTCGAGGGGGGGGAGGGTGCTCATGCGACGATTATCATCACCGCCCATGAGACAAGTGCATTCGGGGATTAAGGTCAAATCGGGCCGCTCCCATCCACCCACATGAGGATTCTCCGGCGCCTGCTGGTGCTGATCGTGCTTGTCGTCGTCGCCTTGACTGCCGCGATCGCGTGGTGGCTCGATCAGCCGCTCAAGCTGGCCACGCCATCGGTCGAGGTTTCCATCGAACCGGGCACCAGCCCGAGAAGCATTGCGCAGGCCTGGGTCCAGGCCGGCGTGCAGACCCACCCGGCGTGGCTGTACGAATGGTTTCGCTGGTCGGGGCAAGCCCGCAAGATCCGCGCAGGCAGCTACGAGATCGGCACCGGCGCCTCGCCGCGGGCACTGCTCGACAAGATGGTGCGTGGCCAGGAAACCATGTCGATGGTGCGCTTGATCGAAGGCTGGACATTCCGGCAGTTCCGCGCTGAACTGGCTCGGGCGCCCGACCTGCGGCAAACCACGGCGTCCATGACCGAAGGCGAGGTGATGATCGCCATCGGCGCGCCAGGCGTGCCCGCCGAAGGCCGGTTCTTCCCTGACACCTATGCCTACAGCAAGGGGGTGAGCGACGTGGCGGTGCTCAAGCGCGCTTACCGCGCCATGCAGGTGCAGCTGGAGGCCACCTGGGCAGAACGTGATCCGACGACACCGTTGAGAAGCCCGGCCGAAGCCCTGACGCTGGCGTCCATCGTCGAGAAAGAAACGGGTGCGGCGCAGGAGCGAGGCCTCGTGGCCGGCGTGTTCACCAACCGGCTGCGCATCGGCATGCTGCTGCAGACCGACCCGACCGTCATCTACGGCATGGGCGAGCGCTTCGACGGCAACCTGCGCAAGCGTGACCTCCAGACGGACACGCCCTTCAACACCTACACCCGCGGCGGGCTGCCTCCGACGCCGATCGCCATGCCGGGGCGTGCGTCGCTGCTCGCGGCGGTCAGGCCAGAGGCCACCAAGGCGCTGTACTTCGTATCGCGCGGCGACGGCAGCAGCCATTTCAGTGAATCGCTGACCGAGCACAATCGAGCCGTCAACCGATACCAGCGCTGAATGAACCGCTTCATCACGTTTGAAGGCATCGACGGTGCCGGGAAATCCACGCACATCGATGCGCTGGCCGCGCGGCTGCGTGCGCAAGGCCTGCAAGTCACCTGCACCCGGGAGCCCGGCGGCACGCCCCTGGCTGAACAACTGCGCGAATTGGTGTTGCACCGTTCGATGGATGCATTGACCGAAGCGCTGCTGGTGTTCGCCTCTCGCAGGGATCATCTCCAGCAGGTGATCCTGCCCGCATTGGCGCGGGGCGACGCGGTGCTGTGCGATCGTTTCACCGACGCCACGTTCGCCTACCAGGGCGCCGGCCGAGGGTTCGATCCCGCCACGCTGGCCACGCTTGAAACCTGGGTCCAGGCCGGCGTGCAGCCGACGCTGACCTTCTGGTTCGATCTGCCGGCCGACGTTGCCGCCGTCCGGCGGGCCGCCGCGCGTTCCCCCGATCGTTTCGAGCAGCTCGACGTCGGCTTCTTCGAGCGCGTGCGGCAAGGCTATGAAGCCCGCCTCCAGCAAGATCCGGCGCGCTTTGCCCGACTCGACGCGGCGCTGTCCCGCGAAGCCGTCTGGGCGCAAATCGTGGCGCAGCTGGAGCAGCGCGGGTGGTAGGGGCCGACGGCCAATTGCCGCTGCCGTGGCTGGGCGCGCCACTGCAGGACGCGCTGCGCCGCCAGCGCGGACACGCCTTGCTGATCCACGGAGCGCAAGGCATCGGGCAGTTTGATCTCGCGATGACATTGGCCCAGGCCTGGCTCTGCGAGACGCGTCCCGACACCCAGCCTTGCGGGCAGTGCGCCAGTTGCCGGCTGGTGCAGGCGCATTCGCATCCCGACTTGATGGTGTTGCTGCCGGCGGCGCTGCGCGAGTCGCTCGGGTGGGCGGGCGCCGATGGCGCGGAGGATGCCGAGGGCAAGGCATCGAAAGCCAAGCCCAGCAAGGACATCAAGGTCGAGGCGGTTCGCGCGGTGGTGGCGTTCGCCCAAAGCACCTCGGCGCGGGGGCTGTGCAAGGTCGTGGTGATCCACCCCGCGGAGCGCATGAATGCGATTGCCGCCAACACGCTGCTCAAGACGCTCGAAGAGCCCCCGGGCGACGCGCGTTTCCTGCTCAGCTGCGGAGCGCCTGACGCCTTGCTGGCCACCATCCGCAGCCGCTGCCAGGCGGTTCCCATGACCTTGCCTGCGACAGACGTGGCCGCCGCATGGCTGGCATCGCATCAAGTCGCCCAACCGGAGGTGTTGCTCGCGGCTGCCGGTGGGCAGCCGCTGGAAGCATTGCTCTGGGCGCGGGAAGGTCTGGATGCGGTGAGCTGGATGCGCTTGCCCAGGCAGTTGGCGCAGGGGGATACCGGGGCGCTGGCGTCATGGCCCTTGCCCAGGCTGGTCGACGCCATGCACAAGGTCTGCCACGACGCGATGTGCATCGCATGCGGTGCGCCGCCGCGCTACTTTCCTGCCGCATCCGTGCCGCCGGCGACCCACCTGGGCGCGCTGGCGGCATGGTCGCGCGCCTTGCGGCAAGTGATCCGGCACGACGAACACCCCTGGAATCTGCCCGTGATGGTGGAATCTTTGGTACTTCAGGCCCAACAAGCCCTCGGCCAGCCTGCTTCGAAGAAGGCGCCTTCGGTACACTCCGCGCGATGAGCGAAGCGACCGTTCCCCCCGCCCTCCCGGTGAGAACCGCTGGCAATGTCTCGGCTTCGGGCGCCAACCGGCCGAGCGTCATTCAACTCGTATTTCGGGAAAAGGGTGCGCTGTATGCGGCCTACATCCCCTTGTTCGCCGATGGGGGGCTGTTCGTGCCCACCACGCGCGAATACAGGCTGGGAGAAGACATCTACCTGCTGCTGTCGCTGCCGGACGACCCCCAGCGCTACCCGGTGGCGGGCAAGGTGGCATGGATCACCCCGGTGAATGCGTCCGGCGGGCGCACTCAGGGGGTGGGCGTGAAATTCCCCCCGGATGAGAAAACCCGGGGGCTGAAGATCAAAATCGAGGAAATCCTCGGGACTTCGATCGCTTCCTCGAAGCCCACGCAAACCATCTGAGGGCCGCTTGGCCCGATTCGCCGCCGCACGCTCGGCGAAACACCGCGCAGCGCCAGGTGCGCAGCCTTCCGCCATGTTTGTCGACTCCCACTGCCATTTGAGTTTTCCAGAGTTGCAATCGCAACTCGGCACGATCCGCGAGGCCATGGCGCAAGCCAAGGTGGATCGCGCGCTGTGCATCTGCACCACTCTGGAGGAGTTCGACGACGTGCACGGGCTGGCCCTGCGCTACGACAACTTCTGGTCCACCGTGGGCGTACACCCCGACAACGAGGCGGTCCGTGAACCCACGGTCGACGAACTGGTGGCGCTGGCGAAGCGCCCCAAGGTGGTGGGCATCGGTGAAACCGGGCTCGACTACTACCGCCTGAATGGCCGTTCGGTGGATGAGATGGCGTGGCAGCGTGCGCGCTTCGACGTGCACATCGAGGCCTCGCGCCAGAGCGGCCTGCCGATGGTGATCCACACCCGCAGCGCCTCGGAAGACACCATCGCGATGCTGCGGGGTGCAGGTGGCAACAACGGGGTCTTCCATTGCTTCACCGAGACGATGGCCGTAGCCCGCGCCGCGCTCGACCTCGGGTTCTACATTTCGTTCTCGGGGATTCTGACCTTCAAGAATGCTGCCGACCTGCGCGATGTGGCGCGCTTTGTCCCGCTCGACCGTTGCCTGATCGAAACCGACAGCCCCTATCTCGCGCCGGTGCCCTACCGCGGCAAGCTCAACAACCCTTCGTATGTGCCTTACGTGGCCGAGCAATTGGCCACCCTCAAAGGTCTGGAGGTGGAGGCGGTCGCCCACGCGACGTCTGTGAACTTCGCGGCCCTGTTCTCCCGCACCGCCGAGCCGGCCTGAGCAGAAAAAGACGCGTTCACCGGTGGAGCTGCGGCGGGTGCGCCGGGCCTGAACGACGATGCCCGCCCGCACAGAATGGCGGCCCAAGGCGAAGGTCGGCAAGAAATCACGCTGGGGCGCGCTGCGTTTTCTGCGGCCGAGGTTAGCGCCGAGAGAAATACATCATAAATAACTTTAACTATTTAAATTAACTTATTGATTTTAATCAAATTATTTCAAAAAAGAGTGAATTCCTTCCACCCACTTCAGCGATGGGTTTGTCAGGGAAATTCCGACCCTGGGTTTGGTGGACTTCTGACTATTGCGTTGAAGTTCTAAGTCCTACATTGACTTCACCGACACTGTTCCGATTGGAGTCAACATGCCAGCCGCTGAGATCCTTGCGAATCCGTTCTCCTTGATGATGAACCCTGGCGAAGTGTTTGAAGCGCTTGAGCGGTCCAACCGCCTGGACCGGTTGCAGCGCCGCGTGTGCCGCCCCCTCGACAAACCGCTCATTTCCCGCAAAGAGGGCGACACGAACAGCTACGACCACGCCATCGACTCCGAAGGCGACCTCGAGTAAAAACCCCGCACTGCAGCCCTCGCTGCAGTGCCTGTTTTCTGCCTTCTGTCGGGATGCCCTCACGGGCATGCCAAGCGCATCTCGTAAACTTGCCCGATGCAACGCTGGTGCCGATGGGTTCTCATCTGGTGGATGGCCGCCATGCTGCCCGTGCATGGGTGGGCGGCCGCGGCCATGGTGCATTGCGCACCCCGCCACCACGCCGCAGCGGCGTCTGATCTCCACGCAGCGCACGCCACCCATCAAGCGGCAGGCGAGGGCAGCAGCCACTCCGGCCCGGACCCCAGCCACGCGCATGCCCCCCATGCGCACCACGATGTAGGGCCGGATGCCGAGGCATCCAGCACCCACGATGCCCCATTGGCTTCCACCTGCAGCGCGTGCGCGGCCTGTGGCTCTCCTGCGGCACTGCCGGTCAGCCCATTGACCTTGCATGCCAGCGATACCGTGCACGCCACCGTGCCCGGCCACTTCTGCGGCGCCCCGGTGTTTCTGACCGACGGCCCCGAGCGTCCCCCTCGAGCGCAGCACGCCTGATGCGCGCCTGACCACGGGCGGCTGCGCCCGTTCGCGCGCGTCATGGCTTCATCCTGGTGCTTGGCTTCGCGCCGCCCTGGCGGCGCGTGCAAGCACCACGTCTGCATTGCGACTCGTTCTGCGAGGACTGTCATGTCATTTCAATATTGGATCGTCGCGGCATTGGCCGTCGGCATGCCCGCGGCCTCGTGGGCACAACCCGCGCCTGCCGGCGCGAGCGCCACGCAAGCGACCGCCCCCCGCGTGACGCTGGCTTACCGCTCGCCCTGGGCCGAGCGGCGACCGTACGTGGACGAAGCTGTCGGCGACTGGCGGGCAGCGAATGATCTGGTCGGCCAGATCGGCGGCTGGCGCGCCTATGCGAGGGAGGCGCAGGGCGCTGAGCCTCCTCGCCAAGGCACCGCCGCACCGTCGCCGGGCGCATCGGCCTCCAGCCCACAGCCGATGGGTGCGCCATGAGCTGGCACCAGGCGCTGGCCATGGTGATTGCTGCGGGTTTGGCTGGCTGCGCCGGCACGGCCATCGACGAGTCTTACCAAGGCGCCCAGCGATTCAGCCAAGCCCAGTGGGGCGCCGAGCTGCGCTGGCTCACCACCGATGACGCGCGCCGGCAAGCACGGGCCGACGTCCGATCGTGGCTGGCCGAGCCGCTGGCGGCCGACGTGGCGGTACGCGTCGCGCTGGCACATAGCCCCGCACTCCAAGCTTTGCTGTACGAAAGCGCGGCCGAGTCGGCAGACGCGACCCAGATGGCCCGCGTGCCCAACCCGGTGCTGGCCCTGGAACGCATGGTGCGCCAGGCCAGCGGTGCGCGCGAGGTCGAGCTGACGCAGGTCTTGAGTGTCTCGCTGCTGGATCTCATCCTGCTTCCCGCCCGCCAGCGGCTTGCGGGCCAACGCCAGCAAGCCGTGCGCCTTTCGCTGATGGGCGGCGTGGCGGACGCGGCCATGCAGGCGCGCCAGGCCTGGGTCGAGGCCGTCGCCGCGCAACAACGCCTGCGGTACGTGGAGCAGGTCAAGGCTGCTGCCGATGCCGGTGCCGAATTGGCGCGGCGCATGCAAGCCGTGGGCAACTTCAGCCGCCTGCAGCGCGCGCGCGAGCAATCGTTCTCCGCGGACGCGGTGGCGCAACTGGCGCGCGCCCAACAGAATGCGCGGGCTTCTCGCGAAGCCTTGGTGCGTGCCTTGGGGCTCGATGCCGATCTGGCCGAACGGCTGCGCTTGCCCGAGCGACTGCCCGATCTGCCGCCCGCGCCCCGCGGTGAAGAGGATGTGGCGCAGGCTGCGAGTGCGCAACGGCTGGACCTTCAGCTCGCCCGGCATCGACTTGACGCGCAGGCCCACGCGCACGGGCTGGCAATGCCCCTCAGCGTGATGCCCGAGCTGAACCTGGGTTTGATCCGCCAGCGGGAAACAGGCCAGTCGCCTCGGCGAGGCGTTGACATCGAACTCGCACTTCCGGTGTTCGACAGTGGCGATGCCGGCCGAGCGCAGTCGCAGGCTGCGCTCGGTGCGGCGCTGGCGCGATGGCAGCAGGCGAGGGCGGAGGCTGAATCGCAACTGCGTGAGCAGTACGGCGGCTACCGAACCGCCTACGACCTCGCCCGCCACATGCGCGACGAGGTGGTGCCTTTGCGCAAGACCATCGCCGAAGAGAACTTGTACCTCTACAACGGCATGTTCATCAGCGTGTTCGATCTGCTGGCCGATGCGCGCGAGCAGATCGCCGCCGTGGTCACGGCAATCGATACCCAACGCGATTTCTGGCTCGCTGACGCGCGGCTGCAAGCGGCGCTGCTGGGGCGCCCCATCGCGGCTTCCGGCGGCGATGGTCTCTTCGCCAACCCGCCGCGCGCACGCGGCGCTGTCCATTGATTCCCACCGGATGCTCCATATGACGCCACATCGACGCAACTTTCTCTTGGGTGGTGCCGCAGTGGCTGCGGCCGGCGTCAGCCGCGCCGCCATGGCCGCCTTGCCGGAGCCCGTCATCCAGACGACGCCTGACACCCAGCCGCCCTGGCAGCCGGGCACCGGGCGCGAATACCAGCCCGTCGTCACGCTCAATGGCTGGACGCTGCCTTGGCGCATGCGCCAAGGCATCAAGGAGTTTCACCTCGTCGCGGAGCCGGTGGTGCGCGAGATGGCACCGGGCTTCAAGGCCCACCTGTGGGGCTACAACGGCCAATCGCCAGGGCCGACCATCGAGGTGGTGGAGGGCGATCGGGTTCGCATTTATGTGACCAACAAGTTGCCGGAGCGCACGTCGATCCACTGGCACGGCCAGCGTTTGCCCAACGGCATGGACGGGGTCGCGGGCCTCACCCAAAAAGCGATCGAACCGGGCAAGACCTTCGTCTACG
>CAZBOF010000105.1:0-13333 GCA_964493285.1 uncultured Rhizobacter sp. | reverse complement strand
GGCACCCACCTGCCCGACATCACGGTCGTCACACCGGTCTACCTCGACGACGCCGACACCCGGCCGTCGTTCTATGTCGCATCCCGCGGGCACCATGCCGACATCGGCGGCATCACCCCCGGCTCCATGCCACCGTTCTCCTCCAGCATCGAGGAAGAAGGCGTGATGATCGACAACTTCAAGCTCGTGGCCGAAGGCCGCTTGCGCGAAACCGAGCTGATGGCCCTGCTGAGCTCCGGCCGCCACCCCTCGCGCAACCCGGCGCAGAACCTGGCCGACCTGCGCGCGCAGATCGCCGCCAACGAGAAGGGCGTGCAAGAGCTGAAGGCGATGGTCGCGCAGTACGGCCGCCAGACCGTCGCCGCATACATGTCGCATGTGCAGAACAATGCCGAAGAATCGGTGCGCCGCATCATCACCGCACTGTGCGATGGCGAATACGTGATGCCGCTGGACAACGGCGCCACCATCCGCGTGCGCGTCAGCGTCGATACCAAGAACCGCAGCGCCACCGTCGACTTCACCGGCACCAGTGAACAGCTGCCCAACAACTTCAATGCGCCGGAGTCGATCACGATGGCCGCCGTGCTGTCCGTGTTCCGCACGCTGGTCGACGACGACATCCCGCTGAACGCGGGTTGCTTGAAGCCCATCCAGGTGATCGTGCCCGAAGGCTGCATGCTGAACCCGCGCTTCCCGGCAGCCGTGGTCGCCGGCAATGTGGAGACCTCCAGCTGCGTCACCAACGCCCTGTACGGCGCGCTCAACGTGATGGCGGCCAGCCAATGCACGATGAACAACTTCACCTTCGGCGACGCGCAGTACCAGTACTACGAAACCATCTCGGGCGGCTCGGGCGCAGGAGATGGCTTCAATGGCACGAGCGTGGTCCAGACGCACATGACCAACTCGCGCCTGACGGACCCCGAGGTCCTGGAGTTCCGGTTCCCGGTGCAGCTGGACAGCTACGAGATCCGCGCGGGCTCCGGCGGCAAGGGCCGCTTCACCGGCGGCAACGGCGGCACCCGCCGCGTGCGGTTCCTCAAGCCCTTGATCGCCTCCATCCTTTCGAACGGCCGCCACACCGGCGCATTCGGCATGGCGGGCGGCGAAGCCGGTGCGCCCGGGGCGAACCGCGTGGAGCGCGCCAACGGCAAGGTCGAGGCGCTGGGCCATATCGCCTCGGTCGAAATGGCAGTCGGCGACGTCTTTGTCATCGAGACGCCAGGCGGCGGAGGCTACGGTGTTGCGGTCGACGGTTAGGGCGATGCTGCACAAGTCCTCCGCGGACGGCGCCTCCTCGCGGGGACAGATCGGCGTTGCCTGAGACCTAGCGCCGACAGTTCACCGAACGACAGCCCAGCAAGCATCGCGAGCACTTGCGCGCAGAAATGCATATCGCCGCGATCGGCCAACCTGTAAATTTGTGTTTTCAAAGACCGCTGATGTATGGGATTCACATAGCCTGATCAACGCATGCCATCACGGCACCTGTTCGAAACCCAAACCATGAGAGCACGAAGAATCGATGATCGGCATCATGCGCAATCTGTCTCTCAGGCCACGGCCGCCCCTTCGCGCGGAAACGCGCTTTGATGGCCGCCATCCCGGCAGCAGGGCTTGTACGCAAGTTCCCGTGTCCACCAGCCATTCTCGGATTCGACATGCCAAGTGGATGGGCATCTGGCGGCGCGCGCTGGTGGGCGCAGGCTTGACCGCACTGTTCTCCATCGCACTGGCCACCGAACGCCCCATCGAGTTGTACGCGGCGTCGCTGGCGCTCTTCGGCGAGGTAGACACAAGGTTCAACCCAGGTGACCCGCCACGAAGAGTCCCCGCCTATGGCCAAGACCGCAAGCAGATCGTTGGCCATGTGGAGGCTCAAACACAAGTTCCAGGCGAGGCCGGATTTTGTTGTGAGGTCACTTTGGTCTCAACCAACGGCACCCGGCATCCCGTGTCCACCCGCATGTGGGGGTATGAGGCCATGGCAATGGTGAGTTACCAGCCCGCAGTCAAGGCGACCGAGTCAAACGATCTGTGGGTGGCCATCGATTCGACGGTGCGCGGCGTCTGGGTCAAGTTGCCCACAGAGCAGGTCCGCCTCTACGAAGAACTCGCCGTGTGGATCGAAGACCCGAGTCGTCTGTGCGAGACACCGCAGCCCTGCAAACCTGCCAGCGACGCATTTGTCGCCGAAGCGAAGCGCGCCGGTGAAGCGGCCACCTGCTACGGCTCACCCTACGAACTGAAGGGGACGCTCTTTTCAAAAGGGCGGCGCTACTACCGTCTCGAGCTGTATGACCCTGCAGCCACCTGGTTGCCACGGGTCATGTATGCCCCCACCCGGGACGAGAACGGCCAGCACACCGCATTCTTCACCGCCAAAGGGTGCTGACCATTGCATTCGGCAGCGATGGCCAGGCTCAGTCATTGATGGTGCATGCCGTCTCGGCCACCCAGCTCCGAGTTCGCGCCCACGATCACGTCAGGCGAGGGCAAAGTTTCGAGGGCCCTTCAAGATTTCCGATCTATCGCCAAGCGCGTCCGCTTGCGGATCGCTCTGCAGGCGCTGATGCACGCCGGATGAACCGGCGAAGCAGTTGAGCTGGCCTGTTCATCACGCCCCGCCAGACGGCTTCCGCGCCAGCAAATTGCGGCGTTGAGTCCGCAGCTCTTCGTGGCGGCCGGCATCCCATGTGTGGAAGCCGCGCCCGCTGCGTGCACCCAGCTCGCCTCGTTCCACATGATCGCGCAGCAAGGCAATCACGCCCTCGTCTTTGGCCAGCTCAGGCATCAGGTGCGCGGCGATCATGGCGAACGTGCCCAGCCCGCCGAGGTCAGCGCCGGCCAAAGGGCCGACGAAACTGTAGCGGCGGCCCAGCGTCTCACGCACGACGAGGTCGATTTCATGCGCATCGGCCGCTCCGCTGCGCAAGATATTCAGCGCCTCGCGCAGCACAGCGAACTGGATGCGATTGCCGACGAACCCAGGAATGGCGCGGCGCAGCACAACGGGCTGCATGCCGATTTCCTTCAATCCCGATTCCACCGCCCGCAGATACTTCTGCTCGGTCCGCTCAGAAGGAACCAACTCCACGAGGGGAATCACGTGCGGGGGGTTCCAGAAATGAACGATGAGGAACCGTTCGGGCCGCGACATCTCTTGCGACAGAATGTCGGGCATCAAGCCACTGGTATTGCTGCCGATGATCGCCTCTGGCGAAAGCAGATGCTCCAACTCGGCATAGAGGCTGCGCTTGAGGTCCAGTTTCTCGGGAACCGCCTCGATCACCAAGGATGCGTCGGCCAATGCATCAAGCCGGGCCGTGGGAATGATGCGCGAGATGGCAAGGTCGGCGTCACCCTGGGTGATGCAGCCGGCGGCCAACAATTCGGCGCAGATCTCGCGCACGGTTTCGGGAAGCCGTTCCAACTGCTCCGGGTAAGTGTCGTGTAAAACGACCGAGTGGCCCTTGAGTGCGTACTGGAGAGCAATCCCCACGCCCATGAGGCCCGCACCGATCACACCCAATCGCTCTGTCTTCATGGTTCGGAACACCTAGAGAAGAAAGAGTTGATTTTCCAATGCGGCACACGCCCAAGCAAGCCGAAAACCACGCGCTTACTTGATTAGGTGAAACGCCGTAAGGTTCATCCCTGCCCAGCGGCAAGAGCACAGCAGCCACGCCGGTACAAGATGCCGACGTGACTGCCATGCCTCCCCACTAACGACTACTGATCAACCGGCGGTCCGCCAAGCCACACCACAAAGACTTTCGAAGTACCAACGACGTACTCCTCCCGATCTTTGTAGTCCTTGACGAACACCCTGACATCCACTTCCGCTCCCTTCAGCTCCAGGTCATGGGGCTTGTTGGGATTGGTCAGGAATGCCCTGCGATACGCCAAGGCGTAAAGCCTGCGACCGGCCGGGGCGGGAGCCTTGAAGTCGTACTCCTGTCTTCGAGTCAAGATATTGATGTTGCGGAACTTTGGGCCGACCGATATGCAGGCCGCCTGGTCAGCCAGCATCAAGGGAACGCCACCGTTGTAGATGCCATTCTCGGGAAGCTGACCGAGCCCTTTGCTCCAGTCGACAAAGACGCAAGCCTTCTCACCCTGGATCGACTCAACGCGAACGCCTAAGAAGTTCGTGAAGCAATTTCGCTCAAGAACATCCGCTGCGTACTGGGTCCACTGAACATCAGTCCACGTACTCGTCGTCACTTTCACACCTCTGCGTGTGCGTTCTGATTGACTGCATCACCCCACTCCAGCATGAAGTGGGGACAGTACAAACTTGATTCCAAGTTAAGGAACGGTCGCTCACAGCTGTGGTGAGCGGCGGGATTGATGTCTCGACGAATCGAAGAACAAAACCTCCCACGGGGTTAAGAAACTCGGGCGCAGTCAGCCCTGTACAGGGTGGCGCCGGCCATGTCCGAGTGACCGCGCTCGAATGCGTGCAGCACCGCCTTGAAACGGGCACCCGCATTCGACCGCGATACAGACATTGCAGACAACGTCCAGCCCCCACTGGGCTTGCCGATGTCAGGACTGATCGGCTCTGGGCGACGAGCAGCGCCCAGCGGGCGAAACTGTCAAGGACCGGCAATCGGATGTCAAGCCTCTACCTCGGCCATCGATGCCCCACCGTCAAGGGAGAGACCCGGCGCAACGACAAGCGTTGCACCGGGACATCTCAAAGGTCAGCGTGAAGCAGCAGCCGCGGGCTTTTGGCCTTGGATGCCGAACCACGCACTCGCGAGCAGACTCACGATCCCACCGATGGCCCAGAGGCTGGGCAGTCGGCCATGATCGAGATAGATCTGAACGCCGATCGCGGGCACGATCTGTGTAAGACCAGCAGATGCCAAATCAGCGGCGCTTGCACTTTCACCTGCCTTGGCGTAACCCCATTGCGGGAGCACGGCAGTCAGGGTCACGCCACCGATCATGCACAGACTGAACAAATCAAACGCAGGGAGCTGGATCGGCGTGCGACCGAGATCCCCGTCAATCAACTGGAAGAGAACATACAGGCCGGTCAACCCGAACCCGACGATCCCAGACCAGAAAAGAGAGCACAAGCTGGAATCGCCGGCGGCTTTCACAACCGCCACTTGCTCCAGCATCATGACCTGGCAGTACATCGATGTCAGAACCAGAAGCAGCCCCAGAACGGGATGCTTTCCAGAACCGCTGGCGATGGCCAGCAAGACGACACCCACCACACAAAGAAGCACGGCAAGCCAACCAACGGCTCGCACCTCTCGACGATGGGCGAAGCGGGCACGCAGAACAGCTATCGCGTACAAGGAGAAGGTATACGCATTCAGCATGGCCACGTTCTTGAGAACGAGCGATGCCGCGATCAACGTAATGGTGACGACGAACAGCAAGGTGGATCGCTTGACCTGAGGCCAGACGGCCCGAGATCGGCAGAAATCCAGATTACCGGTTGTCCAGAGACCAATCGCGAGTGTCAGCAAGAAGCCCAGCAAAAAACGGCTTCCTGAGACCACGCTGATCGCCAAATGGGCATGAGCGGTTGCCAGCACGCTGAACAGCACATACGCCGCTGTTCCCCATGAAGACACACCGTAGATATACCGAGCCTTGGTGAAATTCGTGTGTTCCACATTCCTCTTGATGGGCAGCCCCCGATGGACGCTGCGGTTTGAAGTCGCCATTGGCCAAAGAGAACGCGGCAGCGCGGTCTATAGAAAGGATGACTCCCATCTACAGACACGCTACCGCGTTAGTGGGTGCGTCGGTGCTGCACAGCAGTGCAACACCTTCGCGACTTACCTGCCGACGATCATGGCCGAGTACAGACCCACGACGACGCGTTCTTTGTTCTCATTCAGGTAGTAAGCCTGACCATGAACATTGACGCGACGACCTGGCAGCTCGACATAGACCGACGCCTCTCCGAAGAGAACCGCATCGGCTGGGGCCTGAGCTATGCGACTGAAGCTCAGCTCTGCCGTGGTAGGCGCTTCACCCACCCACGGCATGGCTGCGTAGCAGAGCAGTGCATCACCCACGGCGTACAAGACGCCATCGGCAATGCTGTTCCGCGTGTTCGAGTTCCTGACGTGCACCGGAAGGTGGGCCACAACGCCTCGCTCCTTGGACACATGGTTCAAACAAATTCCCATGTGAGAGAAGTAAGGGTTGCAGTTGAGCAGTTGCTGGCACTGTTCAGTGGCAGGGCCACCGTCCGGCACCAGCATCTCTGGATCGATGGCCGCAGCAGGTGCCACGGGGACATCCTTCGCTTTCGCCAGAATGACCGTCATGGAGCCTTCGTCCCTGAGTCCCTTGGTATCAATCTGATACCAAGCCACCTCCACCTTGATGCGCGACTTCGACAAAGCCGAAACGAACTCCGCGCGGAACCGCACGGGGCTGTCAAGGCTTGCGCCCGCGATGAAGTTGGCATTTGCCGAGAGGACAGACGCCCGCTCACCGAAGTGAGACGTGCCAGCCATCTGCGCAGCCGCGAGGCAACCGGTGACGATCACACCTCCATTGAAGGTCTGATACGGTGAACCGGAGAAGCCTCTCGGCGGGAAGTAGAACTCGCTTTCACCACGATCGGTGACGCGCTGCACGACAGGGCTGTGATGAGAGATCCACGGATGTTGAGACACCCACTCTCTCGCTGTTTCCGTCAAGTCCTGAACCAGAGGCTCATCGTCATCGATGAACATCGGGGGGGGCAGGACGGAGGTTGGTGTTCCGCTGACGTCGGAGGTCACCATGGGGGGCGGAATCAGAGCATCTTGCTTCTTATCTTTCTTGTCGGTCATAAGACCTCTGTGGCACTTTGATGCGTCCTCTGACGAGGAGGACATGCCACTGTTTATGGAGAACAACCTGCTAAGGCAAGTGAAGAACATCAACCCTCGGAGAGGGTCACACTCGCAGCTGTGGCGAGTGGCGAAGACAATCTCTTCGCAGGAAAAGACGGTGCGATGGCAATCGGATGCGGGCGCCGCCAGAGGCGGGCCAAACGCATTCGAAGGTCATCGGCCCCCTTGGCGTGGCAGCTTCACAGGCTGCATCGAGAACGTCCAGCCTTTCCCAGGCTTGCCGATGTAGGACCGATCGGCGCGAGACACGGGCGGGAAATACGCAAGCCTCCCGCTGTGCGTGAACATTAGCTGTGCCACGTTCTTCCTGTCAAGGACAAACCCCGGCAGACGAGGGAGCCGCGGCCCGCCTCATGGCGGGCCGCGGCTGATTCATGCGTTCTGGAAAACGCACCCGGGACGGATGAAGCTCACTTCACTTCCCGAAAAACGTCTCCATAGAAACGCGCGATAGCCGCACCATCTTCGTGATCATCTACGGGGAAAACTTCACCGGAGACTCTCATGGCATAGCGCTTGTCTTGACCGGAGAGATCCAACATTTGCCAGCCGAAGGCGCGGAACCCGGCGCCCGGGAGGCGCAGCGTCAATATATTGATTTGAAAGTTCGACACAAGACCGCCCGAGGCTTGGAAAACAAAGGCCCCAAGATGCCTGGCGGTTTCACGCGCCAGCAGCCAGAGAACGTTCTCCGTGTCGAGCACCATCGATTTCGGCCCGGGGACCCAGCGCATCTCGACAGATTTGAGATGGCGATGATCGCCTGGTTCCACACGGCCCAGCTTGAAAGCCAGCAGGCGCAGCAGAACATCGCCTTCCAGCCGCTGTTCTGCGGCCAAGCGCCATTTTCTTGTGTCGGCTTCGACCTTTTCTTTCATGGTCGCACTTCTTTTCTTTCTCATGACGGCACCTCTTGTTGGGGCTGAATTGAAAGCAGCGTCTGCACCTTGCAGGAGGCCAGGTGCAGACAAGTCAAGACGTCATCCCTTGCGGGACACCCGCGTTGCAAGCAACGCGGGGCGAAGACCATCTCTTCGCAGGAAAAGGCGGCGCGATGGCAATCGGATGCGGGCGACACGAGCCAAGCGCATTCGAAGGACATCGGATTCCGTTGAGCGCAGCGCCAGGGCGGCACTGAGAACGTCCAGCCTTCACAGGCTTGCCGATTCAGGACCGATCGGCTCCAGACCCACGCGAGAGATACCCGCGCTGTATGACGACATTAGCGGCGAGATTTCTCGCCTGTCAAGCACAAACCCCCCAATCATTCGGGAAGTCGCAGCCCACCTGAAGCGGTGGGCTGCGACAAAGTTACGTACTCACAAGAACGCACATGTCGGGCGCCGGTTGATGATCACCTTCGGGCAAACGCGAACGCGTAGATTGGCAATGTAGACAGACTCATCGCGGTCGTCTTTGTAATAGACCGTGCCACTGACATCAGCATGAAGAATGGAATATCCATCCTCCGCATCAACGCCGTACACCTCGGCCACGGCCGTCCCGAAAAGATCGGCCTCTTGAGGCGCCGCTCGCACGAACCGGCATTTCAACGTATGGATGCCAGCATCGAAACTGTTGAGCGCGATCGTCCCGGCAAGCCAGGTCACCTCGCGCCCGATCAAGTTCACGATCCCTTCTGAATCGAGGGGACTTGAACTTGGCAAGGACTGGCGAGGCCAGTGCATCCACGCTCTCGCAGGATTGGCTTCAGCACGCTCGAGCTTGAGCCCGGTATGCCGAAGCAAGGCATCCTCTGAAAGCCGATTTTGAGCTGTTTCACCCCAGAGTTTGATGTTCACTGTCTCTTGAATCTTCATGACTTCACCTTTTGTGAGGTTGGTTGTTTCACAACTTCTGTCACTTAGTTTGACTAAGGAAACAGACAAGTTAAGACTTCATCCCTTGCGGGACACACTCATTGCAAGCAATGAGTGACGAAGACAATCTCTTCGCGGGAAAACCGAAGCGGCAAACGCCCACCGGGCCCTGCCAAAAACTTTCCCTGCAACGCACGATGGCAATGCCTTGCAGGGAAAGCCCCGCTCGTGAGAGCGGGGCTTTCGGGTCGTGCGCGAACCTGGATTCGCACTGTTTCAACTGACCGGAAGATCAGTCCGTCAAAGTGACTTGAAAGAGGTGGATGGTTTGGGTACAGATCGACCCGTCGCTGATGAGAGGGCTGGGCATCTCATGGCCATTGGCCTACCTGTTGCAAGGGGAAATCTCCTCGACCGAAGTCGCAAGCCCGGCCGCACGATGAATGACACCGAACTCTGCCTTCCCCTGCCACAGCACCCGCGACAGCTTGAACCTGTACATGACCACGAAACGATTCCGGCCCGCAGGGCGCTGGAAGAGCGGGGAATCGATCTCCTTCAGCAAGGTGGGATCGATCACATAGATGAACCAGTTTGTGAACTTGCCGCGCTCATCATCATGAGCCTGCGCCCCATCAAAGAGAATCGCCGACTTGCCCGTACCCGCACCAGGAAACCGAAACTGTGGCGGGAACCTCAGGTCAATCTTCGACGCTCGGGACGCGAGCACTTCAATCACACTTTCGTCGACGCCTGGCGCTCGACCTGAATGACTCAGTGCACCAAGCGTGGTGATATCGATACTTTTAGATCTTGTGTCCAAGGGGATACCTCTTTGCTTGTTATTGTTTTTTTGCAGGTGGCTCCCGAATCCGCAGGAAGCAGACTCAAGGGACGATTTGCGCAGAGTTCGCGGCATCACGAATGACACGGGACTCCACGCACGGAGCCTGCGACACCCAGCAATGAATGTCGCAAGCTGTACAAGAACCTCTTACATGGTCACACGCCAGCCCACTTGCGCGGCCAACGTGTCTTCGCCAATCGACACCGGGTCGGTGCCAAAGGGCTGAACGGCAGAACTGCCTTTGTTGTACTGGTGGGTGGTCTTCGCATACAACGCTGACCACGACACCAAATTCCATATCGCACCGAGCGCGACCTGCGTTGCATTGCTCTCGGATGGTTGCGCATTCAGATACGCGACTGATGTGAAAGCATCAACCGGACCCAGATGCACCAGGACCCCCAGCATGCCGAAGTAGCCTGTCCACAGACGAGGGCCATTCAGGACGCTTGCCCATTGATTCATGGCGGTGAGGCGGAATCGGTCCACCACGACGGCGACGCCAAGATTGACCGACGCCACATCACCCCCCGTGTGCCGAGAGTATTGACCGACCGATGACACGTTCAACCACTTGCCATTGGTGTAGCCCCCTCGACCCATGAGCATCTGGCCTTCCCTCCAGTCAGCTTGCCCCAAGGCATAGCCGGCTTGCGCATAGAACCCGTGAACGATTGGCGACCACAGATAGACACCATTGCTGGTGCGGTACTGTGAAGCGCCGTGTCGGTCGTCACCCAGCGTGAGGCTGGATGTCAGGCCGAAGACGCTCGCGGGCGCGTACAAATGGAGATTCACCAGATTGAGGGTGACAGTACGCCCGAGAATCAGTTGCATCCGATCGCCAGGCTCGAATTGCTGGATGGCTCCCTTGCCGGGGCCAACAGCCAAACGCAACGTCGACTCAAGGTTAGACGTAATGCCCTGAGACCCGTTGGGCGTGACAGTGCATGGCGCACCGTCCGCCTGCGTGCACAAGGGCTTGCTCCCTTGCGAGGAGTTGTCCGTGCTGCTGGGGGCTCCTGTGCCGTTCCATACATTCAGGCCCAGTTGGATGAAAGCGGCCGCTTCAGCGTTTCCGTTGATGCGTCGCTTGGCTTGAACCATCACGTTGCTCAACCGGTCTCCATTCTGTTGAACGAAGACACGGCGGTCACCGTGTTGCTGCAAGGTCGCAGCGGTATCCAAAGTGAGGCCAAACGAAAATTCGGCCATGTTGCGGAAATTCACTGTCTTTTCCGCGCGGGCGTCCCCGCAGTAAGTGAGTATCGAAGTGAATACGACGAACCACAGAATAGAGATGACCGACGGCGCCATATCTTTCATGACGTCTCCTTGCCTTCACTGCATTGTTTGTTGTTGTTTTAAGCGAAGTGCAAACGTTGCTCCAGGATCCGAAGATCCTTGTCGTGCGAGGGAGCTGCAACGACGGGTGCAGACAGGCTGCACACAAAAATGGTGTGAACGGCGGGCTGAATGCCAGAAAATCGCCCGGGGCCCGGTGCGGGCCTGGCCGGATCGGAGGGGCTGACCGGCACATGCCGCAAGCGGCTGGAGCACAAGCCATATGCTAGCGGCGCATGTACCGGTGTCAATGAACAACTCGACCTGCTAGCGCGCAGAAGCCATTCCCTTCGCGCGGCATAGAGACGAAATCCCCATTGGCGACAGCAGCAGCCACAGCCGTCCACAGATAAAAGCACAGGTCGGCCATGGGGCACGGCATCCGCGCGAACATCGGGCCCGAATGGCGCAAACTGGCGCGGCAGCACGATGCCCCAATGCATGTTGTGCAGCGCGAGTCCGCGCCGGCCCTCTTCAGAAGCCGGCGAGCCAACCGCATGAAGGTGCTGATGCCGGCACCGGCGTCCGGCTGGCTATCAGACGCCTGAAGTGCGGCAAGTTCACTTGACCCAGGGCATCAAACGGTACGTTGACGTTCACGCACGCGCAGCTTGACACCTCGTTCTCCGCCTGCCCTGGCATTGCCACGAGAACCATGTCCCCGAGGCCGGGGACATTGAAAATTGCGCGTGTTGGCGGCTAAAGATGCCGCCTCAGCTCATCACACGCCTTTCTCACAATCGACTTGTCTTGCGCACTTTCCAGAGCCAACAGCACCGCGGCGTCGCCGAGATAGCGAAGGTCCAGATGCGGGTCGATCGTGGATTTCTGGATGCTTTGCAGGCGCCGAAACGTTTCCTCGCGCACGAGAATCGCTTTCCATCCCGGAAGCGGCGTGCGTTCATGCTGTGATGTCATGGTGGGTGGCTTTTTGATGGTATTCATGAAGAGACGGGGTTACTCCAAACGCTACGCATGTGCGGACTTGGTCTTCAAGGGTGCGACGAAGTCAATCTCGGCGCGTCTGTTTGCGGCTCGCCTCTCATGCGGATTCACGTCGTACCGTTTCGCCACTTCCTGCCGGCAAGCGAGCGCGGTCTCGCAACCATCAAGCATCCTGCCATCAAAGCATCTGGCAAGCAGCGCAGCAGAGAGTGGAGGACGAAGAGCCGCATACATGGTGAGACGATTCCGAGGCGTTGCAGTCGTCGATTGCCTATGTGGAATGAATGTTGATGGAACGCATACTAGGAATCGATCTGACAGCTTGTCGACAAGAAACCGTCCGCCCTGGCCTCGACAGTTATCTCTTGCCCCGTCTGGGGATTCGTGGCAATTGCATGGGCCGGCCCGTCAGAACCATGACGCTCAAGCCAATGCCTTCCAAGTGACGAGTCAGCCGGTTGGCATGAGATTCATGGCATTTGCGTCTATGCAAACGGTGGGAGGCACTCGGAGGGAACCATCCTTGCTCAGATACCGCCTTCGGCAAGGCCCTCAAACAAGGGGGGAGGTATCACCGTCAAGGCTGTCCATTCCAGAGACAGCCCTCTGCAAGGCCGTGATTCCAGAAACTCGATCAGAACTTCGACGCCGGTCGGGGTCGGTTTAGCAGCACGGCCCGAGCAGGCACTTCCTACCATCTGGACGACGTTTCCGAACAAGTTCAGCAGCGTGCGGCCAAAGCACATGACAGCGGCTGCGGATGACAGAACAAGGCATAGAGCGACTCCCATGGACGCAATGGCATTAGACCCCGGGGACCTGGCAGCTTGCATCGCAGGCTTGGCTGGGCTGTGGCGGCTACGCCGCTTCACCGCGCAGCTGTCTTTCGCTTGCCCAAAGCCGAGCATGATGCCCGTGGTTGGCATGACGATCTTTAGAAGATCCGCCAAAGAAGACCGGCCAACGCGTGGCGACGAGTCGCGCGAGAGGAATGAACGCGCTTGGTTGCTTGTCCAGTACAAGCAACGCCAGAACCTGGAAGGCGGCGTCGCGCTGTCATTGATCGCGCATCCGCGCTCTCCCGTCGAGAAGCTGGTGGCGTCGCTGAAGCCGCTGAGCGAAAAACTGACGGACGGGCGCAGCGGCGAACTACTTCCCCCAAACGATGCCAACCTCCATGATCTCCGCCCCGTGTTCGGCGAGAGCACGGTCATCGGAAATGGCGGGAGCGTCTGCGCCGGGCTGGACTCAATGGGGAACAACTCCACAAGCTGCGCCTGCCACTACTCGAAACTGAGAGGGAGCACCCTTCATCAGTTCAGTGGACGACGTGGCACACGATCCGCACCGGGACACGCAGATGACCGTGATCGTCGCTTTCGTCTTTCGCCACCCTTTCGCTGGCCATGCCACGTGCAGCCACTGATTCCACCTCAGTTTCATCACCAGCCGCAGCAATCGCGGCGGCACTAAGGAGATATCCATGACCGTTA
>CAZBOF010000104.1:0-13506 GCA_964493285.1 uncultured Rhizobacter sp. | reverse complement strand
CGGCCGGTGGCCGGGTTGATCATCAGCGGCAGCTTGTCGGTGTACGTGCCCTTCAGCTTGGACAGGCTGCGATGCTCCAGCAGCTTGGCCGGCAGCGGGTAGTCGGCGGCCAGCTTGTCCAGCACTTCTTCGTCGGTGCTGGGCGCGCCGCTGGCGGTCTTCTTGAGCACCGGCAGGCCGAGCTTGGTGAACAGGATCTCGCCGATCTGCTTCGGCGAGCCCATGTTGAACGGCTGGCCGGCCAGGTCGTGCGCCTCTTTCTCCAGCGCCAGCATGCGCTCGCCGAGCTGCTGGCTCTGCTGCGCCAGTCGCGCCGGGTCGATCAGCACGCCGTTGCGCTCAATGCGCTGCAAGATCTCCGACACCGGCATCTCGATGCGCTCGTACAGCTCGCGCAGGCGCGGCTCGGCCTCCAGTTGCGGCCAGAGCGCCTGGTGAACATGCAGCGTCATGTCGCTGTCTTCGCAGGAGTATTCGGCGGCTTTCTCGATGTCGACCTGCCCGAACGGGATCTGGTGCGCGCCCTTTCCGCACACGTCTTCGTAGCTGAGGCCGCTGCGCCCGAGGTGCCGCTGCGCGAGGCTTTCGAGGCTGTGCGGCTTGTGCGCTTCGAGCACGTAGCTCTGCAGCATCGTGTCGTGCACATAACCGCGCACGGCGATGCCGGCATTGGCCAGCACGTGGCTGTCGTACTTGATGTTCTGCCCGAGCTTCGGTGCGTCGGCATCTTCCAGCCACGGCTTCAGGCGAGCCAGCACGCTGTCCACCGACAGCTGGTCGGGTGCGCCGGCATAGCTGTGGCGCAACGGGATGTAGGCCGCCTCGCCCGGGCTGACGCTGAGCGAGAAGCCCACGATCTGCGCCGCCATGCCGTCGAGCGAGTCGGTCTCGGTGTCGAAAGCCGTCAACGGCGCCGACTCGGCCTTGTCGGCCCACAGCGCCAGGTCTTCCGGCGTCAGGACCGTCGTGTACGCGCGCGGGATGTCGGCAGGCGGTGCGCTCGGGGTGGGCTCAGACGCGGCCGCGCTTCCCGGTGCGGCCGCGGATGTCCCTGCGCCCAGCGCGTTTTCGAGTTCACGCTTCCAGGTCTTGAAGCCGAAGCGGGTGTAGAAGGCCAGCAGCGCCTCGCGGTCGACCGGGCGCAGGGCCAGCGCGCCCATGTCCGGCCATCCGGCCACGTGCTCGGCCAGATCGCAGTCGGTCTTCACGGTGACGAGGCGGCGGCCCGTGGGCAGCCAGTCGAGCGCCTTGCGCAGGTTTTCACCCGCCACCCCCTTCACCTTGTCCGCAGCATCGATCACGCCCTGCAGCGAGCCGTGCTCGGCGATCCACTTCGCCGCCGTCTTGGGGCCGACTTTCTCGACCCCCGGAATGTTGTCGACCGCATCGCCCATCAGGGTCAGGTAGTCCACGATGCGTTCGGGGGGAACACCGAACTTCTCCGTCACGCCTTGCACGTCGAGCTTCTCGTTGCTCATGGTGTTCATCAGCGTGACGTGCTCGTTCACGAGCTGTGCGAGATCCTTGTCGCCGGTGGAGATCACCACGCGCTGCCCCGCCTTCGCCGCCAGGGTGGACAGCGTGCCGATCACGTCGTCGGCTTCGACGCCAGGCACCATCAGCACCGGCCAGCCCAGCAGCTTCACCACTTCGTGGATCGGCTCGATCTGCTGGACGAGCGGCTCAGGCATCGGCGCGCGCTGCGCCTTGTATTCGGCGTACCAGTCGTCGCGGAAGGTTTTTCCCTTGGCATCGAACACGCACACCGCGTGCGACGGGTTCACGTCCTGCACGGCTTTTTTCATCATCGCGACCATGCCGTGCAAGGCGCCGGTCGGCACGCCGTCGGGGCCCCGCAGGTCCGGCAAAGCGTGGTAAGCCCGGTAGAGATAGCTGGAGCCGTCGACCAGCAGCAGCGGCCCGGCCTGAGAAGAGAAGAGGTCGTTCATGCGCCGGATTGTCGTGGAAGCGCGGAGGCCCTCGGCGCACCCGGGGCGGCGCCGCCTACGGGCCTTCCCGCGCCACCTCGTAGACCAGTTCCCGGAAGAACTTGATGGCCGGATCGCTGGCCAGGCGGGGATGCCAGTACTGGTGGATGTCGATGCGGGGGATGGGCAGCGGCAAGCGCACCTTCTTGATGGGGGCGATGGGCTTGAACAGCTCGTAGATCTCCTGCGGGATGATGGCGATGAAGTCACTCGCCGCCACGATGAAGGGCACCGCGGCGAAATGCTGTGTCAGCATCCTCAACCCGGGCGTGGAACGCACGCCGCGCAGGTTCTTGTCGGCCCAGGCCATGGTGTCCGGCGCGCTGTGCGTGCGCACCTGGGGAAGGCGATTGAACTCCCCCAGCGACAGCGATCTGCCCACCTGCGGATGGTCGATGCGCGCGACACACACGTACTCGCGGTAGTAGAGCAACTGCTGATAGAGGCGCGTGTCCGATGGCGCAAAGTGGCCGGCCGCCACGTCCATGTCACCCGCTTCGAGCGCGCTCGCCATCACGTCGGCCCGCACCTGCACCGGCAGCAACCGCGAGAGCGGCGCGCGGCGCGCCAGTTCCGCCACCAG
Organism: uncultured Rhizobacter sp.; assembly: GCA_964493285.1. Lineage (GTDB taxonomy): Bacteria > Pseudomonadota > Gammaproteobacteria > Burkholderiales > Burkholderiaceae_C > Rhizobacter. The sequence goes on along the minus strand of CAZBOF010000104.1, from coordinate 10,935 downwards.
CCTGGGCACGAGCGCGATCGCCCCGATCTCGTTCACGCCGATGCGGAACTCGCGATCGGTGCGCGCCGGCTCGAAACTGGTGAGCCCGCCGATCTCGGCATCCATGATGCGCAGCACGCGGCCCGCCGGCTCGGCCAGGCGCTGCGCGAAGGGGGTCGGCGCCATGCGATGCCCCACCCGCACGAACAGCGGATCGGCAAAGCGCTTTCGCATGCGCTCGAGGTGATAACTCAATGCCGACTGCGTCATGTCCAGGCGCTGCGCGGCACGGGTCACGGTGCCCTCTTCGATCACGGTCACGATGGCTTGCAGGTCTGCCAGCTGGGGCGCCGATTTATCGAATTTCTTCATGATTTGTATGGAATGAATGACCTTTTCTGCCTCGAAAATTCTCACTAACCTGCGGGCAAGTCAAGGAATTCTTCATGGCATCGCCCACCTCCCCCCCTTCCGCCCCCGCGGGCCGCAACGAGATCGAAACAGACGTCCTGATCGTCGGCGCCGGGCCCGTGGGCCTCTCGCTGGCGCTGGAGCTGGGCATGCAGGGCCGGCGCTGCGTGCTCGTGGAACGCAACGACCGGGTCGGGCTCGCGCCTCGCGCCAAGACGACCAACGTGCGCACCCGCGAGCTGCTGCGCCGCTGGGGCGCCGCCGACGCGCTGGCCGAGGCATCACCGTTCGGGGTGGCGTTTCCATCCGACGTGGTGTTCGCCACCCGCCTGGGCGGGCACGAGCTGGCGCGCTTTCAGAATGCCTTCTACTGCTCGCCGCAACGCGACGATCGCTTCGCCGAACACGCCCAGTGGATTCCCCAGTACAAGGTCGAAGAGGTCTTGCGCCGCCAAGCGGCCAGCTTCGAAGGCGTGGACATCCGCTTCGACACCGCGCTGGTCGACTTCACCCAGGACGGCGAAGGCGTCACCGCGACCCTTCGGCAAGGTGACGCCACGCACACCTTGCGCGCCCGCTACCTCGTGGGCGCGGACGGCGCCCGCAGCACCGTGCGCGAGAAGCTCGGCATCCGCATGGAAGGCGTGTCGCCGCTGTCCCACAGCCGCACGGTGATCTTCCGCGCCCCCGGCCTGTCGGCGCAGCACGCGCTGGGCGACGCCGTGATGTATTGGATCGTCAACGACGAAGTGCCGGGTGTGATCGCACCGCTGGACAGCGGCGACCTCTGGACCATCGGCTGGCCGCGCGACGCCTTCCCCGGCGCCGAACCAGAGGAACTCATCTTCAAGGCGCTCGGGTTTCGCACCGAAGTCGAAGTGCTGCGCCAGGACGACTGGACGGCGCACCAGCTCGTTGCCACCCGCTACCGCGACGGGCGCGTCTTCCTGGCGGGCGACGCCTGCCATCTGCACCCGCCGTTCGGCGGCCACGGCATGAACATGGGCATCGGCGACGCACTCGATCTGGGCTGGAAACTCGGCGCGGTGATGAACGGCTGGGGCGGCGCAACCCTGCTCGACGGCTACCAGGCCGAGCGAAGGCACGTGCACCGGATGGTGATCGACGAAGCCGTGGCGAATCACGCCTACAAATCCAGCGACCTGCTCGCCGCGGGGCTCGAAGACGACGGCCCTGCCGGAGACGCGGTGCGCCAGCGCGTGGGCGCGACGATCCTGGAACACAAGCGGCGCGAGTTCGACTCGCTCGGCGTCGTGCTGGGCGGCCGGTACGACGACTCGCCCCTGATCGTCGGCGAGCCGGCCACGGTCGATCCACCACCGCCGGGCAGCCCCTACGTGCCCTCGGCACGGCCCGGCGGGCGTGCGCCCCACCTGTGGCTACGCGAAGGGCGCCGGCAAGGCGCGTCGCTGTTCGACCATTTCGCCACGGACGCCCTCACGCTGCTGGTCACGCGTGCAGGCGCCGCCGACGCCGCGCAGCAGGTCGCCGATGCGGCAGCGGAACTGCGCATTCCCCTGCGCCTGCTGGCACTGGATGTGCCAGGCCTGCATGCGCTCTATGAGCGCGATTTCGCGCTCATCCGACCCGACCAGCACGTGGCTTGGCGCGGCAATGACCCCCACGCTGCATGCTGTGCACTGGCCGTCGCGGCGGGCCGCGTGACTTGATCCCCCACAACCATTCGATCGACAGGAGACAAAACCCATGAACACCAACCGAAGAACGATGCTGCTCGCGACAGCGCTGGCTTGCGCCTCACTCGGCGCCACCGCGCAAAGCACAGGCAACAACAGCGCCTGGCCGAACAAGCCCGTGCGCTTCACCGTGCCCTCCGCCGCCGGCGCCGCGCCCGACATCATGATGCGCGTGCTCGGCGACAAGCTGGGCAAGATGTGGGGCCAGCAAGTCATCATCGAGAACAAGCCGGGGGCCGGCGGACTGATCGGCCTGGCCGGTGTGAAATCGGGCCCCCGGGACGACCACGCCTTCGTCTTCGCGCCAGCGTCCGTGTACTCGCTCACGCCGTACATGTACAAGAACCGCCAGGTCGACGTGGTCAACGACTTCGTCCCGGTCGCACTGGTCGCCATGAGCCCGATGATGCTCGCCGTGAGCGCGAGTTCGCCGATCAACTCGGTGAGCGACCTGATCGAAGCCGCGCGCAAGCACCCGGACTTCGTGGTCTCGACGACTTCGCAGTTCACCACGCCGCACCTCGCCGCCGACCTCCTGTCGCGTGCGGCCGGCGTACCGATGCGCGCCATGCCCTATGCCAACAGCGGGCAGAGCATGGGGGCCGTGGTCAACGGCGATGCGCAGGCCGTCATCGATGGCATCCCGCCGCTTGAAGGCATGGTCAAGGGCGGGCGGCTCAAGGCCGTCGCCGCGTTCTCCGAAACGCGCCTGCCCAAGCGGGAGCAGCTGCCGACGGTCACGGAGACGATCAAGACACCCTCGATGGTGATCAACGGCTGGTTCGCCGTGACCACGCTCAAGGGCACCGACCCGAAAGCGATCGACCGCGTCAGTGCGGACATCGCCACCGCCCTGGAAGCGCCCGAGGTGGCGTCCACCTTCGACACCCTGGGCGTGTACCCCAAACCCACCTCGCCGGCCCAGTTCGGCGCCTTCTGGGCGAGCGAGCGCGCGCGCTGGGAGAAGGTGCTGCGCGACGTGGGCGCGCCCGTGCTTGAACAGTGAGGCCCGCACCATGAAGACCGAGCTTGAAACGGCCTACATCGTCATCGAAAGTCCCGATCCCGCGGCGATCGACCACTACTTCGGCCAAGTCGTCGGGCTGATGCCAGGAGACAGCCCCGCCCCCGGAACGAGCGCATGGCGCGTGGACGACCGCGCCCAGCGCGTCCTGGTGCAGGCCGGGCCGCGGCGCGATGCCGTGTGCATCGGCTTCGAAGCGGTCGACGAGACCGCGTTCGCCGCAACGCTCGCGCGGCTGCAATCCCTGGACGTCGAGACGCAAGCCGGCAGCGCAGCCGATTGCGCACAGCGCCGGGTTCGCAAGCTGGCGCGGGTGAGTGCGCCGTGGGGTGTGGAGGTCGAAATCTGCCTGGGCCTCGCCGCCGCGCACACACCCTTCACCAGCCCGCCCTATCCCGACGGGTTCGTGACCCAGGGCCAGGGCTTCGGTCATTTCGTGTTCACGATCGGCAACGCAGCCGAGTACGACGCCGCACGCCGCTTCGCGATCGATGGGCTGGGGCTGAAGCTCTCCGACTGGCTGCGCATGCCGGTCGGCAACACCGAGCTGCATGTCTCCTTCCTTCACTGCAACGCGCGACACCACTCGATGGCGCTGGCATTCATGCCCATGCCGCAAGTTCCGCAACGGCTGCATCACGTGAACTTCGAAGTACGCGACGTGCCGCCGGTCGGGCTGGCGTTCGAGCGCGCACTGCAGGCGGGCGTGCCCATCGCCAACACCATTGGCCAGCACGACAACGACAGCATGGTGAGCTTCTACAGCACCAGCCCCGACGGCTGGCGCGTGGAGGTTGGGGCCACGGGCCGCACCATCGACGACGGCTGGACCGATGTTCGCGAGTACCACCGCATCAGCAAGTGGGGCCACCAGCCGCCCGAGATGCTGATGCAGATGCAAGCCGCCTCGGGAGACAACCAATGAGCGCGACACCTACCTCGTCGCGGTTCCTCCGGTGCTGCGCGGTCGCTGCCTGGCTCCTCGGCCTGGCGGTCGTTGCCGGATGCGCCAGTGCGCCCGGAGAGCGCGCCGATCCAGTACTGACCGAAAACGTGTCCATCCGCCAAGGTGACATCAAGGGTAGCGCACGCGACCACACCGGCGTGCTCGCGTTCAAGGGCATCCCCTTCGCCGCGCCCCCGGTTGGCCCCCTGCGCTGGGAAACGCCCCAGCCAGCCGCAGCGTGGCAGGGCATGCGCGACGCCACCACCTACGGCAACAAGTGCTGGGCCTCCAATTCGAGCGGCGGCCCCATCGCCACCGACGGCGTCAGCGAAGACTGCCTGTACCTCAACGTATGGACCCCAGCGAAACGCGGCAGTGACAAGCTGCCTGTGATGGTCTGGGTACATGGCGGCGGATTCCAGATCGGCACCTCGTCGACGCCGGCTTCCGACGGCACGTTGCTGGCTCGCAGAGACGTGGTGGTGGTGACGTTCAACTACCGCCTCGGCGTGTTCGGCTTTCTGGCACGGACCGACCTCGACGCCGAATCCGCGGGCCGCAGGTCCGGCATGTACGGCATGCACGACCAAGTGGCCGCCTTGCGCTGGGTGAAGGAAAACATCGCGGCGTTCGGCGGCGATGCCGGCAACGTCACCGTGTTCGGCGAATCGGCCGGCGCGCATGCCATCGGCATGCTGATGGCCTCACCGCTCGCCAAGGGTCTCTTCCACAAGGCGATCAGCGGGAGCGGTTCGTTCTGGGAAAGCGAGCACGGCCCGATGAAAGCCTACGGCGCCGCGCAGAACGCGGGCCTCGCCCTGAGCGTGAAGGTCGGCGCACCAACGCTGGACGCCCTGCGCGCCAAACCGGCGCTGGAACTGCAGCAGCAGACCAACTGGAACAACCGCACCGACCCGGGCCGAACGAACTTCGCCCCTGTCGTCGACGGCCACTTCCTGACCGAGGACCCGGCGGTGACGTTCGCCCGGGGGCGTCAGCACGACGTGCCTCTGCTCGCCGGATGGAACGCTGACGAGGGCGGCATTTTCATGAAGCGGGCGCTGCCGACCACGTCGACCACCGAGTACGCCGCTGCCGCGTCGAAAGTGTTCGGCGCGAACGCGATGCCCGATTTCCTCAGAAACTATCCGGGCGCGACAACGCAGGAGGCCCAGGCGTCGGCCCGCATGCTGATCGGCGACCTGGTCATCAGCTACCAGACCTGGAAGTGGGTGCAGTTGCATCACGCCACCGGCCGCTCGCCGGTGTACGCCTACAACTTCACATTCACCTCGCCGCTCAATCCGGTGGCAGGCCACGCGACCGAACTGGTGTACGTCTGGGGCACGCCACCGGCCAGCTTCCGTTTCTATCCGGCGGGCGTGGCACCGAACGCGGCCGACCTCGCCATGACCTCGACGATCCAGGGCTACTGGACCCGCTTCGCGCGCAGCGGCGACCCGAACGGCCCCGGCCTGCCCGCCTGGCCGCGCTACGCCGGGCCAGGCAGCAGCGCCATGCAGCTCGGCGACGCGGTCGTCGCCGGGCCGGAACTCGGCCTGTCGCGCTTCAGGTTCCTGGACCGCTACCGGATCGACGGGGTGTTAACGATCAATGTCAATCCCTGACGACGGCCGCCCGCTGATGCAGATGCATTCCTCTTCTTTCAACAAGGCAACGACGACACCATGAAACTGGTCACCTTCTCGCGACGCGGCACCGCCTCCATCGGCAAGGTCGTCGATACGACCGTGGTCGACCTGCCCGCCAGCGACCCTACCCTGCCGCGCACCATGCGCGAGTTCCTCGCCGGCGGCGAGGGCCTGATGAAGCGCGCCCGTGCGATCGAGCTGCCCTCGGCCGCCACCTACCCGATGGCCGACGTGCGGCTGGAAGCACCCGTGGAGCCGAGCAAGTTCCTCGCGATCGGCATGAACTACGCCAAGCACGTGGAAGAGGCCAAGCGGCTGGGCGTGAATGTGCCCGACAGCCAGGTGTGGTTCAACAAGCAAGTCTCCTGCGTCAATGGTCCGTACGACCCAGTGCACCTGCCCCGCGCCTCAGAGCAACTCGACTACGAAGCCGAACTCGGCGTGGTCATCGGCCGGCGCTGCCGCCATGTGGCGGCAGCCGATGCGCGCAGCGTGATCGCCGGATACCTGGTGTGCAACGACGTCTCGACGCGCGACTGGCAGCGGCGCTCAGCGACCATGACGCTGGGCAAATCTTTCAATACCCACGGCCCGATCGGCCCGTGGATCGTGACGGCAGACGAAGTGGCCGACCCGCACGGCCTGAAGATGCGCATGCGCATCAACGGCGAGGTGCGCCAGCAGGCCAGCACCGGCGAAATGGTGTTCAACATCTACGAACAGATCGCTTATCTATCCACGGTGATGACGCTGGAGCCAGGTGACGTGATCGCCACTGGCACCCCATCAGGCGTGGGTGTTGCAATGACTCCGCCCCGCTTCCTGAAGATCGGCGACGTGATGCGCGTTGAGATCGACGGCATCGGCCACATCGAAAACACCGTCGTCGCCGAACCATGCTGAACGAAACCCACGACGCGCGTGCCGCCAGCTGGGTACCCGCCGCCAACGACCCGCACAGCGACTTCCCGCTGCAGAACCTGCCGCTGTGCGTTTTCAGCCGAACCGACGGGCAGGCTCGCATCGGCGTGGGCATCGGCGATCAGATTCTTGACCTGGCGCAGGCGCTCTCCCAGGACCTGCTCGCCGGTCTCGACCCCGCAGTGCAGAGCGCCTGCCGCGCGTCCACGCTGAACCGCTTGTTCGCCCTGGGCAGGCCGGCTTTGAGCGCGTTGCGCAGTGCCGTGTGGCACCTCCTTGAAAGCGGCGCACCGCAGCAAACCGATACGGCGGCATGTCTCGCGGCGCAGCAAGATGCGCGCTTCGGCGTGCCTTGCGAGATCGGTGACTACACCGACTTCTTCACCTCGTTCAACCACGCCGACAACTGCGCCAAGATCATGCGGGCCGGACTGCCGGTGTCGGAGAACTTCCACCAGTTGCCGATTGCCTACCACGGCCGTGCCTCCTCGGTGGTGGCCAGCGGGACGCCGGTGCTGCGCCCCCGAGGCCAGTGGCGCGATCCGCAAAGCGGGCGCACCGCCTTCGGCCCGAGCACACGCCTCGACTTCGAGCTGGAGGTGGCGATGTACATCGGCCCGGGCAACGCGCGCGGCCAGTCCATTCCCATCGACGAGGCGGAGAACCACCTGGCAGGCTTCTCGCTGCTCAACGACTGGTCAGCTCGCGACATCCAGATGTGGGAAGCGCAGCCCCTTGGCCCGTTCCTGGGCAAGAACTTCCAGAGCACGGTGTCGCCGTGGGTGGTCACGCTGGACGCGCTGGCGCCGTTTCGCACTCCGCCACCGCCCCGCGAAGCCGACCTCCCCGCGCTGCAGGACTACCTGCAGATGCCCGCCGGCGCGCGGGGCTTCGACTTGCGCCTCGAAGCCCATGTGCAGACGAGCGCGATGCGCGCAGCCGGCGCACCTGCCGTGCGTGTCTCGGCATCGCGCTTCGCCCGCGACTGCAACTGGAACCCGCAGCAGATGATTGCCCACCACACGGTGAACGGCTGCAATCTGCGCCCGGGCGACCTGCTGGGCAGCGGTACGGTCTCGGGCCCGGAACCCGGCACCGAGGGCTGCCTGCTAGAACGCACTCGGGGCGGGCGGCAATCGATCACCCTGCCCAACGGCGAATCGCTGGGCTTCCTGCGCGATGGCGATGAAGTCATCCTCAGCGCCTATTGCGAGGCCGAGGGTGCGCGCCGCATCGGCTTCGGGTCATGCACCGGACGGGTGGTCGCCGCGGGCTGACTTGTCCTGGCACGCCGCCTGGCCGCGTGCGAGGGTGATCGCCTCCCTCTCAGGTGGGCTGGACGGCTGCGAGCGCACTGCTTAGTGTGCTGCGCATGCACCTGTCCATCCGCCGCCGCGCTCTCGCCGCCCTGTTCGCCGCCGCCCTGCTTCCAGTCGCCCGCGCGGCACCGCGCCCGCTGGCGCTCGCCAACGTCTACCGCGACGGCACGCCCCTGGCCGACTACTGGGTGAGCGAGAAGCTTGACGGCGTACGCGCCTACTGGGACGGCACGCGCCTGTGGACCCGCAACGCCCATCCGATCCACACGCCGGCCTGGTTCACCGCGGGCTGGCCTTCGACGCCCCTGGATGGCGAGCTGTGGGCCGGGCGCGGGCGCTTCACCGTGGCCGCGTCAGCCGCCGCGCGCGACACGCCGGACGACGCCACTTGGCGCGCCTTGCGCTACATGGCATTCGACCTCCCGGCGCATCCGGGCACATTCGATGCGCGCTGGCCCGCGTTGCAGCGCGCGGTGGCTACAGTGCGCGTTCCGTGGCTCAGCACCGTGGAACAACGCCGCGTCGCCGACGCCGCCACGTTGCAATCGACCATGGTGCGGGTGGTGAAACAGGGCGGAGAAGGCCTGATGCTGCGCCGAGGCAGTTCGCTCTACCGCGGCGAGCGCAGCGACGACCTGCTGAAGCTGAAGCCGCATCTGGACGCCGAAGCCACGGTCATCGCCCATCTGCCCGGCCAGGGCAAGTACCACGGCCTGCTGGGTGCGCTGTGGGTCGAAACGCCCGAAGGCCGGCGGTTTCGCATCGGCAGCGGCCTGCGCGATGCCGATCGGCGGCAACCGCCACCCATCGGCGGCATCGTGACCTACCGCTACCGGGGCCACCACCCGGGCGGCCTGCCCCGGTTCGCGACCTTCCTGCGCGTGCGCCCGCCCGAGTGACGGCGCCTCGCAGGGCCGTGAGACCCACTGCCTACAATGCGGCCCATGATTTTTCCGCCCCTGGCGACCCGGCGCTGACATGGCTGTCTTTACCGAAGTTCCGTTCGACGATGCGGCCGCCCTCGTCGCCCGCCTGCAAATCGGTCCGCTCGCGGCGCTGAAAGGCATCGCCTCCGGCATCGAGAACACCAACTACTTTGCCGACACCGCGCAAGGCAGCTTCGTGCTCACCATCTTCGAGCGGCTCACATTCGAGCAGCTGCCGTTCTACCTGCACCTGATGAAGCACCTCGCGCGCCACGGCGTGCCAGTGCCCGACCCGCAGGCAGACGCCACAGGTGAAATCCTTCACACCCTGTGCGGCAAACCGGCCGCCGTGGTCACCCGCCTGCCCGGCGGCCATGCCATGGCACCCGACGCCAGCCACTGCGAAAGCGTGGGCGCCATGCTGGCGCGCATGCACCTGGCAGGAAAAGACTATCCGCGCCACCAGCCCAATCTGCGCGGCCTGCCCTGGTGGATCGAAACCGTGCCGGTCGTCGCCCCGTACCTCGACGCAGCGCCCCGGGCCCTGTTGGAAAGCGAATTGGCCTTCCAGCGGCAGTTGGCCGCATCGCCAGCCTATGCCGCCTTGCCGCGCGGGCCGATCCATGCCGATCTTTTCCGCGACAACGTGATGTTCGAAGGCCACCGCCTGACCGGCTTCTTCGACTTCTACTTCGCCGGGGTGGACACCTTCCTGTTCGACATCGCGGTCTGCCTGAACGACTGGTGCACCGACCTCGAAAGCGGCCGACTGGTGGAAGAACGCGCCGCGCGCTTCGTGGGCGCCTACCACGCCGTGCGGGCACTGAATGCCGACGAGCGGCGCCTGCTGCCCGCGCTGCTGCGCGCCGCCGCGTTCCGCTTCTGGGTGTCCCGCCTGTGGGACTTCCACCTGCCGCGCGACGCCGCCGTGCTGACCGCGCACGACCCCGCACAGTTCGAACGCGCGCTCACGCACCGCGTGAACGAACCCTGGCATCCCGTCGGGGCGGGGAGCTGACCGCATGATGCACACGCTGCGACTTCAAACCGTTCCCGCCCAACGCGGCGCGCTGTGGGTGCGCCATGGTTTCAAGGTGTTCTTCTCCCAGCCGCTGGCCTACATGGGCCTGTTCGGCGTGTTCCTCATGGGCATGCTGCTGGCGCAGATCATTCCCTGGTTCGGGTCCCTGCTCTTTCTCGCGAGCTTGCCCTTGCTCACGCTCGCCTTCATCCTGGCCACCCAGCAAGTGATCCAGGGCAAGTTTCCGGGGCCGCGCGTCTTCCTCGCACCGTTCCAAGGCGAACGCTCGCGCACCCGCGCGCTGTGGCAGCTCGGCCTGATCTACGCGGCGGCGATGTTCTTCATCGCCTGGGTGCGGGCGATGATCGACGGCGGCCGCACCGATGCCCTGCAGATCAGCATCGCCGAAGGCACCGCCACGCCGGAAAGCGTGGCGGCGCTGATGGCCGACGCGCGCATGCAGCTCAGCGTCTTCTGGTTCGCCGGCATGGCCTTGCTGTTGGCCATCCCTTTCTGGCATGCGCCCGCGCTGGTGCACTGGGGCGGCCACTCCGCCCTCAAGTCGCTCTTCTTCAGTACCGTGGCCTGCTGGCGCAACAAAGGCGCGTTCCTGGTCTACGGCATCACCTGGCTGGGTGCGGTGATGGCGTTCACCATGCTCAGCTCGCTGCTGTTTTCACTGGTCGGCCAACCGCAGTGGGCCGCCCTCGCGATGATGCCCGCGGTGCTGACGTTCTCCGTGGTGTTCTACGCCTCGCTCTACTTCACTTTCTTCGACTGCTTCGAGGTGGAAGCCGCCCCCTCGGACGCAGCCGCACCCCGCGCATGACGGCGCCGGCACGCCCGTGGCGTCAAGCACGGAGCACGTCTATGCCGTCGAGCCCAACGGTGGAACCGCGTATGCGGTGGCCGAGAGCGTCGAGTTCACCGCTCCCCCGGTCAGCGTCGAAGTGAACGCCATCGTGAGGAAGAGTGGCATCCAGCTTTGGGAGGGCGTGGTACTCCCCTCGACGGTCAC
>CAZBOF010000103.1:0-13545 GCA_964493285.1 uncultured Rhizobacter sp. | reverse complement strand
GCAGCTTGTGCGGGCCGCCGAGACCCCTACGCAAGCGGCGCTGGCCGTTGACAAGCGCACGCTCAATTTCTGATCGATCGGCACGTGGGGGTACGAGCGCTCTACGAGCAGACCCTGCTTGATCGAGGGTATCGCAGCGATCCTGCCCAACTTCGCGCCGTGGATGCGCTGGAGCGCTGCGAAAAAGAATGGGTGAGCTACAAGGCTCGGCGCCGCAATGCCCTGGCCAAGCTCATCGCGCGCCCGCCGATTCCGCGCGGCGTCTACATGCACGGCGGCGTGGGGCGCGGCAAGAGCTTCCTGATGGACTGCTTTTTCCAAGCGGTGCCCCTGATGCGCAAGACGCGGCTGCATTTCCACGAATTCATGCGCGAGGTGCATCGTGAACTTGCCGAGATGAAGGGCACGGTGAACCCGTTGCATGAACTCGGCAAGCGCATATCGCGTCGTTACCGCCTTATCTGCTTCGATGAGTTCCACGTGGCCGATGTGACGGATGCAATGATTCTTCACCGCTTGCTGGAGTCGTTGTTCGAGCATCGGGTGAGCATCGTCACCACCTCCAATTTCGCGCCCGACGAGCTGTATCCGAATGGTCTGCATCGCGAGCGCATCCTGCCGGCCATTGAATTGCTGAAGCAGAAGATGGAGGTGCTCAGCGTCGACAACGGCACCGACTATCGGCGACGGACGCTGGAACAGGTGACGCTCTATCACTCGCCGCTGGGCGAGGCGGCGGATCTCGCGATGACCGAGGCATTCGAACGCTTGGCGGAGACCCAGGATGAGCCGCCTGTTCTGCGCATCGAACATCGCGAGTTGCGCGCCCGCCGCAAGGCGGGTGGCGTGGTGTGGTTTGATTTCAAGAACCTCTGCGGCGGCCCGCGCTCACAGAACGACTACCTGGAGCTGGCTTCGCAGTTTCACACCGTGCTGCTGTCCGACGTGCCGCAGATGTCTCCCCGCCTGGCCTCGGAGGCGCGGCGCTTCACCTGGCTGATTGATGTCTTGTACGACCGGCGCGTGAAAATCATCCTCTCGGCGGCCGTGGAGCCGGAATTGCTTTACACCGAAGGCCCGCTTGCGCATGAGTTTCCGCGCACGGTGTCTCGCTTGGCGGAAATGCAGTCGAGCGAGTTCCTCGCGTTGGCCCGCCGTGATGTTGATACGTCCCTGACTTGATGCGCTGTGCTTGCGGTGGAGCTTTTGTCTCTGCCCGCCGGGCTCAGCTGAGCGGCGCCACGCGGATCAAAGCCAGCGAGAGGTTGTCCCCCGCCCCGCGCGCACGTTGACGTGCCTTGCTCACCAGCATTTCACTGGCCTCGCGAGGGGGCAGCGTGTGGACGATGGCGCCGAGTTCCTTGGGCGTGAAATAGTGCCAAAGACCGTCGCTGCAGGCCAGCACCGTGTCACCCACTTCCAGTTGATCGATGTGGTACAGAGTGAGCGGCGGATCTTGCAGCGTGCCCAGGCACCCTGTCAGCAGGTTCGACTGCGGGTGCGTGTTTGCTTCTTCTTCGGTGATTTGCCCCTCATCCACCAGGCGCTGCACGAACGAGTGGTCGATGGTGCGGCGGACCATGTCAGGGCCTCGGAAGTGGTAGACCCGTGAGTCGCCTGCGTGGATCAGGTCGCACGCGCGGGAGGGGCTGATCAGCATGGCCGCCACGGTGCTGTGAGGTTCTTCTTCCGCGGTGATGGCGGTGAGCTTGATCATGAGGTGCGCTTCCAGCACCAGTTGCTTGAGGAGTTCGGAGGGGTCGTCCTGGCTCGGCCCGTAGCGCTCGAAGAGCTGGCGGGCGGTGAGGATCACCTGGTCGGCTGCCTTGCGTCCGCCGCTCTTTCCCCCCATGCCATCGGCCAGCACCGCCAAGGCACACCCCGGAATCCGGGCATGAGGCAAGATCTCGACTTGATCTTGCTGGTAGGCACGGTCGCCACGATGGATGCCTGTGGCGGCGGATAACCGGTAACCAGGTGATGTGCTCATGGGTGAAAACTATAATCGGTTTGCTTTCATGCCTCCTACGCGCTTTCATGGATGACAACTTGCATTCGCCACAGCGCCGGCTGATTGAACTGCGCATGGAACACGCCGATCTCGATTCGCTGATCGATGCGTCATTGGGCGAACCCACGGTCGACGAACTGACATTGCGCCGTTTGAAGAAGCGCCGCCTCTTGCTTCGGGATCACATCACCCAGCTTGAAGTCCAGCTGGAGCCGCCCGAGCCCGCATGACCACTTTGGAAGAAGAGGTTGCGCGTGCTTTCGCGCCGGATGGTCCCCTGGCGCAGGTGGACGACCGCTACGTCGAGCGCAGTGTCCAGCAACGCATGGCCCGCAGCGTGGCGCAGGCGATCGACACTCAGCAAGCGCTGGTGGCCGAAGCTGGAACCGGGGTGGGCAAGACCTTCGCTTATCTGGTGCCTACGCTGTTGTCCGGGCGCCGCGCGTTGGTCAGCACGGCGACGAAAAGCTTGCAGGATCAGTTGTTTCTGCGCGACCTGCCTCGCCTGAGGGAAGCGCTTCGCCTTCCCGTGTCGTTGGCGCTGCTCAAGGGGCGTGCGAGCTATTTGTGCCAGCACCGACTGAACCAAGCCCGGCAGTCCGCGCAATTGCCCGACCGCTGGGCGGTTCGGACCCTGGCCAAGATCGAGGCCTGGGCGCAGCGAACCACGAGCGGCGACCTCGCCGAACTGGAAGGCCTGGATGAGCGCTCCAGCGTCATTCCTCTCGTGACATCCTCTCGCGAGAACTGCCTCGGCAGCGACTGCCCGGAGTACCGGCAATGTCACGTGATGAAGGCTCGGCGCGAGGCCATGGCTGCGGATGTGGTGGTGGTGAACCACCACCTCTTCTTTGCCGACATGGCATTGCGGGACAGCGGCGTGGCCGAATTGCTGCCGAGCGTCGAGGTGGCTGTATTCGACGAGGCCCACCAGCTGGCCGAAGCGGGCGTGCAGTTCTTGGGCACCACGCTCGGAAGCGGGCAGTTGATCGACTTCGCGCGAGATGTGCTGGCGGCCGGCTTGCAGCACGCGCGGGGGCTGCAACCGTGGACGGAGCTGGCGGCTGCGTGCGATCGGGCCGCCCGCGATCTTCGATTGTCCGCGGCCGGCCCGCTGAAAGAGGTGCGTGGTGCGTTCAAGCTGCGTTGGGACGAGCGCAGCAGGCGAGCTGATTTCGCGGCCGCCCTCGAAGCTGTCGTGGCCAGCTGCCAGGCCGCGAGAAGCGCTTTGGAGATGGTGGAGGCGACAGCTCCCGATTTTTCGAAGCTTTTGGAGCGGGCTGCACAACTGGCCGCGCAGGCGACGCTGTTTTCCCGCGAGGTGACGCCGGGGCGCGTGCGGTGGATCGACCTGTCAGTCCACCAGGCGCGTTGCGTCGAGTCGCCTCTGGACATCCGGGAGTCGCTGCGCGAGCAAATGGCCGCGGCACCCAAGGCTTGGATCTTCACGTCAGCGACGCTCGGCGACGACGAACGCTTGAGCTGGTTCACCGAATCTGCGGGCCTGGACGATGCCGACACTTTGCGTGTCGGGAGTCCATTTGACTATGCAGCGCATGCGCGCTTGTTCATTCCTGCGGCGTTTCCCAAGCCCAACGAACCCGCGCATGCCCATGCCGTGGCAGACCTCGCCATGCGCTGCGGCGTAGCGCTGGGAGGGCGGACCTTCGTGCTGACGACCACGCTTCGCGCTTTGCAAGCGATTGGTGAACGCCTGCAGGCGCAGTTCGAGGCGCAGGGGCACGACATCGAGGTGCTGGTGCAAGGCCGTGCGCCCAAGCGCCAACTGCTGCAAAGTTTCATGGCACGGCCACGCTCGGTTCTCGTTGGATCGCAAAGCTTCTGGGAAGGCATTGACGTGCCCGGCGATGCGCTGCAATGCGTGTTGATTGACAAGCTGCCGTTTCCGCCGCCGAACGATCCGCTGGTCGAAGCGCGGGTCAAGCGCCTCGAAAGCGAAGGACGCAATCCGTTCGCCGACTATTTCGTCGCCGAGGCGGCGGTATCGCTCAAACAAGGTGCCGGGCGATTGATCCGCAGCGAAACCGACCGGGGCTTGCTGGTCATTTGCGACCCTCGCATGGCTGGCATGAACTATGGGCGCCGGCTGCGGGAGGCTTTGCCTCCGATGGGCCGATTGGCCACGGAAGCCGAAGCGTTGGCGTGGCTCGATGAGCTGGCGTGTGCCGCGCGACCCTTCTAGAGGCGCTTACTTGTTCTGGGCCGTTCTCGCGGGCAAGAACGCGCTGTTCGGGAAATTCTGGCGAAGCACCCGCTCGGCATCGTCGCGCAGCTGCGCCATGCCAAGGCGGTCATAGCTGCGCACCATGATGGACAGCGCTTCCTCGGCGGCGGGCGTCTGCTGGAAATCCTCCAGCGTCTGCTGGGCGCGGTTCACGGCGGCGACAAAGGCCCCTCGGCGGAAGTAATAGCGTGCGACGTGCACTTCGTAGGACGCGAGCGAGTTCACGATGTAGCGCATGCGCAGGAGAGCATCCGGCGTGTACTTCGAGTTCGGGAATTGCTCGGTGAGTTGTTTGAACGACTGGTAGGCGTCGCGCGAGGCTTGTTGGTCGCGTTCGGACAAGTCTTGCTTGGCGATGCCGCCGAAGAGGCCCAGGTTGTCGTTGAAGTTGATGATGCCTTGCAGGTAGATGGCGTAGTCGAGCGCCGGGCTGGTGGGATGAAGCCGGATGAAGCGATCGACGATCGCCAGCGCCTGTGCCTTTTCGCCGGCACGGTGATGGATATAGGCGCGCTCCAGCTGGGCCTGCTGGGACGTCAGCGTGCCTGCGGCGCGGCCTTCCAGTCGCTCATAGAGGGTGATTGCGCGTTCGTAGGCTCCGGCTGCGGCTTCTTCCCGGGCTTCTGCATACAATTCTTCGGTGCTCATCCTGGCGGTTTCATCCGTAGGCGTCGAGCTACAAGCCGCCAAAAACAGCGACACCGCGGCCAACGGCAGCCAACGGGTTGCAGGGTGTTTGATCCGGCGAATCCGATTCATGAGTCTTGCACCACCGCTCGGCGGTGGAGGCAGTGAGAAAGCATAGAAGTTTATATGGTCGATCCCGCCGCGCGGGCGGAAACCGTACTGCCGGCCGAGGCGGAGGATGAAGATGCCCCCGAGCGCCGGGAGCATGTCGTCGCAAGCGACATGCATGGGGTTCGCCTGGACAAGGCCTTGGTGGGCATTGCAGGCGAGTTCTCGCGCAACCACCTCCAGTCTTTGATTGCCCAGGGGCGGGTATGGCTGGATGGCATGGTGGCGACGTCGGCGTCGCGCAAGGTCCTTGCCGGGCAACGCTTGGTGGTCGAGCTGGTGCCGACGATGGAAAGCCAAGCGTTCCGTGCCGAAGCCATGGCCCTCGACATCGTGTTCGAGGATGCCCATTTGCTGGTGCTCAACAAACCGGCGGGCCTGGTGGTGCACCCCGCGGCTGGCAATTGGTCGGGGACGCTCCTGAACGGGTTGCTGGCACGCGATGCCGGGGCTGCCGCCCTGCCACGTGCGGGCATCGTGCATCGTCTGGACAAGGACACGTCGGGACTGATGGTCGTTGGCAAGACGCTCCCGGCCGTGACGGCGCTGGCAAGGGCGATCGCGCAGCGCACTGTCCACCGGGAGTACGTTGCCTTGGTGCATGGGCGGGTGCCTTCGGCGCCGTTTTGCATCGACGCCCCGCTCGGGCGCGACCCGCAATCGCGGGTGCGCATGGCGATTCTGGCGAGCGGGCGCCCGGCACAAACGGATGTTTTGTGTGTGGCGGTTGCGGAGATGCCACACGGGCCAGTGAGTGCCGTGCGTTGCAAGCTGCACACCGGACGCACGCACCAGATCCGCGTCCATCTCGCTTCGCGCAAGCATCCGCTGGTCGGCGACGCCCTGTATGGCGGGCAGGCTGCACTGGGCATGGAGCGCCAGGCGCTGCATGCCACGCGGCTGGCCTTCGCGCATCCAGCCACCGGCGAGATCGTGACCCTTGATGCGCCGCCCCCTGCCGATCTGGCCGCGGCGTGGGCGCAGGTCCACAGCGGCAGATGACACCGATCGAGCAGGTTCTATACAATGCGTCCCATCCCTCCCTTGGCCATCGAGCATCCGCCGCCGTAGTTCGCTACGCGCAAAATGCGCTGCCATAGGAAGAGGTCGCGCCAGGAGGGCGCGCCGGGCCGGAGTCCTCGTTGATCCGCCCGGGCCTTTTGAAGGTCACCAACCCAGCAGTCTTCGACGCGGGCCCCAGGTCACTGGCCTGTCCGAATGCCGAGGTGCTCTGAAAGAGCCATTGCCAGAGAGCCTTCTGGCTGTCCCGACTGAGGATAGAAACGAAGTCCATGAATACACAGGATGCAAAGCGCGTCCTAGAGACCGCGCTCATCTGCGCGCAGCAACCCTTGCCGATGAGGGAGATGCGCACGCTTTTTGCCGATGAAATCGGGGCCGATGGCCTGCGGGCCCTGCTCGACGAGTTGATGCAGGACTGGCGCGGGCGCGGCGTGGAATTGGTCGCGCTTTCAACGGGATGGCGTTTTCAAAGCCGCCCGGAAATGCGCGAGTACCTGGATCGCCTCAACCCCGAGAAGCCGCCCAAGTACTCCCGTGCCGTGATGGAAACGCTGGCCATCATTGCGTACCGCCAGCCGGTCACCCGCGGCGACATCGAAGACATTCGGGGGATCACGGTCAACAGCCAGATCATCAAGCAACTCGAAGATCGCGGTTGGATCGAGTCCATCGGCTACCGTGAAACACCCGGGCGCCCGGCCTTGTACGCCACCACCAAGCATTTCCTTGACGATCTGGGCCTGGCGAGCCTGGAGCAATTGCCCGTTCTTTCGGGTGGTGGAATGGCCGGCGGCACTTTCGCAGATGCCCTGTCGGATCAGCCGTCACTGCTGGATACCGACGCGTCTACAGACATCGCACCTGTTCTAGAAGAAGGACTGGTGCCAGAGGGCGTTGTCGATGAAGGTGCCAGCGATGCACCTGCAGACACGCCCGCGCAAGTGGAAGATCGCCTCGAAGCGGAAGCCGAAGCCGAGCCACCTCCAGCGTTCGCACCCGTGGATCCATCCCTTCAAACCCCCGAGCTTCAACCCAACGTCTCCCCGACGGACTCTGACAAATGAATCAACCCGATGACACCCTGCCTGACGTGACAGTGACTGCAGCAGAAGGGGAGCAGGCAGAGGCGAAGCCCGTTCGGCGCAAGCGTGCGCCCAAGGCCGCAGCCCCTGCGGTGGAAGCACCCGAGGCGGTGGCATCCGCCGTGGCGGAAGAGCCCGCCCCGGTCAAGGCGCCCCGTAAGCGCCGCGCGCCTGTCGACAAGACCTCGGTTGCCCAACCGATCGACGCGGCTCCTCAAGAGGCCGCGCCACCCGAGCCCGTTGCGCCGGCTGCGATGGTGGAGCGCGCGGCAGTGGCTGACGCCGCTGAACGTGGTGCTCACCAGGACGCGGGCGCCCCGGAGGGCGACAAGGGGGAGGGCGAGGAAGTTCGTGAGGACCGGCCCCGCAGTTCGCGCAATCGGCGTCGTGGACGCAAGGATCGCCCGCGGGGTGAGGGGGCGGACGCAGCGCAGCAGGCAGCCGCCGTTCCCGCGGAAGCGGTGGCCCAGGCGGGTGAATTGTTCGCGCATGTGCTGTCGGGCGACTTCGACGCCGAAGCGCCCGAAGAAGAGGGCGCCTCTGACGAAGAGATGCAAGAGCAGCACAAGCGCGTCTTGGCGGCCGAGCCCGACGCACCCAAGCTTCACAAGGTCCTGGCGCAGTCGGGCATCGGCTCTCGCCGTGACATGGAGCAGTTGATCGAAGACGGCCATGTGACCGTCAACGACGAGCCCGCGCATGTGGGCCAGCGCATCTCCTTCGGCGACCGCATCAAGGTGAACGGCAAGCCGGTGCGGGTGCGGATCGTTCCGCCGCCGCCGCGCATCATTGCGTATCACAAGCCGGTCGGCGAAGTCGTGACCCACGATGACCCCGAGAACCGTCCCACGGTATTTCGTCGGCTTCCCCGGCTCCAGCAGGGCAAATGGCAGTCGGTGGGGCGGCTGGATATCAACACCGAAGGGCTCTTGCTTTTCACGACCTCCGGGGAGCTTGCCAATCAGTTGATGCATCCTCGCTTCGGCGTCGAGCGCGAGTACGCCGTGCGCGTGCTCGGAATGCTCGATGAGGAAGCCAAGGCAAAGCTGCTCGGCGGAGTGACCATCGAAGGCCAGACGGCCAGCTTCAAATCGATTGAGGATGGCGGCGGAGAAGGTGCCAACCACTGGTACCGTGTCGTGATCACCGAAGGGCGCAACCGTGAGGTCCGGAAATTATTTGCGGCCGTCGAACTCACGGTCAGCCGCCTGATTCGCATCCGCTATGGCACGGTGGTACTGCCCCGGGGGCTCAAGCGCGGGGTGTGGGTCGATCTGGAAGAGAACGATGTTCGTCTGATTCGCCGGCTCGCGGGCGGGGGCGAGACGCAGCGTGCCGCAGAGCGTGGCCCGGCTCCGCAGCGCAACAACGACCGGAATGAGCGCAACGAACGCGGCGGGCGCAATCAGCGCGGCCAGCGGCCGCAAGGCGGAGCGCCTTCGCAACCTGCTCAGCAGGTTCGCGATTCCGGGCCTGCCGAGTGGGGTGACGGTGATGAGGATCTCGATTTCGACCCCAGCAAGATCCCCAACCCGCTTGAACAGACATTTGACAAGCGGTTCGTGCAAAAGCCCCGCAGTCCTGCCGGTGGCGCGGGGTTCGGACGCGGCGGTGGCGGTTTCGGCGCGGGCGGCAGCGCACCCCCGCGCGGCGGCAGTGGTGCTGGCAAAAAGGGCGGCCCTCGTGAGCCGGATCCCTTGCAAACCTCCGTTGGCTACATCGGTGCGGACGCGTTCCATCGCAAACGCAATCGTGGAGGCGGCGGTGGAGGAGGGACCGGGGGCGGTGGCGGCAACAACCGAGGCGGTGGTTTCGGAGGGGGCTTTGGCGGTCCCCGGCGCGGCCGCTAGCATTTTTTTAAGCGACAGAAGCGGCCGGGAGCCGCTTCTGTCACGAGTGAACAAACTTCGAGCCTTACAATCCAAGGCTTTGCCAAGTGCTTGATTCAGGAGAAAAATTCATGGCGATTGAACGCACGCTTTCCATCATCAAGCCCGATGCCGTTGCAAAGAACGTGATCGGGCAGATCCTTGCGCGTTTCGAAGGCGCGGGCCTCAAAGTGGTGGCAGCCAAGATGGTGCACCTCTCGCGCCCCGAAGCCGAAGCTTTCTACGCAGTGCACAAGGCGCGCCCGTTCTTCAAGGATCTTGTCGACTTCATGATTTCTGGCCCGGTGGTGATCCAGGTTCTGGAAGGTGAAGGTGCCATCCTCAAGAATCGCGACCTGATGGGTGCAACCGATCCGAAGAAGGCCGAAAAGGGCACGATCCGCGCTGATTTTGCGGACAGCATCGACGCGAATGCCGTGCACGGCTCGGATGCGGCAGAAACCGCCGCCGCCGAAGTGGCATTCTTCTTTCCCGGCATGAACGTCTACAGCCGCTGACGCGGCAGGGCTTGCGCCTGTTCGGGGGCGTTGCCCTGTGCTGCTGGCGCAAAGCGAATCCTCATGACCTCCGTCAACCTGCTCGAATTCGATCTCGACGGGCTGACTGCGTTCTGCGAGCAGCAAGGCGAAAAGCGCTTTCGCGCCACGCAGCTGTTTCGCTGGATCCACCAGCGTGGCGCGCAGGATTTTGCCGCCATGTCCGATCTGGCCAAATCGCTGCGCGCGAAGTTGGCCGGCGTGGCCACCTTGCAGGCGTTGTCGGTGCTCAGCGAGCAGGCGTCGTCAGACGGCACGATCAAGTGGCTCTTTGATGTCGGCGGCGGCAATGCCATCGAGACCGTCTTCATCCCCGAAGACAATCGCGGCACATTGTGCATTTCATCGCAGGCGGGCTGTGCGGTGGGGTGCCGGTTCTGCTCGACCGGTCACCAGGGCTTCAGTCGCAATCTGAAGACGTGGGAGATCGTCGCCCAGCTTTGGTTCGCCGAGCACCATCTGCGCAAGCGCCTGAACCTGGCGCCAGGCGACCGCGCGATCACCAACGTGGTGATGATGGGCATGGGCGAGCCGCTGCAGAATTACTCTGCGCTGGTGCCGGCCTTGCGCGTCATGCTGGACGATCATGGCTACGGCTTGTCAAGGCGGCGCGTTACCGTGTCGACCTCGGGTGTGGTCCCCATGATGGATCGGCTCCGTGAAGATTGTCCGGTGGCGCTTGCCGTGTCACTGCATGCGCCCAATGACGCTTTGCGCGACAACCTCGTGCCGCTCAACCGGAAGTACCCGATCGATGAGTTGCTGCAGGCGTGCCAGCGCTACCTCGACACCGCGCCACGCGACTTCATCACCTTCGAATACTGCATGCTGGACGGCGTGAACGACATGCCGGAGCATGCCCACGCCTTGGCCGAACTCAGCCGGCGCGTGCCGTGCAAGTTCAATCTCATTCCGTTCAACCCGTTTCCGCAATCGGGGCTGAAGCGTTCATCGCGAGAGCATGTGATGGCCTTCGCCCGTTCATTGCAGGACGCCGGCGTGGTCACCACCGTTCGCAAGACGCGCGGAGATGACATCGATGCCGCCTGCGGCCAACTGGCCGGCGAGGTTCAGGACCGCACCAATGCTGCCAAGCGCATGACGCGTGCGCCCGTTCAGGTTCATCGCCAACTCCCTGCAACCGCGACACTGCCTTCGGAGAATCCGCCATGAGTGTGGGTAGAAGCTACGCCTCGATCGTCGTGACGAGTTGTCTGGCCAGTGCGTTGCTGGCGGGCTGTGCCGTGCCGCCTTCTCCCGTCACTGACAGTCGGGAGCGCGTGACTGCATTCGATGAGTCGGACACCCGCAAGCGCGCGCGCGTGCGCCTGGAGCTTGCAAGTGCCTATTTCAGCCGGGGTCAGGTGACGACGGCCTTGGATGAGGTGAAGCAGTCGTTGGCGGCGGAGCCCAATTTCGGCGAGGCCTACAACCTGCGCGGACTCATCTACGCCAGCATGGGGGAAGAAGCCCTGGCGCAGGAAAGTTTCACGCGTGCGCTCCAGATCAACCCCAACGATGGGGACAGCATGCACAACTACGGCTGGTATCTGTGCCAAAGACAGCGTTATGACGAGGCCGAGACCTTGTTCGTGCGCGCGATGGCCTTGCCGCAGTACATGAGCGCCAGCCGCACGCTGCTCATCAGCGGCGTCTGCCAGGCACGGGCCGGCAAATGGGAGCAGGCCGAAACCACGCTGACCAAGGCCTATGAGCGCGATCCCGCCAACCCCGCCGTCGCGGTCAATCTGGCGGAAGTGCTGCTGCGTCGAGGTGAAGCGGAGCGGGCGAGGTTCTACATTCGGCGTGTGAATGCAGTGGCCGATCAATCCACTGCGCAAACGCTGTGGTTGGCTGCGCGCATCGAGATGAAGTTGGGCAACCGGCAGGGCGCGAACGAATTCGGGCTGCAGTTGCGCAACCGCTTCCCGCAGTCAAGAGAGTCTTCGGCATTCGACCGGGGTTTGTTCAATGAGTGACGCACGCGCGAGCGAGCCTGCTGCGGATGGCCCGGCCCCGAGTGCGGGTGCGCTGTTGCGACAAGCTCGCCAAGCCCGGGGCCTTCACATTGCGGCACTTGCGGCGGCCATCAAGGTTGCGCCTCGCAAGCTCGAATTGCTGGAGAGCGATCGCTTCGACGAACTGCCCGATGCGACGTTCACGCGCGCGCTTGCGCAAACGGTGTGCCGCACGCTGAAGATCGATTCCGCTCCTGTGCTGGCCCTGCTTCCGCTGCCGAAGGATCTGGGGCTGGCGCAGATCAGCGTCGGATTGAATGCGCCATTCCGGGATCGCCCGGGGCGCCGTGTTCCCGGCGAACTGCCATTTCTCAAGAGCCCGGTGGTGGTGGCCGCCGTGAGTCTGATGATCCTCGCCGCGGTGCTGTACTTGCTGCCATCGGACTGGATCGGTGCCGGACGAGCCGACGAGGCCGCTGCGTCTGCATCTGCCGAGTCGCCGGCGCCGGATGAGTCCCAAGCCCCGTCTGAGTTGAACATCGCGCCAGTAGAAGAGCCATCGGAGGTCGCCGCGACGCCGTCACCCACGCCACCTGGCGAGTCGATGCCGGCGTCTGCGACAGGTGCGGCACCCGAGGCTGGCGCCGCCCTGCTGTTGCGGACCACCGCCGAATCGTGGGTGGAAGTGATCGACGGGCGAGGGGTGGTGGTCCTGTCGCGCCTGATTCACCCCGGAGAATCCGTGAACCTGGATGGGACATCGCCGCTGCGGGTGAAAATTGGGAACGCGGCCGCCACGACGGTCAGCTTCCGGGGGCAACCCATTGATCTGGCACCGTCGCGCGACAACGTGGCCAGGCTTGAACTCAGGTGAACGGGATGACGCAGCCTCGCATTGATCTGGATGATTTCATCGAGCCGGCCGCGCCCGCGCAGCGCCGCTCGTTGCAAGCGCAGGTCCGCTGGGGGTCCCGCGTGGTCACTCTGGGTGGCGATGCGCCGGTGCGCGTGCAGTCGATGACGAACTCCGACACCGTGGATGTGATCGGCACGGCCATCCAGGTCAAGGAACTCGCGGTGGCGGGGTCCGAGCTGGTTCGCATTACCGTCAACACGCCTGAAGCCGCGGCCGCCGTGCCGCATATCCGCGAGCAGCTTGACCGCATGGGCATCGATGTGCCGCTCGTTGGCGATTTCCACTACAACGGCCACCGGCTGCTGACCGAGTTTCCGGCCTGCGCTGAAGCATTGTCCAAATATCGCATCAATCCCGGCAACGTTGGCAAGGGCGACAAGCGCGACCGCCAGTTCGCGCAAATGGTCGAAGCGGCTGCTCGGTATGGGAAGGTCGTGCGGATCGGCGTCAACTGGGGCAGCCTCGATCAGGAGCTTCTGGCCGGGATGATGGACGAGAACGGCAAGCGCAAAGAGCCGTTTGCGCCGCAACAGATCATGTACAGGGCGATCATCACGTCCGCGCTTGAATCCGCACGCCGCGCCGAAGAACTCGGGTTGGCGGCCGATCAGATCGTGCTGTCCTGCAAGATGTCGGGGGTCCAGGATCTGGTGTCGGTGTATCGGGCATTGGCCAAGCGTTGCAACTACACGCTGCATCTCGGGTTAACCGAAGCGGGCATGGGCACGAAAGGCACGGTGGCATCCACTGCTGCATTGGCATTGCTGCTTCAGGATGGCATTGGCGACACGATTCGCGTTTCACTCACGCCCCAACCGGGCGAGGCACGAACGCAGGAAGTGGTCGTTGCGCTGGAGATCCTGCAGTCGCTTGGCCTGCGGGCGTTCAATCCCAGTGTCACGGCATGCCCCGGCTGCGGACGCACCACGAGCACGACATTCCAGGAGATGGCAAAGCAGATCGATGACTACCTGCGCGCGCAGATGCCAACGTGGCGTGCGCGCTACCCTGGCGTCGAGAAGATGAAGGTGGCCGTGATGGGCTGCATCGTCAACGGCCCTGGCGAGAGCAAGCATGCGGATATCGGCAT
>CAZBOF010000102.1:6825-13611 GCA_964493285.1 uncultured Rhizobacter sp. | reverse complement strand
GGCGAGATTTCGGGGCGCAAGAACGGCGTGCTGATCAGCCAGGACGACGGCGAGATCGTGACCTACGCGCTGGGCAAGCTCGACGATCGCGGCCGCATGTTCGTCAAGCCGGGAGACCCGGTCTATGAAGGCATGATCGTCGGCATCCACAGCCGCGACAACGACCTGGTCGTGAACGCGGTACGTGCCAAGCAGCTGACCAACTTCCGGGTCTCCGGCAAGGAAGACGCGATCAAGATCACGCCGCCGATCATTCTCACGCTGGAGTACGCCGTGGAGTTCATTGCGGATGACGAGCTGGTGGAGATCACGCCGAAGTCCATCCGTGTCCGCAAGCGCCACCTCAAAGAGCATGACCGCAAGCGTGCGGCGCGCGAAGCGGCGTAACGCCGAGCGTCAGGCCGCCCACTCTTTCCCGTGAGCCCGCCCTCCATGAGCCATGGCCGCGCGGTCGCGCTCATGGTGTTGGTGACCTTGCTGTGGAGCATTGCCGGCGTCGTCACCCGCCACCTCGATGCCGCACGCAGCTTCGAGGTGACTTTCTGGCGCAGCGCTTTCAACGCGATGGCGTTGGCCATGGCTTTGCACTGGATGCGCGGCCCGTCGGTGTGGCGCGAAATCTTGCGCGCACCATGGCCGGTTTGGGTGTCGGGTGTGTGCTGGTCGGTGATGTTCACGGCTTTCATGGTCGCCATCACGTTGACCACTGTGGCCAACGTGCTGGTGATGATGGCAATCGGACCGTTGATCACCGCGCTGTTTGCGCGCGTTTTCCTGGGGCATCGGCTGGCACTGCGGACGGGCGTCGCGATCGTGGTGGCCGGCAGCGGGATGGCATGGATGTCCGGTACGGCGGCCGGGGTGGCGGGCGCGATGCCTGCGCTGGGCACGATGGTGGCCTTGGCGGTTCCGGTGGCCGCCGCGATCAACTGGACCGTGCTCCAGCACGTCAACCACGGTGCGCGGCGCCACGATATGCTGCCCGCGGTGCTGATCGGTGCGGTGATCTCCGCCCTCGTGACTTGGCCTTTGGCCGCGCCATTCGAGGCCACGCCGCATGACGTCGGCCTGCTCGCGATGCTTGGCGTGGTTCAGCTCGCAATTCCATGCCTGCTGGTCGTGCGTGTGAGCCGGGTGCTTCCGGCCCCCGAACTCGCGCTGCTTGGATTGCTGGAGGTGCTGTTCGGGGTGCTCTGGGCGTGGGTGGGCGCGGGAGAAGAACCGGGCGCCTCGACGCTGATCGGCGGCGCCATGGTGATGGGGGCCTTGGCCGCCAACGAGATCGTCGGCATGCGCCGAGCCGTCAAGATGCGCGTTTGATTGCGCAGTAAAGCCAGCGGTTCAGTGTGCATGGATCATCCTGGGCTGGCTGGGCTCCGGGGCAGCGCAGCGCTGCTGGCGAGGAGGCGAATGCATATGGAAAGCAGCGGGGCGGCAAGCTTTCGTCGCGATGTTTGCCAGTGTCCGGCATGCCCGGGGTTGCGGCCCCGCTAGAGGCATGGCTCCAACGGCGAGGCCCGCAGATGCTTACCATCGCGCATTCACTTTGCCTTGCCGTTGACCGCCTCGTGACGCCGCCTCGCCCCGCTGCACCTCAAGCGCCTCGCCTCAAGCCCCCCAGCCCGTTGCTGATGCTGCTGGAAGGGCGCGCTCCGTGGGAATGGGCCGCGCTGGCCGCGGCGTCTCCGCTGCTGGGCCGCCTGCCCCGGGGCGACGGACACGCCGTGCTGGTGTTTCCGGGCCTGGCCGCGCCCGACATCACCACGCTGCCGCTGCGCAAGTTTCTTCGCAAGCTGGGCTACGACGCGCACGGCTGGGAGCAGGGTCTCAATATCGGTGCACGCCATGGCGTCGTGGAGCGCTGCCGAGAACGTGCACTCGCGCTGTACGAAGAATCGGGGCGGCCGGTGAGCCTCATCGGTTGGAGCCTGGGGGGCGTGTACGCGCGCGAGATCGCCAAAGAATTACCGCAGCAAACCCGCTGCGTCATCACGCTCGGCACCCCCTTTTCCGGTCATCCGCATGCGACCAATGCCTGGCGGCTCTACGAGCTTGTGAGTGGACAGCCGATCGACGACACGGCCTTGCTGGCGCAGATACGTCGCCCGCCGGCGGTTCCCACCACCTCGATCTATTCGCGCACCGACGGCATCGTGTCGTGGACGTGCAGCCTGAACGAAGCGGGGCCGCGCGTGGAAAACGTGGAGGTGCAGGCCAGCCACCTCGGCATGGGCGCGAACCCCTTGGCGCTGTATGTCATTGCCGATCGCCTGGCCCAAGATCCGGCGCGCTGGCAACCGTTT
This sequence comes from uncultured Rhizobacter sp., assembly GCA_964493285.1. GTDB lineage: Bacteria > Pseudomonadota > Gammaproteobacteria > Burkholderiales > Burkholderiaceae_C > Rhizobacter. The sequence goes on along the minus strand of CAZBOF010000102.1, from coordinate 11,308 downwards.
GCCGTCCAGGGCAAGCGCCGCTGGTTCTACAAGACCCCAACGCGCGTGCCGGTATCCACATCGCGATGAGGCGGCGCCGGGCCGATACTTGCTTTCAAGTTTCAGTCGGAAGGCGCCTGTGAATACGAGCCGCAAGATCACCCGCACGGAGCACGACAGCCTTGGCGCCCTCGAGGTGCCGGCCGACGCGTTGTACGGTGCGCAAACCCAGCGGGCGATCGATAATTTTCCCGTCAGCGGCTTGCGAATGCCGGTGGCGTTCATTCGCGCCCTGCTGCGCATCAAGCAGGCCGCCGCCCGTGCCAATCTGCGGCTGGGGCAATTGCAGCAACCCGTGGCGCTGGCGATCGTCGATGCATGCGAGCGCCTTCAAGCTTTGCCCGATGGGGAGTTGATGGCGCATTTCCCGGTGGACGTGTTCCAGACCGGCTCCGGCACCAGCACCAACATGAATGCGAACGAGGTGATCGCCACCTTGGCCGGCACGGCGTCGCGCATTGAAATCAGCCCAAACGACCATGTCAATGCGGGGCAGAGCAGCAACGACGTGATTCCTACGGCGATCCACGCCAGTGCGGCCATCGAGCTGCAGCAGCATTTGCTGCCCGCGCTGGAACACCTGACCGCCACCATTCGGCGCAAAGCTGTCAGCGTGGCGCCTTACGTGAAAACCGGGCGCACGCATCTCATGGATGCGATGCCGGTGCGCCTGAGCCAAGTGCTCGATGGATGGGCGCATCAGGTGGAGGCGGGGTCTCGCCAACTGCATGCTTTGCAGGCGAGCCTGCTGCGCCTGGCCCAGGGTGGCACGGCGGTCGGAACCGGCGTGAATGCGCATCCGGAGTTCGCAGCGTGCTTCGCGGCCGAATTGAGTTCGGCCACGCGGTTGGCGTTCCAGCCCGCGGACAATTTCTTCGCAGTCATGGGCTCGCAAGACACGGCGGTGGCCGTCTCTGGCGCACTCAAGACGCTGGCCGTGGCCTTGACCAAGATCGCCAACGATTTGCGCTGGATGAACTCCGGGCCGCTTGCGGGGCTGGGTGAGATCGAACTGCAAGCCTTGCAGCCCGGGTCGTCGATCATGCCGGGCAAGGTGAATCCGGTCATTCCGGAGGCCACCGCCATGGTGGCAGCGCAGGTGATCGGCAACGACGCGGCGATCACAATCGCCGGACAGTCCGGCAATTTCGAGTTGAACGTGATGCTGCCGCTGGTGGCGCACAACCTGCTGGGCAGCATGACGCTGCTGGGCAATGTGAGCTGCCTGCTGGCCGACAAGGCCGTGGCCACCTTCAAGGTGAACGAAGATCGGCTCACCGAGGCGCTGGCGCGCAATCCCATTCTCGTGACCGCGCTGAACCCGTTGATCGGCTATGCCAAGGCGGCAGAGATCGCCAAACAGGCGTACCGGGAAAAGCGCCCCATCCTGGATGTGGCCGACGAGCAGACCGATCTCGGACGCGAGCGGCTGGCTGCATTGCTCAATCCCCACACGCTCACCGGGCCTGACTGAGTCCACCGATCACTTGTGGCGGGCAAGCTGCCCGCGCTGGCGGCGAGGTTCGAACGTGGATTGCGGTGCGTCGGGTTGCCGTGAGCCCGGGCAGGGATAATCCAGGCTCCGCTCCCGCGCTTCGGCGCATGAATCCTGCGCTGCGAGGGCCGTCCCCGCAGCTGGCATTCAGCCCGGCGTTCAGAGCGTTCTTTTTGTACTCCCGTGGAACCCACCCCAACCTCAACCTGCAGTCCGTGGCGCCTTTGCGTGGCGCCGATGATGGATTGGACCGACCGGCACTGCCGCTATTTCCATCGCTTGATCTCCGGCCACGCCCGTCTGTACACCGAGATGGTGACCACCGGTGCATTGCTGCACGGCGATGTACCACGCCATCTCGATTTCAACGCCGAAGAACATCCCGTCGCATTGCAACTCGGCGGCAGCGAAGCCGACGACCTGGCCGCGTGCGCCAAGCTGGCGCAGCGCTGGGGCTATGACGAAGTCAACCTGAATTGCGGATGTCCCAGTGAGCGCGTGCAGCGCGGCGCCTTCGGCGCTTGCCTGATGGCCGAGCCCGCCTTGGTGGCCGATGGCGTGAAGGCCATGCGCGACGCCGTGTCGATTCCGGTGACGGTGAAGCACCGCATCGGCATCGACCGCGTCGAGAGCTATGGCTTCGTGCGCGATTTCGTGGGGCAGGTGGCGCAGGCCGGCTGCGAGGTGTTCATCGTGCATGCGCGCAATGCGTGGCTGAAAGGGTTGAGCCCGAAGGCCAACCGCGAAGTGCCGCCTCTGCGCTATGAGATGGCCTACCGTCTGAAGCAGGATTTTCCCGACCTGTGCTTCGTGATCAATGGCGGCGTGGCTGCGAATGACGACATCGCCGGGCATCTCGCGCATGTCGATGGCGTGATGCTGGGGCGCGAGGCTTATCACAACCCCTGGCTGATGGCCGAGTGGGATGCGCGCTTCTTCGGGGAGAAGGAGGGCGCGCCGACGCGCGAAGGCGTGGAAGCCGACATGGTCGCCTACATGGCGCGCGTGGCGCAGTCGGGCGAGCCGTGGTCGCGTGTTGCGCGGCACATGCTGGGCCTGCGCCATGGCCTGCCGGGAGCGCGCAAGTGGCGCCAAGTGTGGTCGGATCATCGCTTGAAGGGTCAGCCGCCGGCGGCGGTGAGCGCGCTGGCCGCCGGCCCGATGCGAAGCGGGGGATCAGACGCCGCGGCCGGCTAAGGTCCGCGGGCCGGCACCCGGCCAGGTTGCCAGCACCACCCCCACGAGCGCGAGGCCGAATGCACCGGCCTGCATGGCGCTGAATCGCTCACCCAGCCACAGCACGCCGACCGCAGCGGCGCTCATGGGCAGCAGCACCGTGAAGACACCCGCCGACGAAGCAGGCACGTGTTTCAGCCCCGTCATCCACAGCCAGACCGTGATCATGCTGGCCGCGAGCGAATAGAACACCAGCATGGCCCACCCCGGCCCTCGCACCGCCGTGAAATCAAACGACATCGCCTGATAGAGCCCGAAGGGGGTGACGAGCAGCAAGCCCCAGAGGTTCACCAGCGAACTGATGCGCTTGGCTGAAACCTGGCCCGTGAGCTTCTTGCCGATGACCACGTAGCTGGCTTCGCAGACCACGGCGCAGAACAGCAATGCATTGCCCCAGAGCGACGATCCGGCCGCACCGCTGCCGGTTGGCTGGCTCAACGAAACGAGGGCGATGCCGCCGACGGCGCAGCCAATGCCTGCCATCACGCGTGCGCAGATGCGTTCGCGCAGAAAGGTCCATGACATCAAGGCGACCACGGCGGGGATCGCCGCCATGATCACGCCCGCCGCGAGTGCCGAGGTCATCGAGACACCCAGCAGCATGCACACCGAGAACAGGAAGTTGCCGAAGAACGATTCGAGAAACAGCAGCCGGCGGTCATGCGGGCTCAGCACGGGCTCGCCCGGTTGCCGCCGCACCCAGCCGGCCATCGCCACCGCCGCGATCCCGAAACGCAGCCAGGCCAGCAGGTACACCGGGAAGACCAGCACCAGCACCTTGGAGAAGCCAACATAGGTGCCCACGAGCGCCATGCTGGCGCCGAGGCAAAGATACGACAGCCAGGGCCTGTGCGCGGGCATCAGGAGTCGATTCGGATCCAGGTCGTCTTCAACTCGGTGTACTTGTCGAACGCGTGCAGCGACTTGTCGCGGCCGTTCCCGCTTTGCTTGTAGCCACCGAACGGCACGGTGATGTCGTCTTCGTCATATTGGTTCACATGCACCGTGCCGGCCCGCAAGGCGCGCGCCACCCGATGGGCGCGGTTGATGTCTTGGCTCCACACGCTGGCTTGCAGCCCGTAGGTGGAGTCGTTCGCCATCGACACCGCTTCTTCTTCGGTCTTGAATCGGATCACCGAAAGCACCGGGCCGAAAATCTCTTCTCGCGCGATCTTCATGTCATTCGTGACGCCGTCGAACACGGTCGGCTGTACATAGAAGCCGCCGGTTTCGGTGCGTGCGCGGCTTCCGCCGACACGCAGCTGCGCACCTTCGCGGCGGCCCGCGTCGATATAGCCAAGCACGGTATCGAGCTGGCTCGCGTCGACCACCGCGCCCATCTGCGTGGCATTGTCGAGCGGGTCGCCCGGCGGGTAGGCGGCCGCTTCGGCCACTGCGAGCTTCACGAACTCGTCGGCGATGCTTTCGTGAACCAGCACGCGGGAAGGGGCGTTGCATGATTCGCCCTGGTTGAAGAACATGCTGCCCGCCACGGCCTGGGCGGCACGGGCCACGTCTTGGAAATCGGGGAACACCAGGAATGCCGATTTGCCGCCGAGTTCGTTGTACACGCGCTTCAGGTTGCTGCGCCCGGCGTACTCGAGCATCTTGCGGCCCACGCGGGTGGAGCCGGTGAAGGCGATGGCATCGACATCCATGTGCATCGCGAGCGCCTCGCCGGCTTCTGCACCGTAACCCGGCACCACGTTGAAC
>CAZBOF010000102.1:0-6815 GCA_964493285.1 uncultured Rhizobacter sp. | reverse complement strand
CCAGATGCTCATAGACGAACCGGCAGGTCAGGCCTTCGGGCAGTCCGGCATGGACCGCGATCTCGGCCATGCGCAGCGCGGTCAACGGTGACTTCTCGCTGGGCTTGAGCACAATGGAATTGCCCGTGGCAAGTGCCGGCCCGAGCTTCCAGGCAGCCATCAGCATGGGGTAGTTCCAGGGCACCACGGCGCCGATGACGCCCAGGGGTTCGCGTGTGATGAGCGCCAGTGCCGTGTGCGGCGTGGGCGCGATCTCATCGTAGATCTTGTCCACGGCCTCTGCATACCAGGCGATGCAGCGCGCGGCCGCCGGCACGTCCACCGTGTGGCTGCAATGCACGGGCTTGCCCATGTCCAGGGTCTCGAGCAATGCCAGCTCTTCGCTCGCCTTGAGCAACGCCTCGGAGAAGCGCATCAGAATTTTTTTGCGCGCTGCGGGTGCCTGGCGTGCCCAACGGCCATCATTGAACGCCTTGCGCCCGGCGGCGACCGCGGCGTCGATGTCGAGCTTGCGGCCTCGCCCCACATGCGCGATGGGGCGTCCATGCAACGGCGAGATGCTCTCGAAGGTTTCTCCGCCCGCGGCCGCGACTCTGCGGCCATCGATCACGGCGCGGCCATCGGGCTTGAGTGCGGCGGCCATGGCGCGCCAGTCGGGAGCGGGGCGATTCATGCGAGGTCTCCAGTTTGACGTCCGCGTTCCGCGGGCCGGGGGACAAGGATCAGAGGCTGCCGCGCTGTTCCAACTCGGCATGCGTGAGGTCGAGGCATTTGGTGATGAGCGACACCATCTCGTCGATCTGGTGCCGGGTCATGACCAGCGGTGGCGCCACGATCATGCGATCACCGACCGCGCGCATGATCAGCCCGTTTCCGAAGCAATGGGCCCGGCACATCATGCCGACCTCGAGCCGGCCGTCGAACACCGTGTTGGGCTTGTTCTTGACGAGCTGTAGTGCGCCCATCAGCCCGCAGGTCTGCACCTCGCCGACCAGCGGGTGGTCGGCCAGCGTGTTCAGCTTTTGTGCCAGGTAGGGACCGATGTCCTTGCGCACGCGGTCCACCAGCCCATCGCGCTGGAGCAGCCGGATGTTCGCCACCGCCACAGCGCATGCGACCGGGTGGCCCGAGTAGGTGTAGCCGTGGGTGAACTCACCGCCCTTGCCGATCAATACCTCCGCCACGCGCTCTCCCACCATGACGCCGCCGAGCGGGATGTAGCCCGAGGTCACGCCTTTGGCGAAGGTCATGAGGTCAGGCTCGAAACCAAAGGTCTCGCAGCCGAACCAGCGGCCGGTGCGTCCGAAGCCGCAGATCACCTCGTCGGACACGAGCAGCACGTCGTACTTGCGGCAGATGCGCTGGATCTCGGGCCAGTAGGTGGTGGGTGGCACGATCACGCCGCCTGCGCCTTGCACCGGCTCGCCGATGAACGCGGCCACCTTGTCGGCACCGAGCGCCAGGATCTTGGCTTCCAGGGCCTGTGCCGCCTTCAGGCCGAAGGCCTCGCGGGTCATGCCTTGCCCGTTTTCGAACCAGAACGGCTGCTCGATGTGCGTGATGCCGGGGATTGGCAGGCCGCCTTGTTCATGCATGCCCGCCATGCCGCCCAGCGATGCGCCGGCCATCGTGGAGCCGTGGTAGGCGTTGTGGCGGCTGATGATGATCTGCCGCCCGGGCTGGCCTTGCAAGTCCCAGTAGCGACGCACCATGCGCACGATGGTGTCGTTGCCTTCAGACCCGGAGCCGGAGAAGAAGACGTGCTTGAACTGCGGCGGCGTCACCTGGGACAGCAGTTCGGCCAGCTCGATCGCCGGCGGCGTGGCGGTCTGGAAAAAGGAGTTGTAGAACGGCAGTGTCTTGAGCTGGACCGTGGCTGCATCGATCAACGCCTGCTGGCCGTAGCCCACGTTGACGCACCACAGGCCAGACATGGCATCGAGGATCTTGTGGCCGTCGCTGTCCCAGAGGTAGATGTTGTCGGCGCGGGTGATGACGCGCGACCCCTTGGCTGCGAGCGATTTGAAGTCGGTGAATGGATGCAGGTAATGCGCGCCGTCGGCGGCTTGCCATTCCCGGGTGGTTCTGGACATGGGCGTGCTCCTTGGGGAGGGGCGTTCAGACATGCAGCAACAGGTGCTCTCGCTCCCACGGTGAAATGACTTTCATGAACTCGTCGTACTCGATTTCCTTGATTTCGGAGTACACGGTGATGAACGACTTGCCGAGCACGTCGTGCAGGTCGCTCTCATCGGCCAGCCAGCCCAGGGCTTCGCTCAGCGAGCGCGGCAACTGGTAAGCCGACAGATAGGCGTCGCCCTTGCATTCCGGGCTCGGTTCGATTCGATTCTTCATGCCGAGGTAGCCGCAGGCCAGCGTCACGGCCAGGGCCACGTAGGGGTTGGCATCCGCGCCGATGACACGGTTCTCGATGCGCCGGGAGGCCGGGTTGGCCACGGGCGAGCGAATGCCCACGGTGCGGTTGTCGGTGCCCCACTGGATGTTGATCGGGGCGGCCGTCGAGCGGGCCAACCGGCGGTAGGAGTTGACGTAGGGCGCGATCAGCGCCATGGCCGCCGGGGTGTACTTCTGCAAGCCGCCGATGTACCAGTAGAACTCCTGGCTTGGCGAGCCGTCTTCGTTGCTGAAGAGGTTGCGTCCCGTTTCCTTGTGCAGCACGCTCTGGTGCACATGCATGGCGCTGCCGGGCTCGTTGGCCATGGGTTTGGCCATGAAGGTGGCGTACATCTCGTGGCGCAGGGCGGCTTCTCGGATGGTCCGCTTGAAGAAGAACACCTCATCGGCCAGGCCCAAGGGGTGGTCGTGGAAGAAGTTGATCTCCATCTGGCCCGCGCCCACCTCGTGGATCAGCGTGTCGACGTTCAACTCCATCTTCTCGCAGTAGGCGTAGATGTCCTCGAACAGCGGGTCGAACTCGTTGACCGCGTCGATCGAGTACGCCTGGCGGGAGGTTTCGGCGCGGCCGCTGCGGCCACGGGGCGGCCGCAGCGGCTGGTTGGAGTCGGTGCTGCGTTCGATCAGGTAGAACTCGAGTTCGGGCGCGACCACCGGGTCCCAGCCTTCGGCGTCGTACAGCGCGCACACATTGCGCAGTACCGAGCGCGGCGCGTAGGGAATCATGTTGCCGCTGCGGTCGAAGCAGTCGTGGATCACCTGGGCGGTGGGATCGGCCGCCCAGGGAACGATGCGCACTGTGCTCGGGTCGGGGCGCAGGTGCATGTCGCGATCGGTCGCGTGAATGACGTCGTAGTAAGGGCCTTCCTGCGGAAACTCGCCCGTCACGCCGATGGCGACGATGGCTTCGGGCAGACGCATGCCGCGGTCTTCGGTGAACTTCTCGCGCGGCAGGATCTTGCCGCGGGCGACCCCGGTGAGGTCGGGCACCAGGCATTCGATCTCGGTCACGCGCCGGTCGTTGAGCCACTGCTCCAAGTCGCTGAAACTCAGATTCTTCTTGTTGCTCATCGGGTCACCTGACGTTCGAGTTGCGGGACGGGCGGATGCTCACAAGGTGGTTTCGCGCAAGGCCTCCCGATGCTGAGTGAGGTACGCCATGCACGCTGCACCGAAGGCCGTGAACAGGCGCAGGGAGACCGGGTTGTGCGCGGCTTGCCATTCGGGGTGCCACTGTACGCACAGATTGAACGAGCCCGAGGAGGGCATCGAGAACGCCTCGACGAGGCCATCTGGCGCGCGGGCTTCCACCCGCAGGCCGGGCGCCAGCTTGTTGACCCCTTGCCAGTGGACCGAGTTCACCTGGAACTCGGCCTCGTCGATGATGCTGGACAGCAGGCCGCCCGGCTCCACGCGCACTTCGTGGGCAAGCCCATACTGGACCTCGGCTGGCCCGTCGGTCGCGCCGCGGTGGTCTCGCTGGCCCGACACCGTGTGCACCGCCTGGTACAGCGACCCCCCCAGCGCCACGTTGGCCTCCTGGAATCCGCGGCAGATGGCGAACAAGGGAATGCCGCGCTGCAATGCCCGCGGGACCAGCGGCAGGGTCCATGCGTCGCGGTCGGTGTCGAGCGGCGCGGTGGCGTCGAACACTTCTTCACCGAAATGGCTGGGATGGACGTTGGACGGAGAGCCGGTGAGCAACACGCCATCGGCGTGGTCGAGCAGGTCGTCGACTTCGTTCGCGTGGACGAACGGCACGATCAGCGGCATGCAGCCGGCGAGGCGAACCGCGTCGATGTATTTTTTACCTGCGACATGGAAGGGGTGGTAGCCGACCATGCGGTTGCATGAGGGAATCAGGACAACCGGTTTTCTCACCGGGGGAAGCGGGTTGGTGGCGTTCACGGCGGGTCGCGTTGCGGTTTTTGGCCGCCTGTACGCAGAGCATTCTGAAAAGCGTTACGTGAGCAATGAGTGTGCCCACGTGAGGGCTGAAGTCAACACGAGTCGCGCATCGCGCGGGGACATCTGGCGCATTTCACACGCTGGATCGCGTTTGCATGCAGGCGTCGTCCCGGGGGCGTCCACGGCGCACGCTCGCCGATGAAGGCGGGCATTTGCGGTTGGAGAAATCAGGCGCGGGCGTTGCGCTGGCCCCACGCTTGTGTGCGGCTCCGCTTCCATTGAGCTTCGGCTCGATGCCACCGCGATGTCGGCTGCATCCGGACTCTTCTGCATCGGCATGTCCGTGCGACCTCCTGGCGTGCCGCTCGCGGGACGAGGGCAGGTCACCGAAGCCTTTCCTGGGGCGGGTGAGCGGGACAGCGTGGTGTCGCCCTCCAGCGACACGCACCTGGGATGCCGCGCCGGCCCCCTCCGGCGTCACCGCTTGTATCCGGCCGCGACCTGGCACGGCCCCTCGCAGCCGTCAGGCGGCGCGTTTCAGCGCGGCCTGGAGCACGCCGATGATCTGCTCGATGTGCTGGTTCTCGATGATCAAGGGCGGTGACAGCGCAATCGTGTCCCCTGTGGTGCGGATCAGCACGCCTTGCTCCCAGCAATCGAGGAAGACGGAAAACGCCCGCTTGCCCGGTTCGCCGGGCAAGGGATCGAGTTCGATGCCGGCCACCAAGCCCATGTTGCGGATGTCGATCACGTGGGGCAGGCCCTTCAGGGAGTGCACCGCCTGCTCGAACGCGGGCTCCATGGCGGCGCCGCGGGTCAGCAAGCCATCTTCGGCGTAGGTATCCAGCGTGGCCAGGGCGGCGGCGCAGGCCAGCGGGTGGCCCGAGTAGGTGTAGCCGTGGAACAGTTCGATTGCGTGCTCGGGGCCCGTCATGAAGGCGTCGTGGACGTGCTGCGAGGCAAAGACCGCCCCCATGGGCACACAGCCATTCGTGAGCCCCTTGGCCGTGGTCATCAGGTCGGGCGTGACGCCGAAGCGTGTCGCGGCGAACGGTGCGCCCAGGCGTCCGAACCCGGTGATCACTTCGTCGAAGATCAGCAGGATGCCGTGACGGTCACAGAGACTGCGCAGCCGCTCCAGGTATCCCTTGGGCGGCAGGAGCACGCCGGTGGAGCCCGCCACCGGTTCGACGATCACGGCCGCAATCGTGGATGCGTCATGCAAGGCCACCAGCCGCTCCAGGTCGTCGGCCAGTTCCTCGCCATGGGCTGGTTGGCCTTTGGCGTAGGCATTGCGGGGATCGTGGGTGTGCCGCAGGTGATCGACGCCTGAAAGCAGCGTGCCGAACATCTTGCGGTTGGCCACCATGCCGCCCACCGAGATGCCGCCGAAATTGACCCCGTGATACGCCCGTTCGCGCCCGATGAGCCGGGTGCGTTGTCCGTCGCCACGGGCGCGGTGATACGCGATCGCGATCTTCAACGCGGTCTCGACGGCTTCGGAGCCCGAGCCGGTGTAGAACACCTTGCTCAGGCCCTTGGGTGCGAGCTGGACAAGCCGCTGCGCCAGCTCGAATTGCTGCGGGTGGCCCATGTTGAAAGGCGGCGCGAAATCCATTTCGCCCGCCTGGCGCTGGATGGCCTCGACGATGCGCGCCCGCGCATGCCCCGCGTTGACGCACCAGAGGCCGGCGATGGCATCGAGCACCTGGCGTCCTTCGGGCGTCCAAAAATGCATCCCCTGCGCCCGGGAGATCAACCGCGGCTGCTTCTTGAACTGGCGGTTGGCGGTGAAGGGCATCCAATAGGCGTCGAGTGAAGAGGGCATGGGGTGCTTTCGAGGTTGATCTGGCGGCCGCGAGACGGACACCAGGGGATCACACGGTCTGCGCGCCTTCTGGCTTGCGCTTCGCCAGCGTAACGCCGCCCGCTGCCCTGCGTGAAGCCTCTTTGCCGCGCGGCTTTCGCATCACAGAATTCTCATTCCACATGGCGGCATGATGATTGCGAGAGGAGTGAACCCGCTTCCCATGTTGGGGGAAATGCTTTCATATTGCGAATTTATTTACTTAAGCCATTGATTTAATTGGTTAAAATTTTTAGTCTTATATAAGACACAAGTGTGCTCAAGAGAGCGGTGCAGCGCTAATCTAGCGGCACTGATTTCGTTCTTTCTCCCTTCGTCACAACCTCCTGGAGTACACCTCATGACCACCCCCACGCGTGAACAGCAGATCGCCGCCCTGGAAAAGGATTGGGCGGAAAACCCTCGTTGGAAGGGCATCAAGCGCGGCTACACCGCCGCCGACGTGGTGCGCCTGCGCGGTTCGCTCCAGGTCGAGCACACGCTCGCCAAGCTTGGCGCCGAGAAGCTCTGGAACCTGATCAACACCGAGCCGTTCGTCAATTCGCTGGGCGCGCTCACCGGCAACCAGGCCATGCAGCAGGTCAAGGCCGGCCTGAAGGCCATCTACCTGTCGGGCTGGCAGGTG
>CAZBOF010000101.1:0-13834 GCA_964493285.1 uncultured Rhizobacter sp. | reverse complement strand
CGGGAGTTCGATCCTCCTCCTCTCCACCAAAGTGCATGGCCTCAGAGGGAAACCTCTGGGGCCTTTGTCTTTTGAGGGTTGAGGGCAAATCGCGTTCGTCTTCCCAGATGCAACGGGCCGCGTGAAAGCGGAATCGGGGCGCGTCACGGCGAAATGGGCCGCAGCGGTTGTAAAGGCCCATTGAAGCCCTGGTGACGGTGGGGTACTGTCTCGGCCGACCGCTTACGCTACGCGCGCGTCAATGCCTGCCAACGTGCGACAGCCTCGGGAGAGGCCTCCACGGCGATGAGGCGAAGTTCAATCCGTTCTACTGCTTCGAGTGCCGCCTCCGGCTTGGAGGGTGGCGCCCAGAACAGCGCCTGGTCGACAAAGGTTGACCAGCCATAGAACAGCGTCAGGCCGATGCCGAAGCCCGCGGCCCAGGCCGAGAGTGCGGCGTCATCGAGTCGCGGTTGCCTGGGCGATGCCATTAAGACGGCTGCCTCCCTAACGCCCATGTCCACGCACTTCTTGCCAAAGATGTGCACGTCCGACGTGCTCACGGGCTTGTCCCTGACCTCGACGGCCTTCTCCCAGCCCGCCTCTCGAGAGCCGATGCAAACGTCTCCGGGATACTTGCGACTGGGGTCGTTGATACGACCGCTTTCCACGCGGTCGTCGCCGGCGAAGATGTCGAACAGGCCCGCCACCACTGCCTGCGCGCGCTTGCCACCCTCCGAATCTTCGCCGACCAGCGTCGCGATGCAGTCCACGAGGCTCTCGGGAGTCACCGTCAGTGCAGCATCGTCCGAGGCGTAACGTGGCTGAAATGTCCGTCGCACGGCAATGAAGGCACGCAGCGCGTAGCGCGCCTCTTGGGTGTCGGTCAAAGCTTGGAGTAAGTGAACCAGCTCAACCGCGTAGTCGAATGCAGCCTTGGCGCCACCTTTGCGGACCGAGGTGTTGTCACCGAGTCTGTTGATACGAAAGTACGGCTGGTTGTTGAGCGGCTGTCTGCCGGTGACGCCGAGATGGATACCAAGCTCCGCCGCCAAAGGGACCAGGACCCGTTCGCATAGGTTGCGCGCACAGTACGCGTCACCCTCGCCATCGTGGCGCGTTGGCTTGATGGCAAAGAGGTCGACGGTCGCATCAGTCGCCCGCGCAAGTATCGACGTGCCGAGAAACGCCACATGTGTACGAGCCTTGCCGACTTCGCACAAGCGCGAGAGTTCTTCGACGCGCTCTTGCCACCGCGGATCAACCGGCTCACACCCAACGAGCCCGGCCTCGCGTCGCATCAGAGCGGCGGCGGCGTCAAAGGACAGAGCCATGGTCGTCCTCCGTCATGTCGAGTAAGTCGCCCGGTTGGCACCTGAGCGCAATGCAAAGCTTCTCAACGGTGCTCAGCCGAGTGTTGTAGCCGGGACGGGCTGCCATCGACTGGAGGGTGGAAACCGCCAACCCCGATGTCTTCGCGAGCATTTCATAGGTCAATCGCTCGCCCGTCCGCAGGCGATAGGCGTCCATCACCTCACGGAGTCGGATTCTTAGCATATGAACTTGTATCGACAATACAATTTTTTGATGGCATGATGCTTCTCGATGATGGTCGGAAACTCACCCATTGCGCGGCCGGAATGACTCAAACTCCCCAATGTTAAAGACTATCAGCCTCTTCTCAGGCATTGGCGGCCTAGACTTCGGTTTCGAGGCCGCAGGCTTCGAAACCAGAGTCGCCCTTGAGCTTGACCGCTACGCGTGCCGGACCATTCGGCTGAACCGCGATTGGCCGGTAATCGAAGGCAACATCAACGAGGTCGCGTCAGCGGATGTGCTCCGCGCTGCGAAGCTGAGAGTTCGCGAGGCGGACATGCTCATCGGCGGCCCGCCGTGCCAGCCTTTTTCGAAAGCTGGCTACTGGGCTCGGGGAGACGCTCTGCGGCTAGACGACCCGAGAGCCGACACGTTGGCCGGCTACCTTCGCATCCTTCGAGACACTCAGCCGCGCGCCTTCCTGCTCGAGAACGTCTATGGGCTCGCCTACGAAGGCAAGGACGAGGGTCTGCGGCACATCCTCGACGGCATCGAGCACATCAACCGAGAGGTCGGAACCCACTACAAGGTGTCATGGCGAGTTGTGAACTCCGCCGAGTACGGCGTTCCGCAGGCACGCGAGCGCGTATTCCTCGTCGGCTCCCGGGATGGGCGAGAGTTTCTGTTCCCTGAAGCAACCCATGCCAAGCCCCATGCCATCGAGGGCGACCTCTTCTCTGCAAAAGAGCCTTGCCGCACCGCATGGGATGCACTGGGAGACCTGCCGCCGCCGTCTGCCGACGAACTCGAATCGCTTCGACCCGGCGGGAAGTGGGGAGACCTTCTGCCGAGCATTCCCGAGGGCGAGAACTACCTCTGGCACACCGATCGAAAGGGAGGCACGCCTCTGTTCGGCTGGCGCACCCGCTACTGGAGCTTCCTGCTCAAGCTCTCCAAGCGCCTTCCTTCTTGGACCGTGCAGGCGCAGCCTGGGCCAGCGATTGGCCCTTTTCATTGGGACAGCCGACGCCTCACCTTCGCGGAGCTGTGCCGCATCCAGACATTTCCGGACGGCCTGGCGGTTGATTGCGGGCGCACTGAGATGCAACGGATGCTCGGGAACGCCGTGCCGTCGCTCGTCGCCGAGGTGCTGGCTCGAGCAATTCGGCGCCAGTTGCTCGACGCGCCCACGAGGAAGCCGCTCAAGCTGCTGCCGCCTCGCAGGGATCACGTTCCAGCCCCTGTCAAGCTCGCGCCCGTCCCGCGCAAGTATCACCAGCACATCGGCGTCCACGAGGCGCACCCTGGCACCGGCAAAGGCCGGCAAGCGGTCCAGCGGGCTGCCGCCTCGGCAGAAGCCGCGAGTCTGTAGCGGCTGCCGCGTTCTTCTCGATGGCGCAAGCCCCGGCCGCGGCAAGAGCCCACCGGTCGGTGGCGTCCAGCTGCCGAAGTTCAGTTCCCCCAAAAGTCGCAGCGGTGTCGGGCTGAAAAGTCATTCGTGGCCGTGATGGCCGTCGGCGCCAGGGACAGCACCATGTCGGATGACGGAGCCAACGTTCGAGGCGATGACATCCATGGCGTGGACCGGGGACGCGAAACTCGACAGCGGGTATGCGGCGTCTCACTCGCTCTTCGATCTGGCCCCGCCGCGCAAGGCCAGCACAACGGGAAAGCGCACAGCCTCGGCACTCGCTTCGCGAAGCAACGCGGCGCGTCCCGGGCATGCCGCGCTCTCGCGCGCGTCAGGCGAGGAGGCCGCGTTTCATGCACGGCAATACGCTCACTCCCGCCGCGGCTTGACAAGGCCACCGGGGCGGGTGGCCCGCCCGCGTCCTCCGCTACTCGGGCTGCACCCCGGCGTTCTTGATCAAGCGCCCCCACCGCGCCGAATCTGCCGCCACGAAACGCGCCATCTCGCTGCCGGACGAGCCCACCGGTTGCGCGCCCAGCTTCTCCAAGCGGCCGCGGACATCGGGTTCTTCCATCACCTCTTTCAAGGCAGCCGACAGCTTCTCGGTGACGCTGACGGGCGTGCCTGCGGGCGCGACGAAGCCGAACCACGACTCCACTTCGGCGTCGGGCAAGCCCACCTCGCCCAAGGTGGGCACGTTGGGCAGCAGCGCCTGGCGCGCCGTGCCGGTGATGGCCAACGGAATCAACTGGCCGCTGCGGATGAACGGCAAGGTCCCCGGAACGCTGTCGAAGATGAACTGGATGCGCCCGGCCAGCAAGTCGGAGTAGGCCGGCGACGAACCTTTGTACGGGCTGTGCACAGCCCGCACGCCCGCCTTCTGGAGGAACAGCTCGCCCGCGATGTGCAACGGCGTCCCCACCCCGGCCGAGCCGTACGCGGCTTCGTTTGAATGCGCTTTCAGCCAAGCGGTCAGCTCGGCAACGTTGGACACGCCGAGCTGGGGACGCACCAGCAAGACTTGCGGGATCTTGGCAATCAGCGACAGCGGCGCGAAGTCTTTCACCGGGTCGTAGGGCAAGGTCTTGAACAGCCACGGGTTGATGGCGAGCAAGCCGGTGTAGGCGAACAAGAGGCGGTGTCCGTCCGCAGCGGTGTTCTTCACGTCGCCCGCGGCAATGAAGCCAGAAGCGCCGGGCTTGTTCTCGATGATCACCGGCACGCCCAGGCGCACCGACAGCCGCTCGCTGACGAGGCGCGCCACGATGTCATTGGAGCCGCCTGCGGCGGCGCCGACCACGACCGAGATGGGCCGGTTCGGAAAGGTTTGGGCATTGGCGAACGGGCTGAGCGCCAAGGCGATGCCCAGGGCGAGGATGGAACGTCGTACGAGTTTCATGGGGTCTCCTGTCAATGTGTGGTTGTTGTCATCGCCTCGGGCCCGGCCCTAGGCCGGTGGAAGCTCTCGCAGAAGGCCCGCGAGACGCAACAAGGGTTCGTCACTGACGCGCAGCAAGGTGGCTGCGCCACCCACTGCGGCCACGGCGCCTTGATGCCAGCACGGCACGGCGATCACATCGCCGGCGCCAAGCGTTTCGCGAAAGCCGCCCGATTCGAGATCGAACGTGACTGCGCCGTCGATGACCGCGTAGATGCTGTTCGCGGTGGATTTGCCGAACTCGCGCGCGGCATCGGCATTCACGCGCAGTACCGTCATGCCGATGGTCGGCATGGCATCGCCTGGAATGGCCTGCTGCGTCGCGCTGGCGCCGGACACCATCTCCGCGGTCGGAAAGCGAAAACGAGCAGTCAACGCGGCGGCATCGGGCTCGTCTGCCGTCGAAAGCGCATCAGCGCCGGCCCGCTCGAAAAACATCGCTTCGAGATGCTGGACCAGCGGAACATCCAGGAAGTCGATCCAGTACGCGGCCTCATCCCCTTGGTTGACGTGCCCGTGCCAGCAGCCGCCGGGGGTCAGAACGACGTCACCGTCCTGCATGGCGATGGCGTGTCCATTCACGATCGTCGCCACGCCCGCGCCCGCGCGCAGGACCAACCTCAGCGCCGACGGCGAGTGGCGATGCGATGGCGCAGTCTCTCCCGGCGCCACCATCTGGTACGCAGCGATCAGGCTGCTCGTGGTGGGGTAGGTGTTCCCATCGAAAGGATTCACCATCAAAAGATTGCGGCGCTCCGTTTCGGCCGGCGGCAGAAATGCCACCGACTGATCCAGCGCGGCTTTTGCCTGTGCAAAGCGCCACACGGCGGGAACGAACTTCGAGACCGGCGTGGGCCACACATTGGGCCGCTTGCGGCGCCACCCCGGCATCAACGCGCGGGCGTCGAGGCCGGCGTAGTACGCCGGGTCGTCAGCGAGAGATGGCGGCATGGTTATCACTCCTGCGCACGGCATTGCCGGCTGTGAACGCGGCGTTGTTGCCGCGGTTGGAACGCCGCACGGGCAGCGACATCTCACCCAGCCCCTCCACCGCGATGCACACGGTGTCGCCCTCGGCCAGAGGCCCCACGCCCGCCGGCGTGCCCGATGCGATGACATCACCCGGGCGCAGCGTCATGACGGACGACGCCATCTCCACCATGCCGGGAATGTCGAGGATCAGATCACGCGTGTTGGCGCTCTGGCGCACCTTGCCGTTCACCGTGAGCCTCAGCGCCATCGCATGCGGGTTGGGCACTTCGTCGGCCGTCACCAGCCAGGGGCCGATCGGCGTGAAGGTGTCGTAGGACTTTCGCATCACGCGCTCTTCGTCGCCGCGCACGGTGACATCGATCAGGCAGGCGTAGCCGAACACATGCGACATCCCATCGTCGCGCTGAATGCAGCGCCCTTCGCGTCCGATCACGATCGCGAACTCGCACTCGTGGTGAATCTCGCGCAGCGGGATGGCGGGGAGTTCGATGGCGTCGCGCGGACCCACGATCGATGCCGCCGACTTGAGGAAAAATCCCCGTGAACTCGCACGGTAGGGCGAACTCATCTCGGTGCGGTGCGCTTCGAAGTTGGCGGGAAAGGCGATGAGATTGCTGGGCCAGGGCACCGGCGCGTCGAGCAAGGCCGCATCGAGTGCGATGGCCGCCGACTCGCGGGCCCGTCGCTCGATCTCGTTCTTCAGCTGCGGAAAGTTCGCAATGATCCGCGACATGCCCACCGGCGGCCAGAAGCCGGCGGCCACGCCGCTGCAATCGGTGATGTCGACGACGCCGCGTGCCGTGAGCACGCCGATGCATCCCCCGTTGAACGAAACCAGCTTCATCGCGCCTCCCCAGCCATGCTTGCCGCCGGCGCGAGTTCAGCGTCGGCCGCTCCCGTCACGGTATCGAACACCCAGGCCGGATCGTCGGGTGGCGCGTCGCCGCGCCACGCCACATGCCCATCCGGGCGCACCAGCACCAGCTTGCGTTCGTACAGCGCGCAGATCTGCGGCGAGGTGATCTCCAGCACGGAGAACGGAATGCCCCGCCGTTTCGCCTCGGCGCCAAGGTCTGCGGCCTGGGGCGCGTCGCTGCCCAGGCGGACCAGCGTGAAGCCGCGGCCGAACGCATCCAGCGTCGATCGGCCCGGGGCCAGCCACGCATGCGGTGCGCGCGAACCCGGCAGCGTGGTCTGGTGATAGGTGGAGACTTCAGAGGCTTGACGCGGGCTGCCGTCGTAGCAGATCACATCGGAGTGCGCATAGCTGTAGCCCAGGTTGATCCCGATCGAGAACCACTCGGGCCGAAGCGTCTCGGCATACCAGTCACCGTAGGTCTTGCGGGCGGCGTCGCCTTCGCTGCCCGGCCCGAAAACCTCAGCGGGGGGCAGGCGCCGCCGCGTCTCCAGCATGCGGTGCAAGTTTCTCGTGGCTTCGGCCACGTTGCGCAGCGCCACCGGGCGGCGCTCGGCCTCGTAGGAGCGAAGCAGGCCGCCGCCGGCCCATCCTTTGAGGACGGCGTCCAGCTTCCAACCCAGGTCGACCGCATCCTGCATGCCCGTGTTCATGCCGAACGCGCCGGTAGGCGACATGAGGTGCGCGGCATCGCCGGTGATGAACGCCCGGTTGGTGCCATAGCGGTCCGCCACCAGTTCGCGGCGCACCCAGGGCATCACGTCCAGCACCTCGTACGCGAACTCGCAACCCACCGCGCGAAACAACGAAGCGCGGATCTGCTCGAGCGTCGGCTTCTGCGGCGAAGCGTCGCCGATGAACTGCACGCGCCATTCATCGGCACCATTGGTCGAGGTGATGGTGAGCCAGGTGCCCTCCGGCCCGACAAAGATGTAGCGATAGCCTCGCCCCTTGTCATGCAGGGCGTCGAGGTCGGGCACCCGGATCATCACATTCGTGGTGTAGGTCAGCGCGCCGGCGCCTGACATGCCGATGCCCAACGCCTTGCGGACCATGCTGTCACCGCCGTCGGCGCCGACCAGGTAGTCGGCCGAGATCGTCTCCAGCGCACCATTCGCCATATCGCGCACGGTGACCATCACCCGGGTCGGGGTCTCTTCGATTTTCTCCACGCGCCGCTGGTAGCAAAGCTCGACCGTCGGGTGCGACTGCGCAAAGCGCCGCATGATCGGGTCAAACATGTGCTGCGGGCAGCGCTCCCGCTTCTGCGGGCTCTGCACCGGGCGAGGCTCCTGTGCCTTGCTCGGAAACACCTCGCGCGCCAGCTCGTAGCCGGTCAGCGAGGTGACGTAGATGTAGTCCTGTGGGGTGTCGCGTGAATAGGGTGCGCCCTCCACATCGCCCACGATGCCCCAGCGCCGGCAAAACTCCATGGTGCGAACGCCCACGAGGTCCATCTTCGGCTGGCGAACGACGCCTTCGCCCTGCTCCAGCAACAGGCATTGCGTGCCACGCCAACCCAGCTCACCCGCGACGGCCAAGCCCACCGGGCCGCCTCCCACCACGATCACCGGATGGTGCTCACCGCGCCTTGTCTGCTCACTCTGCATTGCGTCCTCTCTCTCGATGGAGGCGACTTTAGGAGTGGCATGACCAGACGTACAATATATTATTTACTAGATAACGATATTTAAATCGTCTCATTAAAACGGAAGCCAAGCGTGGAACTGAAAGACCTTCACTGCTTTCTCGCGCTGGCGGACGAGCTGAACTTCACCCGCGCCGCCGCGCGCGTGCACATGGCCCAACCACCGTTCAGCCAGCGCATCAAGCGGCTGGAAGAATCGATCGGTACCCCGCTGTTCGAACGCAGCAACAAGTGGGTCCGGCCCACCCAGGCCGGTGCGGCGCTGGAGCCGCTGGCCCTGCAGATCCTCAACGCCACGCGCAGCGCCATCGAGACCACGCGCCACGTGGGCCACGGCGTCGCGGGGCAGGTGTCTCTGGGCGCCATCTATTCATCCGTGTACCGGGCGGTCCCGGACCTCATCCGCGAGGTGGCTGCGCGCTACCCCCGCATCGAGCTGAATGTGGAGGAAATGCCGGTGGAACAGCAACTCGCGGCCATCCGCAGCGGCCAGATCGACGGCGGCATTCTGCGGCTCACCCGCCGCGAGAAAGACATCGAGACCGCCCTGCTCTACCAAGAGCACTGCGTGGCGGCTTTGAACACCGCGCATCCGCTGGCGAAGAAGTCGAAAGTCACGATGAAAGAACTGGCGCGAGAAACGCTCATTGCTTTCGAGCACGCTTTCAGCCCCGAGTACGACTCGATGGTCTCTTCAGCCTTCGCCGCCCGAAAACTCTCGCCATATGACGTGCGCTGCGTGCGCAGCATGCACATGATGCTGGGCCTGGTGGGCGCAGGCGTCGGCGTGGCCATCGTGCCCTCCACGCTGGCGCAGATCCAAGTCGAGCGCGTCACCTATGTGGCCATTCAGGAAGCACTTCCCAAGCAGGAGATCCGGCTCGCCTGGCTCGCCAACAGCCCGCCACCCGCAGTGCTGCGATTGGCGGAGATTGCCCGCGCGATGAGCTGGACGTCCTCCCGCGGGCTGCCGGCGCCAGCGAGGCGCCATCAGAAGCGCCCCAGGTCACCCACGGCGCAGCCGAAGCAGGCGTGACCCGCTCTGGTTCTTCGACCATCCTGTTGTCATCTTCAGCTTGATGCATACGGCTAAACACAAGATGGCCATTTGCGTTCGTCGTCAGCGGCGAGAACGTCCAAAAGATCGATCATCGGGCGCACTCGGCTGACGGTCTTGATGCTGAACCCATGTGGCCGCCCTTGCGCAACGAAGTTCTTCCACCTCGTCGAGCATGATGCCGGCCACCTCGCGCATGAGCGCGGGCTTTCCGGTCGTTCGGTGGGTGACCTGGCTGAACAAGTCGCCGGTCGCTGACCCGGAAATGGGGCTACCGGAGCGCAGTTTTCAGCAATCGCGCGCGCGACCGCACTGCCATGATGGCCGTGGACTCAATGAGCTTGATTTGGCAGGTGGTGCGCACAATGCGGCGCGCTGCATGTCGATACAGCTGATCAGCCCTCCATCTACCACCAATTGCCAGATTTCGTCTCCCTACCGTCGGCCGCACTGCGCATCGAATGCGCGCACCCCGGTCAGCCCGTCAGCTCAGGCGCATTCAATTTCAGGATGGACTCGCCGGATGCGCCCAGAGACCGGATCTCCGCCACGAACGTGCGCAGGTCGTCAACGCTCAGGATCTCGAGCGGATAGTCCGTCCCGAACACGATCCGCTCGGACCCGAACTCCTCGATGGCCGCCCGCACGGCCGGCATGGAGCCGAACACACCCGCCGTGTCAAACCACAACCTGTGGCGCAAGTAGTGGTCGAAGTCCCGTTTGGGCAGGATGCCGTGATTCGGATCGCCAACGGTGTTCATCCGAACCTTGTCCTGCAGGGCCCTGACCCGGTTCATCGAAACGGCCAGGCCACCCGCCAGGTGCCCCATCTGGATCTTCAGGCCCTCGAACCGATCGAGCACGCCGCCATTGATGACCCGCACCGTGGCCGTCGCCAACGAGAACTCGCGGCCCAGCGAGCGGACGAGGTCGTACTTGTTCATCGTAGCCCCAACGCTGGGCCGCAAGGAAGGGTGGACGAAGACATACATGCCCAGACGCTCGCACTGTGACCAGAAAGGATCCAGCGACGCATCATCAAGTGTCACCCCGGCGGGCTCGGACACCACCACGACGCCGCGCATCCCATGCTGATCGCGGCATCTCTCGAGTTCATGCAGCATGTCTTGGCCACCCAGCGGGTCGACGTGCGCGAAGGACGAGAAGCGATGCGGGTCGCTCGAACACGTCCTGGCCATGGCGTCGTTGACGAGCCGGCAGATCTCCATCGTCGTCCCATCCATGCCCAGCCCGCAGGATAAGACGGCATGGTCGATGCCAGCGGCCTCCATGTCTCTCAGGTGAGCCTGGATGTCCGTCAGTTCGGCCGGCATGCGATAGGGCGGCGTGGACCCCGCCTTGTTGATGCTCATGCCACGGACGGTGGCGTTTGCGAGCAACTCGGGCGGTGTGAAGTGGTGCTGGAAATCGATGATCTTGCCCATTCGACGTGTCCTTGTGGCGTGTGGCCCGTGTCAGTCAATCTTGATGTTCAGCTGGCGGATCAGAGGGCTCCAAAGCGCCTGGCTGCCTTTGATCCGCCGCGCAAACTCGGCGGAGTCAGCATCGTCGCAAGGCTCCAACCCTGCACGCTGAAGTTTCTCGCGCACGTCGGTACGCCTGAGCGCCTTGACCGATTCGCGAGCCAGCGTTTCCACAATCGCTGGCGACGTTCCTGGAGGGGCGAACAGGCCGATCCATGAACTGGCATCGACCAGCGGCAGGCCCAGTTCCGTGATCGCAGGGGCGTTGGGAGCCGTAGGCTTGCGCTTAGTGTCGAGCACGGCCAGCGCGCGGATCCTGTCGCCGCCATAGACCAGCGGATCGACCGAGAAGTCGACCTCCCCCGCCATCACCGCATTGGCCATCGGGCCCCCACCGTTGTAAGGGATGTTGGTCGCCCGCAGTCCCAACCTCGCCAGCAACAATTCGGTCCCGAGATGATTGACCGAACCGTTGCCCACGGACGCGTAGTTCAACTTGCCCGGATGCTCCTTGGCGTGGGCCATGAGATCGTGGAACGTCTTGAACGGCGATGCCGCCGGCACCTTGACCACCATCGTGGTGAGCGCCATGCATGCGACAGGCATCAACGCCGCAGCATCGAAGCCGGGCTTCGGATAGATCAGCGGGTTGTGGACGATCAGGCCGAGATTGCCCATCAGAAGCGAATACCCATCGGCACTGGACCGCTCCACATGGGCTGCCGCGATATTGCCTGCGGCGCCGGGTCGGTTCTCCACCACGAACGGCTGGCCGAGCGACTGTTGAACCGATTCACCAATGATCCGGATCACCGCGTCATTCGCGCCACCCGGAGCGAACGGAACAACCACACGCACGGGTTGAGATGGATAGCCTTGAACGGGCTGCGAGTGTGTCGGGAGAGTGACGCTCGCGATCAGGATCGTGGCGACGGCTTTGAGACTGAGGGTCGACATTCATGGCTCCTTTGCTGGCACGCCAGCGGACCGCTCAATCTCGACCGGCCCCTGGCGTCGGACGCTCTTCAGCAGTCCGAAGTCATTCTTGAATCGATCGGGTTTTATTGTCAATATATGACAATCCCTTAATTCACTTTGACTTCATCAGCCAATCCTGTCTGTATCCCTATCGAAATACGGATAAAAATGCCCATCGACCTCACCTTCGATCCAGATGCGACAGGGGCCGACTGGCTTCACAACCTGCGGAAAAGAAAACGCCGCCCCTCACCGAGCGCCTGATGGCCACGGTCACCCACCGCGTCGGATCAACGCATCGATGATGGGAAAACAAACAAGATGCCGACGGCAACATGGCCTCGTGTCGAGGCCATGCTTTCAGCCGCCGCTTGAGCGAACGACCAGTGGCGCCATGCTCATGCGGACCCTCTTTGACGGGGTCGGGCTTCGGAGTGGCGCCCTGAACGTCAGAGGCGTCTCATGGACGCGCGAGTTTGAAAAGCATGGGAACTCCGCATCGCAATGCAAGTGAAGAGCTTTGCGAGTCTCGCCGTCACCGACAAACTCGCCCCCCTCATCGTGTGCGTAAGGCCGACCCCTGTTTAGAACGGATAGTGCCGCTCGGTCGTCTGCACCGTGATCCAGCGCAATTCCGTGAACTCGGCAATCCCGGCCTTGCCGCCAAAGCGGCCCATGCCACTGCCCTTCACGCCGCCAAACGGTGCCTGCGCCTCGTCGTGCACCGTCGGGCCGTTGACGTGGCAGATGCCGGACTCGATGCGCTTGGCAACATGGAGCGCACGCGCAATGTCGCGGCCAAAGACCGCTGACGACAAGCCGAATTCGTTGTCGTTGGCGCAGTCGACGGCGGCCTCCACGCCGCTCACGCGCACCACACATTTGACCGGCGCGAATGTCTCTTCCCGGTAGATGCGCATGGCCGGGGTGACGTGGTCCAGAATGGTCGCCGGCATCAACGTGCTGTCGGCCTTGCCACCGCAAACGAGCTTGGCGCCTTTGGCGAGCGCATCGTCGATCAGCGCATTGCAGAGTTCGACGGTGCCCATGCCGACCACGCTGCCCAGCACCACCGGATCGGGCTTGCGCGGGTCGCCCAACGGCAGGGCCTTGGCCTTGGCGGCGAAGCGGGCGATGAAGTCGTCGGCGACTTTCTGGTCCACGATGATCCGCTCGGTGGACATGCAGATCTGCCCGGAATTCATGAACGACCCAAAGGCTGCGGCGTTCACCGCCGCATCGAGATCGGCGTCGTCGAGCACCACGAAAGGCGCCTTGCCGCCCAACTCCAGCAGCGCAGGCTTCAGGTGCTTGGCGCAAGCGGCGGCGATGATCTTGCCCACGCGCGTGGAGCCCGTGAAGTTGACGCGGCGCACCGCGGGGTGCGCAATCATCGCGTCGACCACGCGGCCGGCATCCGAGGGCGCGTTGGTGATGTAGTTGAACACCCCCGGCGGGAAGCCGGCATCCTGGAACGATTGCGCAATTAGCTGGTGCGTGCGGGGGCAGTTCTCGCTGCCCTTGAGCACCACGGTGTTGCCACAGGCAAGCGGCGTGGCAACGGCGCGCACGCCCAGAATCACCGGGGCGTTCCAGGGCGCAATGCCCAGCACCACGCCCGCCGGCTGGCGCACCCCCATCGAGAGCGAGCCCGGCACGTCGCTGGGAATGATCTCCCCGTTGATCTGGGTGGTGAGCCCCGCGGCCTCGCGGATCATGCTGCTCGCCAGGTGCACATTGAACCCCGCCCACAGTGCGGTGGCGCCGGTTTCGCTGGCGATGGCTTCGATGAACTGAGGGGTCTGGGCCTCCAATGCATCGGCCGCCTTGAGCAGCAGGCCGCGGCGTTCGCCCGGGCCCATCTGGCTCCAGGTCTTGAAAGCTTCGGCAGCGGCATCCACGGCCGCCACGGCGTCGGCCTCGCTGGCCGCCGGCGCCCGCGTGACCACGCTGCCGTCCAGCGGGTTGCGCCGCTCGAACGTGGCGCCTTTCTCGGCGGACACAGCCAGGCCATTGATGAGCATCGACAGATCGGACATGGTGCTCTCCTTGGGGACATCTGAGGAAGAGGCAACGGCCGGCACGGCCTTGCCCAGGTAAGCATGACGGATGACGGATGACCGCGCGAGCAACCCGGCCGGGCCGCTGGCCACCAGGCGGCCTCGTTCCAGCACGTAGCCGCGGTCTGCCACGGCCAGCGCCTTGCGCACGTTCTGTTCCACCATCAGCACCGTGGTGCCGGCATCGGCAATGCGGCGCGCAATGGCGAGGAGTTCGTCCACCATCTTTGGCGCGAGGCCGAGGGACGGTTCGTCCAGCATCAGCAGACGCGGCGCGCTCATCATGGCGCGCGCCACGGCCACCATCTGCTGCTCGCCGCCGCTCATGGTGCCG
>CAZBOF010000100.1:0-13869 GCA_964493285.1 uncultured Rhizobacter sp. | reverse complement strand
TGACTCCCCCGCCACCGCGGCGCCGGCCATGACCCAGCGCGAACCCTCCCGCCCCGTGCCGCGGCGTGGCCGCGGGCGCCACGCCGCCGCGCGCGCCCGCCCGAGCGGGGGCGACAGCAGCATCGGCAACCAGCGCGTGCAGCGCGCGCTGGGCACGGCCTCCGCGGCTGCGGCGCATCGCGTCAGCGATCCGAGCGAGGCCGACGAGCGCGAGGCGAATGACCTGTCGCGCCGCAGCGGCACGGTGCCCGGCGCTGCGCGTTCGGTTGCCGACCGGCCGGATCTCGCCTGGGGTGCGCAGGGCCGCCCTCTGGCGCCCGCCGATCGCAGCGCATTGCAGGCGCAGTTCGGCACCGACCTGTCGGCCGTTCGCCTGCACACCGACGCCGCCGCGGCGGCGCAGGCCGAATCGCTGCATGCCGACGCAGCCACCCGCGGCAACCACATCGCCTTCGGCCCCGGCCAATACCGCCCCGACACGCCGCAAGGCGCCGAGCTGCTGCGCCACGAGGTGGCGCATGCGGTGCAGGCCTCGCGCCCCGGCGCGCCCGCCAAGACCTACCGCCAGCCCAAGGGCGACAAGCTGATCCAGGGCCTGAAGCCGGTGTACTTCAAGCACATGCGCGACCTGCTGCTGAACACGCCCAACACCTCGGCCGACACGCGCGCACTGGTCGGCCAGATCGACCTCACGCGCACCACGCCGCAGACCGTCAAGGTGGCCACCGTGGGCGGCAAGACGCACACCTTCCGCCTACTGCTGAGTTTCGACCGCAAAGTGGGCGCCACCACGTCGCCGGCCAACAGCGCGTCCACGCCCGCCGACACCACCGACTACGCGATCTCCATCGGCTATGACTTCAACCAGCACATCCAGCAGCTGCCTTCCAGCGACCCCTACTTCAAGGTCGCCAAGCCGGGGCTGAAAGGCGAGGCGCAGCACCAGTACCAGCGTGCCTGGCCGATGGCCGAGATCCTGTACCACGAGCTGCAGCATCTGCAGATCCTCATCGATCGCGACATCGCCGCACTCGACCCGAATGCCTCGTTCTCCGAAGCCTTCAAGGAGTACGTGGTCACGCGCAACTACCTGCAAGAGATCGCCAAGAAGCCGCGTGGCAGCTTCGACGCCCCCGCCGTCAACGCGCTCGCCGCGATTCCTTCGCTGGTCGAGCGCATGTGCCGCGACATCCCGGCACCCAATACGCCGACCCCGCCGCAGATCCTCGAACTCAAACGAACCGCCATCGGCTTCTTCGTGCAAGAGAAATACGCGTTCTGGAAAACCGCCGCCGCCTTCAGCGGCCCGCCCAACAACGCGTTGATCGCGCACAGCTACGCGGCCAACCATTTCGCCGCGGTGCTCGGCGGCGCGAAGCTCGGCGTGGCCACCTACAACAACCTGATGACCACGCGCGTGCGGCCGGTCGGCTTCTTCGGCCTGTTCGCGCAGGAGCTGGAAACCTGTCTCACGCGGCTGTTCGACTACCTCGACAAGGAGCTGCTGCATGCCGGCCAGGCCCACCCCCGCTGAGGCGCGCCGGATGCGCGGGCGCTGAGCATGCAGAACCCGCACGCCAAGGCGGCGCCTGCCGCCGCCAAACCCGCCCCGGCCGCACGCGAGAGCACGGGCCCCGCCGCGCCCCAGACCGCCCCGTTGCCTGCGCAACTGGGCAACCTCGGCATGCAGGCGCTGCTGGCGCACAGCCAATCCGCACCGGCCGCCCGCGTCGCACCGCTGGCACCGGCGGCGTCGAGCCAGGTGCATCACGCGCTGCAAAGCCCCGGCTCCGCGCTGCCCACCCACCAGACCCTGCGCCTGGCGGCGTTGCTCGATCACGCCGGCGTGGCACCGGGGGCTGCACGCGCGAGCGCCGGCCCGCCCGGCCGCGCCGCACCGCTGTGGCTGGCGTCGGCGGATTCCGGGCACGAACAGGCCGCGCGCGCCGTGGCGCAATCGGCGGGCGCCCAGGCCGGCGGCCCGAATGCCCGCCCACGCGCCCGCCTGGCCCAGGCTCGCGTGCACACCGGCCCCGCGGCGGCGCGTGCTGCCCGCGCGCTGGGCGCTCGCGCCTTCACCGTCGGCGAGCACATCGTTTTCGCAGAAGGCCGCTACGCGCCGCACACGCCGCAAGGCGAGCGGCTGCTGCTGCACGAACTCGCCCACGTGGAGCAGCACACCTCGCACGCCGCGGGCCTGCTGGTGCTGCGCGACGGCGAAGGCACGCCAGCTGCGGAAGAGAACGCCGCGATCGCGATGTCGGCCTCGCTCGACTTCCTCATCTTTCATTTCGGCTCCCGCCGCTACCGCGAAGGGCCAACCCGGCCTCAGCTGTGGCCCCTGCTGCTGCGCCGCCTGCTCGGCACGCAGTACCGCGAATCGCAGAGCGATGAGATCTTCGACCGCCTGAACGCGGCGGTGCGGGCCAGCGGCGGCAACCTCATCAACGACCTGGACCAGGCCACCACCGCCCAGGTCGACCGGCCCATCGGCGACCGCCGGTTCACGCCCGATGCCGCGCTGGTGCTGATCGACCTGCTGGAAAGCAGCTACGACTACCGCGTCGACGTCAGCCCCGAACAGCGCGAACTGCTGACGCTCGGCTTCGCCCTCAACTCGGCCTGGCCCGCCCTGCAAGCCTTCATTGCGCTGCCGGCCTGGTACACCGAGTTCATGTTCCGCCGCCAGATGGCCGAGCGCGCACCGCTGTTGCGTGCGTGGCACGCGGTGGCACCGTCCACCGCCGGCAGCACGGCAACGGACGACGACCGGCACACCGCGCTCGGCCGCATCCTCACCGCCATCATCGAGCCGATCGAGCTGGTGGATGCGATCCGCGTCGACTACGAGCTGGGCAACGCCGCCATCGACAACCCCGGCGACTCGCTCGAAGCGCGCCACCGCCGCGACGGCGGCGTGGCCTATCGCGTGGTGTGGAACATCGAGCTGCCGCACGATGCGCGGCTGACCGCCGAGCCCCCCGAAGAACGGACGAGCACGTACCTGCTCGGGCTGATGTCGTACCTGCACACCCAGCCCGACCTCACGGCCGCGGCGCAGTCCGGCGCGAACCCGCACGCCAGCCGGCTCGAACTGCTGGGCCGCTTCCTGCGCTTCTTCGTACGCGCGGGGCGCCAGATCGGCACCGGCGACGAGCGCCTGTTCGACGTTCCCGCCCGGGCCAATGCGCCGGCCTGGAATGCCAACATGAGCAGCACGCCGGAACTGCAGCCGCCGCTGTTCGACGCAGCGCTCGAGACCGATCACGCCTTCACCATGCAGTTGCACTTCGGCGATGTGTTCGACGCGTTCGCCATGTACGGCTACCTGTGGAAGTTCGTGCGCATTCCCGACCCGGCCTCCGAGGAACCCATCCCCGACCCGCTCACCGCCGCCGGCACGCGCCCCGATTTCGGCAGCGTGTGGGACACGCGGCTCGCCCGCGCGCGGCGCTACAACGCCGCCGACCTGGAGCGGGTGCGCTCCCGCTTCGGCAACACGCCGTGGGGGCAAGCCGTGAGCAACGCATCGTTCGGGGCCGACCTCGTCCGGCTGAACAACACGCTGCGCACGCTGGGCACCGTGATCCGCACCGTGCTCGATCGCCTCACGCAGCCGCGCAACACCACGCGCATCGTGTTCCCCGAGCCCGGCATGTACATCGTGGTGTGCCGCGCCGTGCCGGTGCTCGACGGCGATGAAGAAGTGGTGCGCCCCCCCAGCATCGCGATGCTGCCGGTGGTCGCACGCGACCCCGACGAGATGGCCGTGTCGCGCGTGCGCGAATCCGCACGCACCGAGTTCGAGATGCGCCTGCGCCTGGCCGAGATCCGCGCGCTGCTCGATTCGCCGTTCCCACCCGAGAACGCGAGCGCGCTGCAAAGCGAACTCGCCGAGATCGAAGCCATGCTCGCCGATCCCGCGCAGGCGCTCGGCGCGCGCCGTGCCTTGCTCGAACAGCAGATCGGCGTGCTGCGGCGGCGTCTCAGCCTGCGCACCCGCCTGCGCGAAGCCCAGGACGCCGCCGAGCCGGACGACGCCCTGATCGCCTCGCTGCGCCGCGAGCTGGCCGAAGCCGGCGGCGCCAACACCTCGTCATGGCTCGAAGAGCGCGACCTGCGCGGCCTGGAGCGCCAGCGCGACACGCTCACCGGCATGATCACGACGCGCAACGACCGCGCGCGCGACGAGCCCGGCGCACTGTTCGTGCCGCACGCCACCTTCGTCTCCGACCTCGGCCACTCGCTCGCGCTCACGCTTGAGATGTACGACCGCGGCGACATCGACGGCGAGTACCAGGTCTTCATCTCCGACCTCACCACGCCCGACAGTGGCGCCACACTCGGCACCGCCACCACCGCCGACCACAGCGACCCGCGCTTCGAGGCCGTGCTCAACGGGATGCGCGCGCTGCTCGAAAACCACAGCGACTACGGACGCGGGCGCGTCGCCATCCGCGTGGGCAGCCAGACCCGCACGCTGCGCATCGAGGCCGGCACCGGCCGCATGCTGATGGAAGGCATCGAGAACGGTGTCACCGTGCTCTCGCTGGCCGCCATCGTCGCGGCGCCGTTCACCGCCGGCGAAAGCCTGATGCTGCTGTTGCCGCTGGGTGCGGTCGGCGCCATTCCGTCGGCCTATCGTCTCTACCAGCGCTGGGATGAAAGCCGCCTGCGCCTCGACATGGCCGCCGTGATGGACGTGGTCAACATCGTGGGCGGCGCCATCGGCCTCGCGCACGCGGCCACGCCGCTGCGCATGGTGCGCATGGGCCGCGTGCTGATGGTGGCCGGGCTCGGCGCCGACGGCGCCGGCATGCTGCTGATGGGCGTGGTACTCACCGACCAGATCCTCGCGCTCAGCAACCTGCCGGAGCATGAACGCGCCGCGCAGTTGCTCGTCATCCTGGGCGGCGCCATGTTGCAGATCGGCATCCTCGCCGGCGGCAGCCTCGCCCATGCGCGCTACAACGGCCGCCGCGAAACCGGCGGCACGCGCAGCGCCAGCGAGCCGCATCCGGCGGCCGGCGACACGCCCGGCTTCCGCCCGCCGGCCGAGGGCGCCGCCACACCACATGCCGCGCCCCCCGTATCGCCCGACGCACCCACGCCGCACGTCCCCGCGCCGGGAGACCGCACCGCCGCCAGCACCACCCCGCCCGGCGGCCCCTTGCCCGCGCCCGGCGGCCCCGCCGCGTCGACGACGACGCCGGGTCATCAGCGCCTGCTCGACACCCTGGCCGGCGGCATCGACTACAACCGCCCCCCGCCCGCAGCCGACGTGGCGAACCCTCCGCCTTCCGGCACCTATGGGCGCCCCACCGGCAACCCCGACGCGGCCTATACCGCCTACACCGACGCCCTGGCCTCGTCCGCGGGGCGCGAGGTCGGCCTCTTCCACAACCCGCGCACCGGCGAGTACCAGGTGATGGTCGGCGACGCCACCGGCGTGCGCGCGCCCGGGCGTGGCTGGGATGCCGTGGTCCACTACCACCCCGACGGCAACACGCGCATGACCTTCCGCCTGCCGGCGCCGCATGATTTCCAGGGGCTGATGTTCCGCTACCTTGAAGGCGGCGGGGCTGTGCGCGAGTTCATCGAGTTCGACATCCCCGGCGTCGGCCGCGGCCGCACCGAGTACGGCATCGAGCCCGGCCACCCCGAGCCGTTCTACGTGCGCATCCACCGGCCCGGCGACGCACCACAGACCCTGCGCTTCGCGCACGACGGCGCCTTCCAGGCGTACTGGGGCGAACGCACCGTGTACGTCGAACCGGGCTCGCCTCTGTACGACGCCATGGTGCGCGACATCCAGAGCTACGTGCGCTCTCTGCATGGCGACGACGTCCCCGCACCCCGCCGGCCCGCCTCGGCAGATGCCCCGCCCCGCCCCGGCGAGGCCCCCGCCGCACGGCCGGATGGCGACGCCGATGCCGCGCCCGCGCGTCCCCGCGCCGGCGACCGCACCACCGCCGGCACCGGCAGCGGGCCGAGCGCCCGCATGACCGACTTTTCCGGAGGACTCACCGACACCGGCGTGGCATTCATCCGGCGCGCCTTCCGTACGGTGCGCGAGTTCGGCGCGAGGGGTTCCAACGCACGCCGCGTCTCGCTCGAATCACTGAGCGACGCCGAGATCCGCTCCCGCTTCAGCACGGAGCCCTCATGGCTCGAAGCGGTGGTCATCGCCGAGGTTCGCCAATCGTGGCTTGGCCGGACCACGGCCACCGACTTCGTGCTCGCCAACCCGCGCCAGACCCTGCGCCAGGTCGCCGCGCGGCTGACCGAAGCGGTGGCCGCCGGCAGCACCGGCCACACGGTCGACACCACCGTGCTGCGAAGCAACGTGCTCGACTTCATCCGAGACCGCGTCGCCGCCAACGACCCCACGCTGGCCCCGGCATGGCATGCCCTCGAAAACACCACCAACCCCGCTCTGCGCAACGCGTGGAACGAATTCCTCTTCGGCCGGCGCCACATCCCACCCCGCGAACGCCAGGCCCTGCTCCAAGCCCCCGGTGCGGTCGGCGAAGGCTTTGGCGCCGGCATCGTGGGCAACAAGCAGCCCGACGTGGTGGAGGTGGTGCTGAGCAACGATGCCATCCACATCCTCGACCCCTCGCAGGCCTGGGCCAGCCCGATCCACAACTTCAAGACGGCGTTCTACGAAGCCGTGATGCGCCGGCTGATCAGCGTCGGCCACGTCACCTCGGCCGACACCGGCGGCGGCACACGCATCCGCCCCATCGGACCATGAGCACCAAGAAAGACACCCCCGGCAAGCGCGAAGCCGCATCCGCAGACCGCGCCGGGCGCAGCAAGGCCGACGCCGCGTCCGCGCCGGCACCGCATGCCGGCACCGCGCTCGGCAACCAGGCCATGCAGCATCTGATCGGCGGCGCGCACGCGGTCACCGCAGAACCCGAAGGCGCGCAGAACGTGCGCGACGGCATGGGGCATCGCTTCGGCATGTCTTTCGCAGGCGTGCGCCTGCGCACCGACGAGGCGGCCGCCCAGCGCGCCCAACGTGCAGGCGCGCGCGCCTACACCGAAGGCAACGAGATCGGCTTCGCGCCCGGCGCCTATGCGCCCCAGACCCCCGCCGGGCGCAGAACCCTCGCGCACGAGTTCGCCCACGTGGCACAGCGGCGCGGTGGCAACAGCGGCGAAAAGCTTCCGCCGATGCACACGCCGATGCTCGCCGAATGGCAAGCCCACCGCGCCGCCTCGTCGGTGATGTCGAACACGCGCCCGCGCGTCTTCGCCTTCGCAGGCCACGCGCCCCTGTACGACAACGGCAAGGGCAGCGCCGACGACCCCGCGCTCAGCACCAGCGACGACGTGGAAGTGCTGCTCAGCATTCTCAAGATCCTGGAGACCGCGCCCGAGGGCGACCAGCGCGAAGGGGCCATCGCCTTCCTGGCCGGCCTCGCCGTCCAGCCCGGCCCCGCGCAAGAGCTGGCCTCGAAAAAGATGATCACCCTGCTGGCCGGCATCCCCAGCAAGCGCCACTACGACCACATCGTCGCCATCGAGGCGCTCAAGCCCTGGACCGCCAAGCACGTGCAAGCCTACGATCTGCTGCTGTACGGACGGTTCTGGTTCGCCGACCACAGCCAGGACGAGATCGGCAGCGGCCTCACGCTGGGCGTCTTCCGCAAGTACCTGCACTACAGCGGCGGCAAGTGGGCCATCGACTTCCTGCGCCGCCGCATCAACGGCGCCGACGCCCTCAAGGCCAGTCTCGCCGCGCGCATCGTGGCCGACCTGCTCGAAACCGAGAACGACCCCTCCGCCACGAAGTTCAGCGCCAACTACAAGGCCCTGCGCGCCATGGCGCGCGAGAACGGCTGGGACAGCTACGGCGCGCTTGGCGTCGCCTCGGCCACGCCGCGCATCTTCGAGGCCCTGAAAGCGCTTCGGGAGCAGGCCAGCCTGATGAGCCGCACCATCCGGCTCGGCCCCGTGAACGACCCGAACGCCGATGCGGACCAGCAGCGCCTTGATGCACTGGTCGATGGCCTGGGCATGCAGGGCCCCCTGTCCCGCCCCGGTGCCGATGGCAGCACCGTGCTGCTGTACACCGCGGAAAACCGCGAAGAGACCGAGCATGCACTCATGCCCATGAACGCGGCCAGCCAGGCGGTCGGTACGCTCGAGATGGCGCAAACCATCACCATGGCGGTGGACGCGGGCGTGCGGATCCAGTCGCGTGTGGAGCTGCTGCACGCCAACGCCGAGGCGCTCGACACGTTCCTGGGCGTGCAAGCTGCCGCCAACAACGACGAGCGCATGGCCCTGTTCGACCTGCGCAGCGAATACATCGAGGCGTGGCTGT
This sequence comes from uncultured Rhizobacter sp., assembly GCA_964493285.1. GTDB lineage: Bacteria > Pseudomonadota > Gammaproteobacteria > Burkholderiales > Burkholderiaceae_C > Rhizobacter. The sequence continues at coordinate 5,531 of CAZBOF010000100.1, read as the reverse complement.
CGTTCAGCGGCAAAGACTTCGGCGGCAAATCCATGGGCATGGCGCTGTCCTACCAGTCCCGCCTGGACGCGGTGGAGCGCCGCTTCGAGCACTTCGACGAAGTGGTGGCGCAACGCAAGTTCAAGACCGCCCGGGCCAACTTCAAGGAATACTCGACCACCTGGAACCAGGGCAACCTCAACTACCCCGGCAACGACAAGCTCGACGAGAAATTCTTCTTCGTCATGCGTGACGTGCTCGAGCGGGAGCGCGAGCACCTCAGCGCTTCGTTCGCCACCGGCTTCAGCGGGTCCCTCGGCGGCACCCGCGTGCGCGTCGCGCCGTCGGACGACTACATCCCGACCGACCTCAACCACGTGGCCGCGCTCCACCGCGACACCAGCATCTTCGGCATGCAGTCGGCACTGTTCATGGTGTACGCGGCCAACCTGAGCATCCACAACCTGATGATCAAGGCCGACGTGGGCTCCAAGAGCTTCCGCGCCGAACAAGGCAAGCGCCTCGTGGACATGCGCACCGAGATGGAAGGCTTCTGGAACAAAGGCAACTTCGCCGCCTTCCTCGACCGCACCGCCGACTACGAGCGCACGCTCAAGAGCGTGGCCTCCAACATCAAGGACCGCGCGAAGATCGACTTCCTGCTGAGCCTGGGCATCACGCTGATCGCCGCCTTGGTTTCGCATGGCGCCGCGCTGGCCGTGCGGCTGGCCTCGCTGTCACGCATCCTCGCCCTGGCCCGCACCGCACGCGCGCTCAGCTCCGTCAGCACGCTGATGAGCGTGGGCGTGTTCACCACCTCCGAGCTGGCGCTCAAGAAAGCCGTGTTCGGGCAGGACATCACCGTGAAGGGCGTGGCCAAGGCCGCTGCCACGAACCTCGCGTTCATGGGCGCGATGCAGGCCGTGGGCAAGCTGGCCGCGCCGCTGGCCCAGGGCAGCCCGGTGCGCCAACTGATGATGGGCCACCTGATCGGCTACTCCGGCGTGGCCACGGTCTCTGCCACGCTCACGCGCATCGAAACCGGGCAGTGGCCGCCCGACATGGCCACCTTCCTCGCGCAGACCGCCATCACCTACCTGTTGATCGCCGGGCTGCATCACAGCTTTCAGAGCCTGGTCGCCAAACCGATGCTGACGAACGCCGCGACGGCGCGCTGGAACCAGTTGCGCGCCGATGCCAAGGCCCTGGCCGAGCGCGGCCGCACCGCCGTCAACAACGGCACGCTGAAAGAAAGCGACTTCGAAGCGATGCGCGGCGAGCAGGTGCGCCTCATCGAGGAGGCACGCGCGCTGCACAAGGTGATGCGCGACGGCGGGCTCATCAGCGCGGCCGACTTCGCCGCCATCAGCAAGACGCTCGACAACGCGCTCGCCAGCACCGCCAGCGCCAAGTTCCCGGTCAGCGCATCGTCTCCCGGCGAAAGCACGGTCAAGGCCTTGCCCGCGCCGGATTCGGTGATCGATCTCGTGCGCGTCGGCGACACCAACACCTACGTCTACGACCCCGCCAAGCCCCGCACCGCGGTCAACGCGCTTCTGGAGCGCTACCAGGAAAAAGGCTTCAAGCTCGCCGGCAATGACGCGCTCACCCGCGTGCTCGACGGCCGCGGCCGCACGCAGTTCCTGCTGACCGCCGGCCCGGTGGTCAAACCCACCCTGCTGCTGCCGCGGTTCTCAGGCGGCCACGACATCGGCGGCGACCCGCTCTCGCGTGCCACCGGGCTGGTCGAACCCCAGTTGGCCACCGCACGCGCCGCGCTCGCATCCATCCACCGCGAGATCGAGGCGAAGCTGCCCGCCGAGTACCCCGACCACACCGTGCTCGCCACGTTCTCCACCTTGCTCGCGCACCGCATCACGATCAGCTCCGCCACCTGGCCGATCGACGCGGTGCGCGGCGTGGCCGATGCGCTCAGCCTCGAACGAGGCATCCCACGCAGCGCGGTCAACCGCCTGTTCCTCAGCGTCGCGCCGGCCAAGCTGCCCGAGCTGTTCAAGAGCTTCCATGACATCGTCACCAGCCCCAAAGTCTCACCGGGCAGCCGCTACCTGATCGCCGACGACCTGCTGCCGCGCAACAGCGTCAAGCTGATCGACGCCTGGCGCCAGATGCAAAAGGCCGGCCTCGACCTGCCGCCCGACATGGACCTGCGCGCCACCCGCGGCGTGGCACGGCGCATGGACAAGCTGCCCGGCGGCTGGCTGCAATGGCTCAAGGGCATTCCGGTCGAGCAGCGCGGCACCAAGCTGCGCGCCTACAGCGGCCTCAACGACCCGCGCGTTCACCTGCCGGAGAACGTCACCGAGCTGCTCGCTGCCATCACTGCAGACGTCCCCGGCCACACCGGCCTCAATCCGCTCGCCGGCGCCGACGGAGACGCCTTCGTCCAAGACATCGAAAGCCGGGCCAGCAGTGCAAAGTTCGACAGCCCCCTCCTTCGCGCGGCCTATGTCAGCAAGGTGGACAAGCTGCGCCTGGACGCCGCCCAACTGCAGCAAGGCATGGCGCTGGCGCACGGCACCTGGGAGAACATCGTCGGGCGCGCGAACGAGGTCCGCAAAATCGCCTCGGTGCTGCTCCAGGGCTCGGAGATCCTGGTCGCCGACCGGGCCGTCGGCCCCAAGGACCCGCTGCCCAGCGTCGACCTCGCCGCCTACACCTTGCCCGGCGGCGGCACAGTCATCAACGCCCCGTCCAGCAAGAACGTCCACATGGACCTGCTCTACAAAGATGCCAAAGGCACGCTCACCGCACTGGAGATGACCACCGGCGAACTCACCCTGCCCGCCGAATGCGCGGCGCTCGACCCCAAGAACATCGCCTACGGCGGCGACATCGACTGGGCCGCCCTCGAGGCCAAGCGCACCAGTGCCACGCACCGCAAGTTCATGCAGGCGATCAAGATCTACCAGCTCAACAAGATCGCCACGGCCCTCGGCACCGCGTGGTCCGGCCAGCCCGTCGACCCCGCCGCCGTCCACTTCCAGGCCGGCGACTTCAGCGCCGCCGCCGCACGCGCGCTCGAAAGCATGGGCTTCCAGCTCGAACTGCTCGACGGCACGCCGCAGACGGCGGCTCAGGTGGAAGCGCGCAAGAAGGGGAAGTAACCTCACGCCGGGACGGCCCCTGAATCAGAATCCGGGCTTGCTTCACCACGCGAAGGCAGGACTCCGCGTCGCAGCTCGCGGCGCCTTCGGTCCTTGACCGAGCGCCGAAACACATGATCTGCCTGGCTCTGTTTGCGTGTCTCGTCACCCAACCCTATCCAGGGCGCTTCGGCAACTCGGACTTGCCCGGCTTTTTCGACCAGGCCACATGGCCGAAGGACACTGCGAGCCACCGCCACCGCAGGGGGACCTCAAACCTGGGGCTGATACGACTATCGGTAAGGAAACGGCCCTTGCACCATACAAGTTATGAGATCCACAACGAGCACAGATGGTCCGGGGAAGCGTTCCCCCAAAGACTGCCTCTCCTGGGCCGGCGATGTTGATCAACATATCGCTCGGCATCCTGAAAAAGGGCGGCGCTGTCGCTTTACTGGCTCACCCAGCGAGCCACTAACAGCTCAACATATCGGTCAGAACGACTCGAGTTGCAGATGACTCCAACCGCCTTGGCCCATATCTATGTTGACGCTTCCACGGGACAGCCTGTAGATCACCCCCTTGTTGACCACCTGAACAAGGTGTCCGAGCTTGCCGCAGCGTTCGCAGCCGCGTTCGGCCCTGATTGGGCCCGGATAGCAGGTTTATGGCACGACCTCGGCAAGTATCGGATCGGCTTTCAGCGCTACATCCGAGGCGTGAACGGCATCGACGCTCATCTGGAAGCCAAGTGGCCTACCGGCAGCGAGAAGACTCACTCTGCCGCTGGCGCCTTGCACGCACGTCGTGTGTTCGCGGAGCGATTTGGCACGCCCGCAGGGCAAGTACTCTCCAAGATTCTGACCTACGTCATCGCGGGCCACCATGCCGGTTTGGGCGACTGGCGCAGTGGCCAAAACCCGGGCCTGGACGATCGCCTGCTCGGCTCTCGCGCCCCCGACGCCCAGCGCGAGTATGACGAAGCACTCGCGGCCTGTGCCGCGCAAGCACCTGAGCTGCTCGACCTGCCTGCGTCCTTCGATCGCCGCGCAGCGACTGCCATTCCGGTCGCCCAAAGTCCTCATCCACTCGCCTGGTCACTGTGGGTGCGCATGCTCTTCTCCGCACTGGTTGACGCCGACTTCCTCGACACCGAAGCGTTCATGCAACCCGACAAGGCCGCTGGCCGCGAAGGCGCCTGCGCCATCGCGCACTTTCGCGACCTGCTCGATGCCTATCTGGCCGAGAAGTCCCTTCAGGTTCAAGCACAAGGTCGACATCACGAACCCGTGATGCAAGCACGGCGCAAGGTGCTCAGCGAATGCCGGCGTCAGGCCGCGCTCCCCCCAGGCGTCTTCAGCCTCACCGTCCCCACAGGCGGCGGCAAAACACTGTCATCACTCGCGTTTGCGCTGCAACATGCCGCCGTCCACGGCAAGCAACGAGTCATCTACGCCATCCCGTACACCAGCATCATTGAGCAGACCGGCAGCATCTTCAAAAGCATCTTCGGCGACGACAACGTGATCGAGCATCACAGCCAAGCCGACGCGCCACCCGGTGCCGAAACGCCTCGCAGCCGTCTGGCCTGCGAGAACTGGGATGCGCCACTCATCGTCACCACCAACGTTCAGCTGTTCGAGTCGCTCTTTGCGGCCCGCACATCGCGATGCCGCAAGCTGCACCGCATCGCCGGCAGCGTCATCGTTCTCGACGAAGCCCAGTTGCTACCGCCCGATTTTCTGCAACCCGTTCTGGATGCACTCAACGCCCTCGTCAGTCACTTCGGCGTCACCGTGTTGCTGTGCACCGCCACACAGCCCACGCTCACCGACATCCGGCATTTCGACCCGCGTCAGAACCTGCGCGGCCTCCCCGCGCCAACGCCCATCGTCGGCGACGAGGCGGCTCTCAATGCGCAGCTGCGTCGTGTATCCATCCATTGGCCGGCCGATCTCAACAGCCCGATCACCACGGAATCCCTCGTCACGGAACTTGCTCAGCATGACTGCGTGCTCACCATCGTCAACACGCGCAAAGATGCTGCCGAGATCATGGCGGCCCTCGACGCGGCCACCGGTGATCGCTGCCTGCACCTCTCGGCCGCCATGTGCGGCCAGCATCGGGCTGACGTGATCGGCGAGATCCGCGCGAGGTTGCAAGCACGGCGCGATGGTCAAGACCTGCGTCCGCTGCGCGTGATCAGCACTCAGCTCATTGAGGCTGGCGTGGACATCAACTTCCCCGTGGTGTACCGGGCACTGGCTGGCCTCGATTCAATCGCTCAAGCCGCTGGGCGGTGCAACCGAGAAGGTCAGTTGCCCAATGGGGAGCTCGGACAAGTGCACGTCTTCGTACGCGCCATTCCAAAAGCGCTCGACGCGCTGCGTTTCGGTGCTCAGGCGACACGCAGCGTGCGCGAACTGGGTCTGGATCCCTTGTCGC
>CAZBOF010000099.1:0-13897 GCA_964493285.1 uncultured Rhizobacter sp. | reverse complement strand
TGATCGGCACCATCACCAGCGACGACTGCACGCTCATCATCGAGCGGTAGCCGGAGTCGACCCGCTCGACCTCACGGGCGATGAGGCCGTAGCACACGTAGTTCAGACCGGCGCCGCCGTACTGCTCAGGGATGGTGGGGCCCAGCAGCCCGAGTTCGCCCATCTCGCGGAAGATGGCCGGGTCGGTTTGCTCGTGGCGGAACGCCTCCACCACGCGCGGGGCCAGGCGGCCTTGGGCATACGCGTTCGCGGCATCTCGAATCTGCCGCTCATCGCTCGTGAGCTGCTGCTCCAGCAGCAGGGGGTCGTCCCAGTGGAAGGCGGCGTTGCTCGTGGCCATGGTGTGTCCCGGTGGAAATGGATCCGCCATGCTAGGCCGCCGGCGCGGGCTTGGCAAACGATCGCTCGTCACCCAGACATGCATAGATGGAATATCTAGGGCAGAGATGGCATAGACTCAATGGGCGAACCTTGCCGGCCAGGTATTCCATTTGTGTAAGAACCGCATGTCATGCGCCGAAAAATCCCCACGCTGCAAGCCTTGAGCTGCTTCGAGGCTGCCGCCCGCCACGAGAGCTACACCCGCGCCGCCGCCGAGCTGGCGCTCACGCAGGGCGCGGTCTCCCGGCAGATCGCCGCCCTTGAAGCCTTCCTCGGGCTGACCTTGTTTCGCCGGGCGCGCCATGGCGTTTCCTTGACGGCCGATGGCGCGGCCTATGCGCGCCAGGTGTCGGCCCGCCTGGATGGGCTGGAGCGCGACACCTTCGATGCCATGGCCGGCCAGAGCAGCGGCGGGGCTTTGCAACTCGCCTCGGTGCCGACCTTCGCCACGCGCTGGCTGGTCCCGCGCCTTCCGGCGCTGGCGGCGCGCCATCCCGATCTCACGGTGCACATCGAGACCCGCACGCGCCCCTTCCTGTTTTCCGACACCGGGTTCGACGCGGCCTTGTACGCCGGAACGGCCGAGCAGATCGCGCATTGGCCTGGAACGCGCGCGCTGCTGCTGATGCCGGAGGCGGCCGTGCCGGTGGGCAGCCCCGGGCTGCTGGCGGGGCGCCGGCGCTGGCGCCCGCAGGAGCTGGCACGGTTGCCTCTGTTGCAGCAAAGCACCCGCCCTCAGGCCTGGCGGGAATGGTTCGAGGCGGCGGGTGTCGACGCGGCCATGACGGCGCAGGGCCCGCGCCATGAACTGTTCTCCATGCTCGCGGCTGCCGCGGCGCAGGGCCTCGGGCTTGCGCTGATTCCGCGCATGCTGATCGAGCCGGAGCTGGCGCGCGGTGAACTCGTGGTGGCCTGTGATCCGCGCGTGCCGCCGCGTCGCGGCTACTACTTCATCACGCCCGACACCGGCGGTGAGCGTGCGGTGGTGTCGCTGTTCCGGGCCTGGCTGCTCGTTCAGACGCAGACCGCCTGACCGGACGCGGGGCGTGAAAGCCCGCTTCGCCCGCGAGGCCGGCTTCTATATTATGATGATCGTCATATTTCATCGGAACACCCTGCATGAACAAGCCTCTCAGCCGCCGGGAGATCTCGCACGAGCGCATCGTGGAGGCGGCTTCGCGCGCCATCCGCCGCAGCGGCTATGCGGGCACCGGGGTGGCCGACATCATGAAGGAAGCCGGTCTCACGCATGGCGGCTTCTACGCCCACTTCAAGTCGCGTGACGCGCTGCTCGCCGAGGCGGTGATCCGTGCGGGGCTGGCCTCGTCGGCCCGGCTCGAGCGCAAGGTGCAGGCGCTCGGTGTCGAGGGCGCCAGCCCGCTGCGGGTGTTGATCGAGAGCTATCTTTCCAACGAGCACCTCGCTGCGCCCGAGGCCGGCTGTGTGGTGGCGGCGCTGATCTCCGAGATGCCGCGGCAGGCGCCCGAGGTGCGCGAGGCGTCTGCGCTGCGCGTGTCGCGCCTGACCGAACGCGTGCGGCAGACCTTGCCGCCCGGCGCCGCCGCCCAGGCCGAGCTGATCACCGCAGCCATGGTCGGCGGCTTGCAAATGGCCCGTGCGGTGGGCGAAGCGCCCGGGCGGGCGCTGCTCAAGTCCGTTCGCGAGGGCTTGCTGGCGCAGTACGACATTTCCTGACGCGGATTCGCCGCCGCCGCTTGCCGGCGGTTTTTTCAATCCAGAAATATGATGATCGTCATATTAAGAAAGCTGATCACCATGCCACTCCACGATGACATCGTTCTCATCACCGGGGCCAACCGAGGCCTCGGCCGCGCTTTCGCCCGTGAGGCCCTGGCCCGGGGCGCACGCAAGGTATATGCCGCCGCACGCGACCCCGGCAGCATCACGCTGCCGGGCGTGATCCCGCTGCGGTTCGACGTCACGGACCCGCAGCAGATCGCCGAGGCGGCGCAACGCTGTGGCGACGTCACCCTGCTGGTCAACAACGCCGGCATTGCCAGCCTCGGGGGCTTCCTGGCCGACGACGCGCTCGAATCGGCGCGGCGACAGTTCGAGACGAACTTCTTCGGCGTTTGGCGCACCACCCAGGCTTTCGCGCCCGTGCTGGCGGCGAACGGCGGCGGTGCGGTGCTCAACGTGCTGTCGATCGCAAGCTGGATCAACGCGCCGCTGCTCGGTGTCTACGGCGCGACCAAGTCGGCGGCCTGGGCGCTGACCAACGGCCTGCGCAATGAACTGCGCGCCCAGAAGACGAGGGTGCTGGGTCTGCACGTGGGCTTCATCGACACCGACCTGGTGCGCGACCTCGATGTCCCCAAGACCGCTCCCGAACTGGTGGCGCAGCGCGCCTTCGACGGCCTGGCCGCGGGCGCCGATGAGGTGCTGGCCGACGAGGGAACCCGCCAAGTCAAGCAGGGGCTGTCGGCCACGCCTGCGGTCTATACGCTGGCGCGCTGAAACCATGAAGCCCGCGACTGCCGCCGTGTTGCCGTTGGTCCCTGCCGGCACGCCTCCCTCGCCCTGGCCCGCTTTCTGGGTCTCGAGCGTGGCCGTGTTCCTGGTGTCGCTCGACGCCACGATGCTCTATGCCGCCTTCGGCGCACTGCGTGCGGGCTTTCCGCAGGCGACGGCGGCCGACATGACGTGGGTGCTCAATGCCTACACCGTGGTGTATGCGGCGATGCTCATTCCCGCGGGAGGCCTGGCCGACACCCATGGGCGCAAGAAGGTGTTCATGGTCGGCGTGTTGTTGTTCATCGCGGCCTCGGCCGCGTGCGGACTGGCCACCCGGGTCGAATGGCTGATTGCCGCGCGGGTGCTGCAGGCGGTGGGTGCGGCGTTGCTCACGCCGGCTTCGCTGTCGCTGGTGCTCGCGGCGTTCCCGCAGAACAAGCGCGCGGTCGCGGTGAGTCTGTGGGGGGCGGTCAGCGGCCTGGCGGCGGCGATCGGCCCAAGCCTCGGGTCGTTCGTCGTCGATTCGGTGGGCTGGCCGTGGGCGTTCTTCATCAATGTGCCGCTGGGGGCGCTGTCGGTCTGGCGCGGGGCGTCACTGCTGCGCGAAGAGCGGCGCGCCGGCGTGCGCAGGCGCGTGGACGTGCTGGGCATGGGGCTCGTCATCCTGGGCGTGGGGGCGCTGGCGTTGTCCATCGTGCAGTCGAGCGAGCCGCACTGGGGCGCGGCCACGCTGTGGGGTGCAGCCCTGCTGGGAGCGGCCGCGCTGGTCGCTTTCGTGGGGTGGATGCGCCGAAGTGCCGACCCGCTGGTCGACCTGCGCTTGTTCCGCCATCGAACCTACAGCTATGTGAACCTGGCCACGCTGAGCTTCGGCATCTCGTTCGCGATGATGTTCTTTGCCTTCTTCTTCTACATGACCGAGGTCTGGCACTACAGCCTGCCGCGTGCCGGCCTGGCCATCACGCCGGGGCCGCTGCTGGTGGTGGTCACGGCGATCATCACCGGGCGCATCGCGGCGCGCATCGGCCATCGCATCTTCCTCGTCGGCGGCTCGCTGGTCTATGCCGCCAGCGGTCTGTGGTTCCTGCTGGTGCCGGGGCTCACGCCGGACTATCTGCACCACTGGCTGCCGGGCGTGCTGATGAGCGGACTGGGTGTCGGGCTGGTGCTGCCGTCGCTGTCGGCGGCCGCGGTGAACAAACTTCCGCCGGACCAGTACGCCGTGGGCAGCGCGGTGAATCAAGCCACGCGCCAGATCGGCGCGGTGCTGGGGGTGGCGATCACGGTGCTGCTGCTGGGGCATGCCGGGGTGCAGCGGGCCGATTTCACGCCGCTGTACGCCATGCACGTGGGGCTGGCCCTGCTGACGGCGCTGCTGTGCCTGCCGGTGGACACCCGTCCCGCGGCAACCGCCACGACCTGAACGCGCAAGCCTGCCTTCGCAGACGGCAAAAAGGCCACGTGGCGTGATGCCACGTGGCCCGTGCGGGCGGCTGGACGCGTCAGCGCCCGGCCGCGCCCATCAGCTCGGCCGCGCCTGGTCAGGGCGGGTGTAGTCGCACACGCCGGTCGGGAAGATCTGCTTGAGTTGCGTGATCTCCACCTCGCTCGGTGCCCAGGGGGCATAGGTGCCGTCCGCCACCGCGGCGTCGACCGACTTGAGCGCGCACTGGTAGATGCCGCCTTCGATCGGCGCACCGGCCACGATGCGCGAGGTCGTGTACATCGGGAACGCCTGGGTGCACAGGCCCGGCGGGCGGTCGTCGAGCACGCCGTCCCAGGCGTCGTTGCCGGCGTAGATCAGGGTGCCGTTGACGTCGAAGCAGCTGTCCACCGCGCGGGCGGGCCGGTTCTGCGCGACCGTGCGGGTGGGGTTCGCGCGGATGTTGGCCATCCATTCGTCCATCACCTCGCGGGCGTCCATCGACTGGCTGGCCTTGGGCACGCCGGGTTGCGTGTCGGTGAACCAGATCACGAGGTGGTCGCTCGTGCCCATTTTGTCGAGCACGCGCTTGCGCACCGCGAACGACTGGTGCGTGTTGTGCATGTCCAGCTCACGCTCCATGTACTGGCGATGGTCGATGGTGGGCAGCGGGATTTCGCCCGAGAACACCATGCCCGAGGTGTAGGCCGCGCGCATGGCGATCGGGTCGCCCTGGGTGCGCGGTGCCGGTTGGCCCGCCGACGGCGAGAGGTTCATGTTGCGCCGGCCCCAGGGGTCGAAGATCGCCGGGTTGGCCATCACCTCGGCCTCTGTGCCGAGGTAGGGGAAGCCTTCTTGCACCATCTCGTTCGGGTGCTTCCACCCGCCGACCTTGAGGTTGAGGTCCAGGAATTCGGCGGTCGTGATGTGGCCGTCCTTCAGGGCCTTCAGGCCGTACTGCACGCCCACGTTGTCCCAGGTCGGGCGCGGGTTGCCGTTGGCATCGACGCCGTAGATGTTGCGCAGGTCGTCGTAGTGCGACCACTGGATCGCGGCCACGTCGCTTTGCGGCATGTAGCGCGCCTGGTTGGTGGCCTGGCCGTAGTGCGGGTTCATGGCCAGCGCGGCCAGGCCGATCCAGGCCTTGCGGCATTCGGTCGATCCGCGCGCGGTGCTGAAGCCGAGCAGGGTCTTGGCGGCGGCGAGCGGGTCGTTGACCCGGGCGACGTCGACCTCGTTGACCGGCGTCTCCTCGGCGTTGAAGCCCACCAGCCAGGTGCGGTTCTTGGTGGTGCGCCATTTCGCATTGGTGCGATCGGTCACGTCCATGTAGTGCTCGAGCAGTTCGCAGTCGCCGACGTGGATGGTCTGCGTGACCATGTCGGGATACGACTGCACCGGCAGCGCCGCGTCGAGCACGCCCGGGTTGTTCTGCGCCAGGATGTACTGCTGGATTGCGCCGCCGGAGCCGCCGAGCCCGTAGGTGTAGAGCGGCGCGCCGTAGCGCTCGATGAAGCGCTCCTTGGTCATCATCGCGGTCTCGCCGGCCACCTGCAGGTTGTAGTGCGTGCCGGTGTTGTTGCCGCTGGAGTGCACGATCGCATCGCCCTTGGCCAGCACCTCGGCTTCCATCGAGCGGCTGTGCAGCGTGCCTTGCGAGTGGCCGATCGCCACGCCACCCTGGAAGTAGTACTGCAGGCGGCGGTTCCACAGGCTGAGGTCGGGGTTGCTCCGGTCCTCGTCGGCAGGTGCCAGCATCGCGAAGCTGTAGATGAAGCGGTTGATGGTGCCGCGTTCCTGGCGCACGACGAAGTCGACCACGCGGCCGTCTTCCAGCGTCACGGTCTGCATGTCGGCCGGGCGCGAGCCATCGGCCGGCATGTCTTGCCAGGCGTTGCCGGTGGTGCGGTAGCGGTAGGTGACGTAGGTATCGATCGCGCAATTGCGGCTGTAGCCGGCCACGTTGTTGTCGCCGTCCCGCACTTCATAGCCTGGCATTGCGGCGCTGTCGACCAGCGGCTGCAAGCCCAGTTGCGTGGTGGTGCAGATGAACGGGGTTTGATGCGGGCCGGAGAGTATCGGCCCGGTGATCGGGTAGTTGGTGAGCGCAAGGCTGGCGCTCACCCGGCCTTCGTGGCGCACTTCGAGCTGGTTGGCGCCGTCCACCAGGCCGGTGATCACGCCTTCGAGCCGGTTGCCGGTGGCTTGCAGGGCGGGTGTGATGCGGGCGCCGTTGAGCCACAGTTCGAGCTGGCTGTGGGCGCTGGGTGCGGCATCGATCGCGATGCGGGCGTCGCCACCGGAGACGTGCTGCGGCGCACTCGACACCACGGTGAGGGTGGCCTGCGGCGGTGCGGGCTTGTCGTTGCCGCCGCAGGCCACGAGCAGCAGGGCAGCGAACAAGGCACTGGTGGCGCCTCCTGCGGGAATCCACTTTTTCATTGCTTGTGTCTCCATGGGCGCCGGCGCGCCTTGTGATTGCCGAGAGCGGTCGGTGGCCCAGCCGCGCCCGCCGGGACGCGCGTTACCCTGTGACCTGACGCATCACGTTAGCGCGCACGGCCGTGCGGTGCCACTGGCAAATTGCACCCCCGCCCTGTGCAAATGCACACGGCCGGGCTGGCTCAGTGCCTGCCGGTGGGCGTGGGCAGGCGCAGCTGCCGCTGCCGCAGGGCGAGGTGCAGGCGGGCCAGCACGCCGATGTCGGCCAGGTCGGCCTGCAACAGCGAGCGCACACGCTCGAGCCGGTGCAGCAGCGTGTTGCGGTGGATGCCGAGCGCGGCCGCGACGGCCTTGAGATGCTGGCGATGGTTGAAGTACATCTCCAGCGTGTCGAGCAGCTGCGGCTCGCCGGCGAGGCGGTCGAGCATTTCTTGCAGCGAGGCCGCCAGCTCGGGGGAATCCCTGACGGTGGCGTCCAGCGCCACCGATGAATAGAAGTGCAGGCGCCGTTCGCTTCCCAGCTTGCGTCCCAGTTCGATGGCCTGTTCGGCCTGGCCCAGGCTGCGGTGCCACCCCGGCGCGCCCACCGCCGGCTGGCCGACACCCGCGTGCACCGGCAGGTTGCCGCCGCGCAGCAACGGTGCCAGCGTGTCGGCCAGGCGCTGCTCGCGCAGGGGAGAGGGCTCATCGACCGGCGATTCCAGCCAGACGACCAGCCTGCCCCGGGCCGCGCCGTGCAGTGGTTCGCCGTGCGGGCACAGGCCGGGCAGTCCCAGGAGGGCGTCGCGCAGCGCGTCGAGGCGGCTTGGCCGCCCGGCGCCGTCGGCCGGCTGCAGCACCAGCGCGTGGTGCCCGCGCATCGGATCGATGTCCAGGGCGCGGGCAGAGTCCATGAAGGCCGAACCGAGCTGTGGCTGGTGGCACACGATGCCGAAGAGATCGGCCCGCAGGCGGTCGCGGTGCAAAGCCTCGTCGAGCCGCGATTCGAGGTACACGCCGCTGATGGTCTGGCTGAGCAGGTCGCCGTAGCCCAGCACGAACGGCGAGACCTTCATCAGGACTTCATGGCTCACGCGCGGATCGTCCTGTACGCGGCCGATGAGGGTGTCGAGGTAGACCCGCGTGCCGACCCGGTAGGCGTGCAGCAGTGCGGCGAGAGAAACGCCCTGCGCGCAGCGGCGGCGCCCGAAATCGGCCACCCATTCCAGCCCGGCGGGCGGCGGCATGCTGCAAGACGAGAGCGAGTCGTACCAAAGTTCGGCATTGCGCACGCCGGCGTCGAAGACGTCGCGCGCGACGTTTTCGGGCAGCTCCTTGTACTCGGGAATGGTGTGCCGAAGGGTGTCGAGCATGCGGTCGGAGAGCGCGTGGCTTTCGGCGCGAAGTGAGCGCACGATGCCTTGCAGCGGCCGTGACAGCGGCCCGTCCGCGAATGTGGCGGTGGGTGAAATGGGCGAGCGGTAGGGCGGTTGGGCGTGCTGTTGCATGTCTGGCCTCCACGGCGCCGGGCGGTTGCGGATCGTCCGGCGCGCACCGGTCGTCCACGGGTTGTGCATGCCGAGGGCGCACCCGGCAGTCCCCATGATCTTCCCTTGATCTGCCCCCATTGTTCCGGGCGGGGCCGGGTTGCCTAGACCGGCAAACCCGGGGTGCAGCCGGCGATGCCGGGGCCTGCCTGCACGTGGGTGTGACGCGCGTCTCGGCGCAGGGCAGAATCCGCTTTTGCATTCGCTGTTCCTGGCTTCATGAGCACCACGCCGCCCGATCCGAAACCCGACACCAAGCCGCGCGCGGCGCCGCTGGACCAATCCCGGCTCACCCACCTCGTGGGTTACGCGGCCACCCGCGCGTCGGTCGAGTTGAAGAAGTCGTTCGCCAAGCACCTCGGTCCGTTGCAGCTCAAGGCCGTCGAGTTCTCGATCATGGTGCTGGTGGCGTCGAATGAACGCGTCAATCAGAAGCAGCTCGGCCAGGCGCTCGATGTCTCGCCGCCGAACCTCGCTGTGACACTGGATCGCATGGTCGATCGCGGCTGGGTCGAACGCGTGCGCAGCACCTCCGACCGCCGCTCGCAGAACGTCGTGCTCACCGTGCGCGGTAAACAGCTGGTCCAGCGCGCCGAGAAGATTGCTGCGACGATGGAGAACGAGACGCTTCAGGTGCTGTCGCCGGCCGAACGCCTGCTGTTGTTGGAGTTGCTGTTGAAAGTGGCGCGCGGCAAGCGGGCGTCACGCTGAGAAGAGAACCCCCGCGCCGGGCATCGGCATGCGCGGGCTGACACGTTCCAACCCGAGGAGACGACGATGAACATGGCCAAACTGATCGGTGTGGTGCTGATTGTCGCGGGCGTGCTGGGGCTGCTGTACGGCGGCTTCAGCTACACCAAGGACAGCCACGACCTGAAGCTCGGGCCGCTCGAGCTGTCGGTGAAGGAGAAGCAGTCGGTCAACGTGCCGGTGTGGGCGGGCGTCGGCGCGATTGTGGCGGGCGCCTTGCTGTTGCTGGCCGGCGGGCGCAAGCATTAGGCGTGACTCGTTTGTCCGCAGATGGCTTCATAGAGCGATCGCGGGGCAAGCGGACGCGCGCGGTGCCTGTCACGGATCCCGTGAAGCGAGGCGCTGCCCCTCTCCTGATTCAGACGACCACGGGCTCGCCGCGCCCTTTCACGTACTAGGTTCTTACGCGGGGCGTCGGCGTTGCGTCCGGTGAGGCCTGTCGGGCATTTGTGCGGGTACGCCGGAAACGGCGCCTGCGCCATGTCTTTTTCCAGCAGGCGGCGCGGCAGCAGAGCGAGCCCCAGGGCAGGGCGTGCAGTTGCGAACTCGCCTCGTCCATGAGCGTGACCCCGAAGCGTCGCTCCAACGCCAGCAACCAGCAGGTTGCTGGCAGCGCCTACGGCGAGGTGAAGCGCCTCGGCGGCCCGCACGACGCTGTCGTGCTGCGTCGGTGGCGATCAAGGCCCGCAGGAGATGCGGTGGCGGCAAGAGTCTGGTCATCGGGATGAAGTGGAACGAACTGCTGACCAAGTTTCGCTTTTCATGCGCCGCATGGAGTGTGAGACTGGCGACGCCCTTGGCTTTCACGAACACCACGCACCATGGACCGCCGCACTCTCTTGACTTTGTTGCCCGCTGCCGCGATGGCGCCTTCTGCCTTGGCACAGGCCGCGAGCCTGCGGCTCATCGTGCCGTTCCCGGTGGGAGGGGCCACCGACACCGTGGCCCGAATCGTCGCGCCTTTCATCGCTCAGCAGATCGGGCGAAACGTGATCATTGACAACCGCGCCGGCGCGGGCGGTTCGCTCGGGATGGCCGAACTGGCGAAGGCCCCTGCCGACGGGTGGACGGTGGGGTTGGCCACGGTCTCGACGCATGGCGTGAACCCGGTGGTATTCAAGCGCCTGCCCTATGACGCCGAGCGAGATTTCACGCCGGTGGGTCTGCTGGCATCGGCGCCGGGTGTGCTTGTGGTGAACCCGCAGGTGCCGGTGCGCACGCTGGCCGAGTTCATCGCCTACGCCCGCGCCCATCCGGGCAAGCTGAGCTATGGCACCCCGGGCGTGGGATCGGCCGGCCACATGGCGGGCGAGCGGCTGAAGCACAGCGCAGGCATCTACCTCGTACACATACCGTACCGCGGCGCGGCGGGTGTGATGGCCGACCTGACCGGTGGCCAGATCGACGTGGGTGTCGACCAGGTGGCGTCGGCCTTGCCGCACATCCAGGCAGGGCGTCTGCGCGCGCTCGCCATCAGCTGGCCGGAGGCATTGACCCAGCTGCCGGGCGTCCCCACGTTTGCGCAAGCCGGCTTTGCGCAGAACAACGACGCGTCATGGTTCGGCATCGTGGCGCCGGCCGGCACGCCCGAGCCTGCTGTGGCGTGGTTGAACACGGCCATCGTGCACAGCGTGCAGCAGCCCGAGGTGCGAGCGCAGTGGGAGAGGCTGGGCCTGTTCCCCGCGGCATCCACGCCCGGGGAGTTCGCAGAACTCATCCGAAGCACCCTCGCGCAGATGCGGGAGACCGCGCGCACGGCCGGAATCTCGCTGGATGCCTGACGTGGCGGATGGACTCCGGCCCGTGGCGCCAAGCGCTCCGTTGCTCCTGGTGTTCCGACTACCCGGCGTGATCTCGACCACGCCTCATCGAGGCCACGTTGCCACGCAGTTGCGCCGATGTGAACCAGCCCGTGGGCGAGATCGATCCCGCGCGGCTGGCGCTGCGGGGCGCGGAGACCGGGAGGTGCCGGCCACCAGGCGACGCTGACGCAGCCTGTGCGCGCCGCGTTCGCCTGGGAAAGGTCGAAGGCCGGCGCGGTGCGCGTCAGTAGGTCAGCGTGCCGTTCAGCGTCACGGTGCCGGTGGTGGGGGCCTGGCCGGGCAGCACGACGTCGGTGAACGTGACGGTGCGCGTGGCCAGGTCCCAGTTCACGCCGAGCAGGGCCACGGCCGGGCAGTGCGGCAGGATGATCGCAGGCTCGCCGCATTGCTCGACGTAGTTCGCCTGGTCGGCGACGGGCTGGGTCTGGCTGTAGACGCCGAAGATGTGGGTGACATTCGTGCCGGGCGGATGGCCCGGGGCGACGCTGGTCGTGGAGGTCAGCATGATGCCGACGCTGCGGCTGCGTGCGGCGAGCACGTCGACTTCGCTCCAGGTGATCGCCAGCCCCGAGGTGCACAAGCCGGTGTTGACGTTGCAGGTGGGGCCGATCTCGGCGATGTCGGCGCGGCCGTTGGGGCTGCCGTGAGGATCGAAGGTTTCGCCGAGCGAGGCACCGGTGATGGTGAGCGTGCCCTCGCCCGAGCCGGGGCCTGGGCCGGGGTCCGGATCCGGGTCGGGATCGGTGCCGCCGCCGACGGTGCCCGGCGTGAAGCGCGTGCTGGTGAAGCCGGTGAAGGCTCCGGTGGTGGCGTCCTGGCCTGTGACCACCACCAGGTACTCGGTGCCGAGCGTGAGTGCGGTGGCGCCGGGAAACACGGCCGGGTAGGCGGCGCTGAGCCCCGTCGTGGGGACCGATTCACCGAGGAAACACGCCGTGCTGCCCGGGTCGGCAAGCAGGCATGCATAGCCGAACACGCGCACCGTGTAGAGCGTGCCGGCGCCGAGCGAACTCCACAGGAACGTGGGCGTGGTGGTGGAGGTGGCCGTGATGGTGAAGCTCGCCGGTTGCTGTGCGGCGTCGCCCCAGACCTTGAAGCTGCCGCTGGCGGCGACGTGGTAATTGCAGGGTCCCACGCTCACCTGCACTTTGCCGGCGGTGTTGGTGAAACTGCCCGTGAAGCTGTCTTCCGTGGCGTCGTGGGTCGCGCTCAGGCTGCCGCCGACGCTCACGGACCCGTCCATGACGCCGCTCCAGCTGCCGGTCAGGGCGGCGGCGTTGCGCGTGCCGCTGATCGTGCCGGTGTCAACGCCGGCGCTGCATCCGACATAGCTGAAAGGCATCTGGCCCGCGAACGCGCCGTTGCCATCGGGCACCCGGAACATCACCGCGCCGACGGTGGGGTCCTCGGGGTTGTTGACGGGATCTTCGGCGTAGTAGCCGATGTACAGCCGGCTGCCCCCGCCGCCCCCGCCCCCGCCCCCGCCGCCCGTGTCGCCGCCCCCACCGCCCCCACCGCCGCAGGCGGCGAGAACGAAGGCCAAACAGGTGGCGGCGAGCCAAGGCGAGGAACGGGACCCAGGTGACATGGAAGACTCCGTGATGTGCGCGCACCGGAACGTCGCGGTGTGCAAGACCCGCAGGCTACGGAGACCGGACGGCGGGTGCACCTCCCAAATGGGAGGTGCGTGGTGCAGCGTGGCGCGCTGGCGCAGGCGCCGGGGTCACGCCTGTGGGCGGTTTCTGCTCCACGGGGCGGTCTGTCCGGCCAGCAGCTTGTGCACCAGTTCGGCCTGGCGGCGTGTGCCGGTTTTCTGGAAGAGGATCTTCAGATACCAGCGGGCGGTTTCATAGCTCATGGCCGCTTGCAAGGCGGCGGCTTTCAGGCTCTGGCCTTCGGCCAGGGGGCGGGCGAGGCGCAGCTCGGCCGCGGTCAGGCTGAACAGCGCCGCGGCCGCGTCGATGCCCTCGGCCGGCTGTGCCGGCGCCGGATCGGTGATCGACACCAGCACCGCGGCGCGGGGGGCGGCGAAGGTCGTTTGGGCGCCGCGCAGCGGCACCGCGTTGATGATCAGTCCGGCCTGGCCCGGTGCCGTGCAGGTCACGAAGTGGGCCAACCCGGCCGGCATCGGGTCGACGGGATGGTGGGCGCAGTGGCGCAGCAGGGCGCCAAGCCGGTGCTGGTCGGCGGGGTCGGTGGCCACGAGGCGATCGCGCCGCAGGGCGAGGCCGCGCTGCTGGCGCAGCAGGGATTCGGCCGCGGTATTGCAGTGCAGGAGCCGCCCCTGGGCGTCGACGACCGCCACGCCGTGTCGCAGCTGATCCAGGGCCAGGCCGGCCAGGCTCGTGTCCCGGCGCAGGGTGTCCAGTTGCAGGGCGAGACGCAGCGCGCGCTGGAGATGGCCCGTCATGCGCGAGAACTCGCGCACCTCCGCATCGCTGAAGCCGCCGCGGTCGGCGGGTCGCAGCAGGCTCAGATTGAGCACGATGTCATCCTCGACCAGGGGTGTCGTGCCCATGGTGTGGGCCAGGTCCTGCGGCCGCATCCATTCGTTGTAGTAGGTGGATCGCCGCAGGATCTGCGGGTCTGCGAAGTATTCGACCAGGTGCTGATCGGTGCGCACGACGCCGGGGGTGTGCAGTGCCGCCGAACGGATGCACGGGTTGTCGCTGGTGTAGAAACACTCGGAGAACGAGCGGTAGTAGCCGTCGGCGATGCCGTTGATGCTCACCGGGCGCAGGCCATGCGCGGCGTGATCGAGGAAATAGAACGCCTCGGCCTGGGTGTCGTATTGCCGCTTGAGCAGGGCCATCACCGATGGCCATGTGCCCGGGTCGACGGCGGCGTCGTAGAGCGCCTCCGTCACGGCGGCCGTGTGCGGCCTCGCCATGGATAGATTTCCCTCCTCGCTTGCGCGCCTGGTGGCTTCAGGCCGATGGGCGAACGCCCAACGCGGCGAGGGTAGCGTGGCCGGGCGGATGCAACAAGGCGTCGGCCCGCCTGGATGGGGGGAGGCGCGGGGCGGTGAAATGCCGCCGCGTCGGCTATCCGTGTTGCGGCGAGGGGGTCAGCCCCAG
>CAZBOF010000098.1:6508-14115 GCA_964493285.1 uncultured Rhizobacter sp. | reverse complement strand
GATCACCGAGTTGCGCATGATCATCCCCATCAGCGCGATCACGCCCAGGAGCGCCACGAACCCGAACGGTCGTCCAAGCAGCAGCAGCGCCGCCGCGACGCCGGCGATGCCCAAGGGCGCCGTGAGAAACACCAGCACCGCGCGGCTGAAGCTTTGCAGCTGCAGCATCAGCAGCGTGAACATGATGAAGAGCATCAAGGGCACGCCGGCAATGATCGCGCCCTGCCCCTTGCTGCTTTCCTCCACCGTGCCAGCCACCTCCACCCGGTAGCCGGGCGGCATCTTCGCGCGAATGGGCTCGAGCAGCGGGTTCAGCTGCGCGGTGACCGTCGCACCTTGCAACCCGTCGATCACGTCACCCTGCACCGTGGCGGCGTAGTCGCGATCCTCGCGCCAGAGCACACCGGGCTCCCAGACAAACGACGCCTTCGCCACCTGGCTGAGTGGCACGCTGCGCCCGCCCGCCGTCGGGACGTACGCATTCGCGAGATCAGTGAGGGTGCTGCGCTCTTCCAGCGGGGTTCGCAGCACGATGTCGATCAGCTTGTCGCCATCGCGGTACTGCCCCACGGGCATGCCGCTGTTCAAGGTGCGCGCCGCACGGGCGATCACCTGACTGGAAACGCCCAGCGCGCGTGCCTTGTCCTGGTCGACATCCAGGCGAAACACTTTCACCGACTCGTTCCAGTTGTCGTTGATGCCGCGCATGTTGGTGTTCGTGTGCAGGATCGCCCGGACCTCCGCGGCGTACGCACGCACCACATCGGGGTCCGGCCCCACGACGCGAAACTGGACCGGATACGGCACCGGCGGCCCGTTCGGCAAGAGTTTCGGACGCGCCCGCGCCTCCGGGAACTCGGTCGCGAGCAGCGCGGGAAGCGCCACGCGCAGCCGCTCGCGCGCGCCCAGGTCCTTGGGCATCACGATCAACTGGCTGACGTTGCTCTGCGGAAATATCTGGTCGAGCACCAGCGCAAAACGCGGGACGCCACTGCCGACCCAAGTCGTCACATGCCGCACGTCGTCGAGCGCCATCACGCGTGCTTCAACGCGTCGGGTGACTTCTTCGTTCGCCGCATAGGACGTCCCCTCCGGGAACCACAGATCCACCAGCACTTCAGGGCGGTTGGAGTCGGGGAAGAATTGGCTCTGCACCCGGCTCATGCCGACGACACCGAGAACGAGGGTCACGATCGTCAGGCCGATGGCGATCCACCGATGTTCGACGCACCAGCGCACCGTCGCGCGAAAGCGGGTGTAGAACGGGGAGTCGAACAGTTCGTGGGACGCCGCTGCGGTGCTCTCGCGCGTCTTCAGGAAAACGGTGCCAAGGTACGGCACAAAGTAGACCGACACGATCCACGAGATCACCAGGGCGGCAGCGGTCACGGCAAAAATGGCGAACGTGTACTCGCCCACCATCGATTGCGCCAACCCGATGGGCAAGAACCCCACCGCGGTGATGAGGGTGCCTGTCAGCATCGGCATCGCCGTGGCCTCGTAGGCAAAGGTGGCGGCACGCACTTTGTCGTAACCCTCTTCCAGCTTGCGCACCATCATCTCGACGGCAATGATGGCGTCATCCACCAGCAGGCCCAGGGCGATGATGAGCGAGCCCAGCGAGATCTTGTGCAGGCCGACGCCCCAGTAGTACATCGCAACGAACGTGATGGCCAGAACGAGCGGAATGGTGATCGCCACCACCAGCCCCGGGCGCCAGTCGATGCGCAGCGGCCGAAAGTGCAATCCGAGACTGATGAAGCTCACCGCGAGCACGATCACCACGGCTTCGAGCAGCACCTTCACGAACTCATTCACCGAACTCGAGACAACGGAGGCCTGGTTCTGGAACTGCTGCATCTCAACACCCACCGGCAGCTCGGCCCGGATCGCTGACGCCGCCGATTCGAGCGACCGGCCCAAGGCGATGATGTCGCCGCCTTTGGCCATGGAGATTCCCAGCGCAATCACTTCCTTGCCCTGATGCCGCACCTTCACTTGGGGAGGGTCCACATAGGCGCGCTTCACCTCGGCAATGTCGCCCAGCCTGAAGCTCGCCCCACCTGCGCGGATCGGGAATGCCCTCAGCTCGTCCACCGAGTTGAACTGCCCGCCGACGCGAACCTGCAACAGATCGGACGGCGAATTGATCACCCCCGCCGACTCCACCGCGTTCTGCTGACCCAGTTGCGCCAGCACCGCATCGAAGTCGAGTCCCAGCTGCGCGAGTCGGCGTTGGGAGATTTCGATGAAGATCTTCTCGTCCTGCGCACCGAACACTTCGACCTTGCTGACGTGGTTGACCTGGAGCAGTTGCTGACGCACGCGGTCGGCGTACTCTTTCAGCTCTTTGTAGCTGTAGCCATCGCTCGACAACGCGTAGATCGATCCATAGACGTCGCCGAACTCATCGTTGAAGAACGGCCCGATGACCCCGGCGGGCAAGGTGCCACGCATGTCGTTGATCTTCTTTCGCGCCGTGTACCAGATCTGTGGCATTTCCTTAGGCGGCGACGCGTCCTTCACCTGGAAGATGATCAGCGTCTCGCCAGGCTTCGAGTAGCTCCTGATCTTGTCGGCGTACGGCACCTCTTGCAGCGTTCGCTCGAGCTTGTCGGTGACCTGGTCGGCAATCTGCTGCGCAGTGGCGCCAGGCCAATAGGCGCGCACCACCATCGCGCGAAACGTGAAAGGCGGGTCTTCATCTTGTCCCAATTGAAAGTACGCGGCAGCGCCAAGCACCATCAAGACCACGAGCAGGTAACGCGTGAGCGCGGGATGGTCCAGCGCCCACCGGGAGATGTTGAAACGGGAGGCGCCCCCCGAGCCCGGTACGCGACCTTGCGGAGAAGCGCTCATTTGGCAGCGACCTCGGGACGATCGGCGTAGAGCTTGACCACCTGGCCCGCTTCCAGCACATGCACGCCGGCCGTCACCACCCGCTCGCCCGGGGACAGCCCCCCCTCCAGCAGCGCCTCGTTGCCATCGGCTCCCGCCAGCACCACCACACGCGAAGACACCGTCATGTCGGCCGGGTTGACGACCCACACGGTCGTCTGGCCACCCGACTCACGCAGCGCCGAGAGCGGCAGCTTGATCGCGCCTTGCACCGGCGGAAGATCCAAGATGACCGTCGCAGTCTGTCCCAGTTGAACCGCCCGGGCCGCCGCAGTGCGGCCCAGATCGGCCTTGACGGTGAACGTGCGCGTTGCCGGGTCTGCGGCCGCAGCGATCTCGCGCAGGGTCACCGGGATCTCCTCCCCACCGCCCCAGAGGCGGACACGGAACCGTTCGGGTTGCCCAGCCAGCGACTTGATCAGCGCCACTTTGTCTTCCGGCACCGCGAACACGACGTCTCGCGGACCATCGTGGGCCAACCGCACCACGGGCGTGCCGGCCGCCACCACCATGCCTGGCTCGGCCTCTACCCCGGTGATCACACCCGGCGCATCGGCGACCAGCGCCGCGTAGCCCGCCTGATTGCCTTGCACCTGCGATTGCGCCCTGGCTTGCTCGTACTGGGCGCGTGCCGACTTCAACGCGGTCTCGCGCCGCTCCAGCTCGGCCGAGCTGATGAACCCTTGGTCGCGCAGCTCCCTGAATCGCCCCAGGTCTGCTTCGGCTTGATCCGCGTTGACTTTCGCCGCCAGCAACGTGGCGCGGGCGGCTTCCTGCCCCAATTGCAAGTCTTGCGGATCCAGGCGCGCGAGCGTCTGCCCGGCCCTCACCGCATCACCCAGCCCGACATCCCGGCGCACGATCTTGCCGCCCACTCGAAAGCCCAGCCTCGACTCGGTCTGGGCACGCACTTCCGCCGCGTACTCGTAGCGCCCGCCCGCAGAATCTGCAGCCACCACCCAAGTACGGGCCGCACGGACCGGGGCCTGCGGCGGTTCAGGCTCAGAACAGGCGGCCACGAGGGCAGCCGACGCCAGGAGAAGCGCGAACGTGGGGAATCGCATGGATTGTCCTTCCGACAGGCAGGCACGGCGGCGCCCACACATTAATGACTAACCGGTCAGTTACTTTATTCACCTGTCGTGCGGCTGTCAAACACTTGCGGCGTCGTCACCCGCTGCCTTGACGGAGAAGCCACGCACAGCGGTGACAATGCGCGCTGCAATCCACGAGCCCATGAGCGTCGAACACTACGAAAACTTCCCCGTTGCCTCGGTGTTGTGCCCGCCGGCGCTGCGACCGGCGGTGACGGCCATCTACTGGTACGCGCGCACCGCGGACGACATCGCCGACGAAGGCTCTGCCACGACCGACCAACGCCTGAGCGACCTGCGTGCCTATCGCGCCGACCTCCGGGCGACGACCGAAGGACGCCCGCCGACCGAGCGCTGGCGAGGCGTCTTCGAGCCCTTGAGCCAAGCCATCGCGCGCCATCGCTTGCCGCCGCCCCTGCTCCACGATCTGCTCGACGCTTTCGAGCAAGACTTGCACCAGCACACGTATCCCGGTCGCAAGGAACTGCTCGCCTACTGCCAGCGTTCGGCGAACCCCGTGGGCCGCCTTCTGCTTCATCTCTATGGCGTGGCGGGCGACATCACGAATCAACAGTCTGACGACATCTGCAGCGCGCTGCAGCTGATCAACTTCTGGCAGGACCTGAGCATCGACACGCGACGAGGCCGCATCTACATTCCACTGGAAGACGGCGCGCAGTTCGGCGTCACGCTCGATGAGCTGCTGTCCGGCAAAGACTCTCCACGCATGCGCGCCTTGACGGCCGAAATGGTGGACTGGTCTCGCACGATGATGCTCCAGGGCGCGCCGTTGGCGCTGCAGATTCCAGGCCGCGCCGGGTGGGAGTTGCGCCTGGTCGTCCAGGGCGGCTTGCGCATCCTGGACAAGATCGCACGCCGAGGCCATGACGCAATCGTTCACCGCCCCGCGCTGCGCTGGTACGACGCGCCCCTTCTGCTCTGGCGCGCGCTGCGCATGAAACCCGGGGCACACGGTCCGATGCGCGAGGCGCACCCATGACGCCCCACCAGTACGTCCAAGACAAAGCGGCCCGAAGCGGCTCAAGCTTCTACTACGCGTTCCTGTTCCTGCCTCCGCCACGGCGCGCAGCGATCACGGCCTTCTATGCATTCTGCAGAGAAGTCGACGACGTGGTGGATGAGACGCACGACACGCACGTGGCCGCCACCAAGCTCGCCTGGTGGCGCAAAGAAGTCGCCGAGGCATTCGCCGGCCAGCCGAGCCACCCGGTCATGAAAGCGCTGATGCCGCACACCAGCGCGTTCGACATCCGCGCCAGCCATCTCAACGCGGTCATCGATGGCTGCCAGATGGATTTGGAGCAAAGCCGCTACCTGGACTACCCCGGCCTCGCACACTATTGCCACCTGGTCGCAGGCGTGGTCGGCGAAGTGGCCTCCGGGATCTTTGGTCGAACAGACCCCGCCACCATCCAGTTCTCGCACCGGCTCGGTTTGGCGATGCAGCTGACCAACATCATTCGCGACGTGGGAGACGATGCGCGCCGCGGGCGCATCTACCTTCCGGTATCCGAGTTGCAGCAGTTCGACGTCAAGGCGCATGAAATCCTGAATCGCGGCTACAGCGACCGCTTCACCGCGCTGATGCGCTTCCAGGCCGGCCGCGCCCACCGCTGCTACGACGAAGCCATGGCCCTGCTCCCGGAAGCCGACCGGCGCAACCAGAAACCGGGGCTGATGATGGCCAACATCTATCGCACCCTGCTGCGCGAGATCGAGGCCGACCACTTCCAGGTGCTGCACCAGCGCACGTCGCTGACGCCGCTGCGCAAACTCTGGATCGCCATGCGCACCAACGTGCGGGGGCGTTGATGAAGCCCGGTCGCCGGGTCGCCGTCGTCGGGGGGGGCTGGGCCGGGCTGGCCGCCGCGGTGGAAGCGGTCCGCCTGGGCCACCAGGTCACGCTCTATGAAATGGCCCCCCAGCTCGGCGGGAGAGCCCGCGAGGTCGAGTTCGATGACCTCACGCTCGACAACGGGCAGCACATCCTGATCGGTGCCTACACCGAAACACTGGCACTGATGCGGCGCGTGGGCGTCGATCCGGACCGTGTACTCGCACGCTCGCCGCTGCGCATCATGTATCCCGACGGCCAAGGCCTGAATCTGAGCCGAGGGCCCGCTGCAATGGCGTTCACATGGGCCGTTCTGGGCCGCCGAGGCTGGCGCTGGCGAGACAAACTCAGCCTGCTTCGCGCCGCGTCGGCGTGGACAGCAAACCGCTTCCAATGCAATCCATCCTGGACGGTCGAACGGCTCACCGCCGACCTGCCGGAGACAGTGCGCAACGAACTCCTGGATCCGCTGTGCGTGGCGGCATTGAACACACCGTCATCCCAAGCCAGCGCAGCGATGTTTCTGCGGGTCCTGCACGACGCGCTGCTGTCCGGGCCGGGATCGGCCGATTTGCTCCTGCCCCGCGAGCGCCTCAGCGCACTGTGGCCGCAACCCGCCGCCAAGTGGCTGGCCCAAGCCGGCGCAGCCATCCACGTCACCCAACGCGTCAACACGCTCCAGCCCCTTCCCAACGGCTGGCGTGTCGAGGGCCAGGTATTTGACACCGCGGTATTGGCCTGCAGTGCCGTCGAAGCCGCACGCCTGACCGAGACCGCCGCGCCGGGCTGGTCGCGGGAGGCCCGTGCCCTGGGCTACGAGCCGATCATCACCGTCTATGCGCAAAGCCGGGGCAGCCGTTTGCCGTTGCCGATGCTCGCACTGCACACCACGGCCGACGCGCCCGCCCAGTTCGTTTTCGACCTTGGCACGCTGTGCAACCAGGCCGGCCTTCTGGCGTTCGTCATCAGCGGCGCCGCGCAATGGGTGGCCAAAGGCAGCGACGCCACCACCGCCGCGGTCTTGGCGCAGGCCGAGCAGGCGCTGGCGGGCCACCTGGCCTCGCCACTCGTTGCCCTGTACAGCGTGACCGAGAAACGCGCCACCTTTCTATGCACCCCGCAGATGCACCGACCAGCCCTTCGGATCTTGCCGGGCCTGCTGGCGGCTGGCGACTACGTTGATGGCCCCTACCCCGCCACGCTGGAAGGCGCCATCCGGTCGGGACTTGCGGCCGCAACCAGCATTGCGTAACACCGATGCGACAACCGCACGCTCACGAAGAGGTTTCGTGATGCAAAATGCTGGTGAACTACGCCAGAATTCCCCAATGAAAAGCAAAGAAGAGCAGAAGCCGGCGATCCAAGTCCTCGAACGCATGTTTTCGCTGCTGGACCTCCTGGCGTCCCACCAGGATCCCGTCTCATTGAAGCTGCTGGCCGAACAAACGGGGCTGCACCCTTCCACCGCGCACCGCATCCTGAACGACCTGACCGTCGGGCGCTATGTCGATCGGCCTGAAGCCGGCAGCTATCGGCTCGGCATGCGCCTGCTGGAACTGGGCAATCTCGTGAAGGCCCGCCTGGACGTGCGCGACGCCGCACTGGGGCCCATGCGCGAACTGCATAAGCTGACGCATCAGCCTGTCAACCTGTCCATGCGCCAAGGCGACGAAATCGTCTACATCGAACGGACTTACAGTGAGCGCTCCGGCATGCAGGTGGTGCGGGCCGTTGGCGGCCGGGCGCCGCTGCACCTCACC
>CAZBOF010000098.1:3561-6498 GCA_964493285.1 uncultured Rhizobacter sp. | reverse complement strand
GAGGTGAGGTGCAGCGGCGCCCGGCCGCCAACGGCCCGCACCTCGGTGGGCAAGCTCTTTCTGGCACACGACGATCCCCAGCGCGTGCGCGCCTATGCCAACCGCACCGGCCTGGCTGGCCACACACGCAACAGCATCACCGAGATCGCCCTGCTCGAGCGGGAGCTGTCCAAGGTCTTGCAGTACGGGACGGCACGGGACGACGAAGAACTGGAACTGGGCGTGCGGTGCATGGCAGCCGGCATCCTCGACGATCAAGGCAAGCTCGTGGCCGGCCTGTCGATCTCCGCACCGGCCGACCGACTGGAAGAAGGCTGGCTCGAGCGCCTCAAGGCCACCGCGTCGCAGATCTCGGCCGCACTGGGCCATCGGAACTGATCGATAGGGCTTCGGCCAACAAAAAGCCCGGGCGTGCCGGGCTTTTTGTTGGCTGCGCACCGACGCCGCGTCAGGACGTGACCTTCGGCAGCTCCAGAGCGGGATGATCGTCATCGTGCCCGGCGCCCTCGGGGTTGGATGTCGTCCCACCTTGCGCGGCCGGCACGAGGGCGGCGGGCAATTCGCTGATCCACTTGCGCACACGCTCGGCGTCACCCAACCGCGAGTACTTGCCGTTCGAATCAAGAAAAACCATGATGACGTCGCGCCCCGCCAGCTTGGCCTGCATCACGAGGCATCGGCCGGCCTCGCTGATGTAGCCCGTCTTCTGCAGGCCGATCTCCCAGGCTGGGTTGCGGACGAGCCCATTGGTGTTGCGGTACTGAAGGTGACGCGCACCGACGGCCACCTCATGCTCCAGCGAGGTCGATAGCTCGCGAATGATCTGGTACTGGTGCGCCTCCTTGACCAATGTGGCCAGGTCACGCGCGCTTGACTGGTTGCGGCTGGACAAGCCCGTGGGCTCGACATAGCGCGTATCGCCCATGCCAAGTTCGGTCGCCTTGCGGTTCATTGCCCTCACGAAAGCCGTCATGCCGCCGGGATAGTGCCGGCCCAGCGCATGTGCGGCGCGGTTCTCCGAAGACATCAGCGCGAGATGCATCATCTCGCCACGGGTCAGGCGCGTGCCCACGCGAAGACGCGAAGCGCTGCCCTTCTCCGTGTCCACATCGTCCTGGCTGATGCTGAGCATCTCGTCGAGCGGGAGGCCCGCTTCGGTCACGACCAGGGCGGTCATGAGCTTGGTGAGCGAGGCGATCGGCAGCACGGCACCAGGGTTCTTGCTGAACAGGACCTCGTCGGTTTCCTGATCCATCACGAAGGCCACGCTCGACTTCAGATCCAGGGGGTCCGAGGTGGCATGCAGGCCATAGGCCTGCCCAAACGAAGGCCGGGCCGCCACCGCCCGCACGGGCGTGACCTTGCGTGCGACCACGCGCTTGGTGGTGCTGCCGCGTACAGCAGTCTTTGTCGTGGCACGTGCCTTGGCTTTGACCTTGCTCTTGGCAGCCGGCTGCGATTTGGCGACATCGGCGCGTTTCTTGGTGGGTTTGGTGGCCGCGCCTGAAGTGAGAGGCAGGCCAATGGCGAGCGCCAGAATCACCAGCACCCGCAAGATCGACGACAAAGAAACAGTCGGATACCGCAACACAGCACAACCCCTTCACACTCGGCCAGCGAAGTGTAGGTGAAAGAAAAAAGCCACGCAAGATCAAAAACTTACGTGGCTTTCCTCAAGTTGGGCTTCGAATCTGTCAGGGTTGTGACAAATTTCACCCCTGCGCGGCCACGCGCTCTGTCTTGCTGTGGAGCTTGTTCAATGCAGCGAGGTAGGCCTTGGCGGAAGCGACCACGATGTCCGGATCGGAACCCACGCCGTTGACGACACGCCCGCCATACTGCAACCGAACCGTCACCTCGCCCTGGGATTCTGTGCTTCCAGAGGTGATCGCATTGACGGAATAAAGCAGCATTTCAGCGCCAGATTGCACCTTGCTTTCTATCGCTTTCAAACTGGCGTCGACGGGGCCGTTGCCGTCGCTGTCGGCATGGTGCTCGACCGGGCCGGCCGCGAACGCCACAGATGCATGCGGACGCTCACCGGTTTCCGAACGCTGCGACAACGCCAGCAAGCGGTAGTGCTCCTGCTCCGCGGTCACCGATTCATCCATCACCAGCGCCAGGATGTCCTCGTCAAAGATGTCGCTCTTGCGATCGGCGAGTTCCTTGAACTTCGCAAAGCCGGCGTTGATCTCCGCTTCGGATTGCATCTCGATGCCGAGTTCCTGCAGCCGCTGCTTGAACGCGTTGCGTCCTGACAGCTTGCCCAGGACGATTTTGTTCGCGGACCAACCCACATCTTCCGCGCGCATGATTTCATAGGTGTCACGCGCCTTGAGCACACCGTCTTGGTGAATGCCTGAAGCGTGGGCAAATGCGTTCGCGCCAACCACCGCCTTGTTCGGTTGAACCACAAAGCCGGTCGTTTGAGACACCAGCCGTGAAGCCGCAACGATCTGCGTGGCATCGATATCAAGCGAGAGGCCGAAGTAGTCCTTGCGCGTGCGCACGGCCATCACGACCTCCTCCAGCGCACAATTGCCGGCGCGCTCACCGAGGCCGTTGATGGTGCATTCGATCTGTCGGGCCCCGCCAATCTTCACGCCCGCCAGCGAGTTCGCCACGGCCATGCCCAGATCGTTGTGGCAGTGCACCGACCAGATCGCCTTGTCGGAGTTGGGAATGCGCTGCCGCAAGTCCAGGATGAAATTGCCGTACAGCTCGGGGATCGCATAGCCAACGGTATCGGGAATGTTGATCGTGGTCGCCCCTTCGGCGATCACCGCCTCCAGCACCCGGCACAGGAAATCGGGATCGGACCGGTAGCCATCTTCCGGTGAGAACTCGATGTCGGAAGCGAGGTTGCGCGCAAAGCGCGTCGACAGGCGCGCTTGCTCGAACACCTGGTCCGGCGTCATGCGCAGCTTCTTCTCCATG
>CAZBOF010000098.1:0-3551 GCA_964493285.1 uncultured Rhizobacter sp. | reverse complement strand
TTGCTCGTTGGCGCGCGCCAACGACCGCGACATCTCGCGCGCTGGTGGCCAGGAACAGGTGGATGCGGGTCGCATTGCCACCCTGCAGGGCCTCGGCCGCGCGCGAGATGTCGCGGTCGTTGGCGCGCGCCAACGAGCAAACGGTGCTGTCCTTGATGGCATGCGCAATCGCCCGCACCGCCTCGAAGTCCCCATTCGACGAGGCGGCAAAGCCCGCCTCGATCACATCCACCTTCAGTCGCTCCAGCTGGCGGGCAATGCGAAGCTTCTCGTCCTTGGTCATGGAAGCGCCTGGAGATTGCTCTCCGTCGCGCAAGGTGGTGTCAAAAATGATCAGCTTTTCAGTCATGGGATGCTCCTGAGGCGGCGGGCGACATCTTAGGCGACCACCGCGTTTGCGAGCTGCATCGGCTCACTCCGCTGGGCACGGTTGAGCCCGCTCACAATGGCTTTCAGCGACGCTGAGACGATGTTGGCATCCATGCCTACACCGAACAGCGTGACGGTCTCGCCGACACGCAATTCCAGATAGGCGGCGGCCTTGGCATCGGCACCGCTGGAGATGGCATGTTCGTGGTAGTCCAGCACGCGGATCGGCGGCGAGACAAAGCGATTCAACCCGTTCACGAATGCATCAATGGGCCCGCTGCCCTCCCCGACCACATCGATCACCTGTCCGGCCACCTCGACCTGCGCCGACAGTCGAACCCGATCTGCGGCCAGCGGCTGCGTCTGCGCATGAATGACGGAAGTTTGCGTGGCACCGTACTCGCGCTCGAAGATGGCCCAGAGTTCCGCGGCAGAGAGTTCCTTGCCGGTGTCGTCCATCACGGCCTGGACAATCCGGCTGAACTCGATCTGCAAACGGCGCGGCAACTCAACGCCGTACTCGCTCTCGAGCAGGTAGGAGATGCCCCCCTTGCCCGATTGGCTGTTGACGCGGATCACCGCGTCATAGCTTCGCCCGAGATCCTTCGGGTCGATCGGGAGATACGGCATCACCCAGCGATCCCCATCGCGCCGCGCCGAGAATGCCTTCTTGATCGCGTCCTGGTGCGAACCGGAGAACGAGGTATAGACCAGGTCGCCCACGTACGGATGACGAGGATGCACCGGCAACTGATTGCAATGCTCCACGCAGCGGCGAACCTCATCGATGTCGGAAAAGTCGAGATGTGGCGACACGCCCTGGGTGTAAAGGTTGAGCGCGATGTTCACGATGTCCACGTTGCCGGTTCGCTCGCCGTTGCCGAACAGACACCCTTCGATGCGATCTGCACCCGCCAACAGCGCCAGTTCGCCGGTGGCGGTGGCGGTGCCGCGGTCGTTGTGCGGGTGTACGGACAGCACGATCGCATCCCGCCGCGCCAGATGCCGATGCATCCACTCCACCATGTCCGCAAACACGTTGGGCATGCAGCCTTCCACCGTGGTGGGGAGGTTGATGATGCACTTGCGCTGTGGCGTCGGCTGCCACACGTCCGTGACGGCATCGACCACGCGCTTCGCGAACGCCAGTTCGGTGTCCGAGAACATCTCGGGCGAGTACTGGAATGTCCACTCGGTGTCGGGGTAGTCCTGTGCGCAGCGGCGAATCATCTCCGCGTGCGTCGTCGCCAACTCGACCACGCCATCTTCGTCCAACCCAAGCACCACTTGCCGCATCACCGGTGCCGTCGCGTTGTACAGATGGACGATGGCGCGCTTGGCCCCTTGAAGCGATTCGAACGTCCGGCGGATCAACGGCTCGCGAGCCTGCGTCAACACCTGGATCGTGACGTCATCCGGAATGAGGTTGCGTTCGATCAACAGCCGCAGGAAATCGAAATCCGTCTGGGATGCCGAGGGGAACCCGACTTCGATCTCCTTGAAGCCGATCTTCAGCAGCATCTCGAACATCCGCAGCTTGCGCTGGGGATCCATGGGCTCGATCAGGGCTTGATTGCCATCACGCAGATCGGTACTGAGCCAGACAGGCGCCTGGGTCAGCAGTGCATCCGGCCACGTGCGATCACGCAAGGCTATCGGCGAGAACGGTCTGTATTTCAAGTGCGGCTGCGTCAACATGTGAAAGTTCCTCAGAGAGACAGATCACAACCAGCACGCATACAAAGCAAAACGGCCCGATGCTGGTTGCATGCGGGCCGTGGAGAGCGAAAACGATGGACGTGAACGATCAGCGAGCCCGTGGTACCTCGGGTAGTAGAGCTAGGGCGATCGCGGTCGGGAAGGTCATAGAGAGCAATATAACACGCCACCGTTCAACGGTGCAGGCCTTCTTCATCGGGTTCGTCGGTCGATGTGGCGATCACGCTGACAGGCCGCCCCTTGGCGCGCCGCCACACGTAGACGCCATAGCCGGACAACCCATAAGCGCAGAACAGGCTGAAAAGCACGGCGGGGGCATGGATGTTGATGATGGCAATGCCCAGTGCAATCGCCACGATCACGACGAACGGAACAGATCGCTTGAAGCTCACGTCCTTGAAACTGTAGAACGGGACGTTGGTCACCATCGTCAACCCGGCGTACAGCGCGAAGCCGAAGGCGGTCCAGCGCAGCCAATCGCCCTCGACAGCGACGCGAAAGCCCTGGTCATCCATAAGCCAGATGAAGCCCATGACCAAGGCTGCCGCAGCGGGACTCGGCAAGCCTTGAAAGAACCGCTTGTCGACGACGCCGAGGTTGGTGTTGAAGCGCGCCAACCGAAGGGCAGCACATGCGCAATAGACGAATGCGGCAATCCAGCCCAGTTTGCCCAAACCGTTCAGCGCCCATTCATAGATGATCAGCGCCGGCGCTGCACCAAACGAAACCATGTCCGACAAGCTGTCCATCTGCTCGCCAAAAGTGCTCTGCGTATTGGTCATTCGGGCTACGCGGCCATCCAGGCTGTCCAGCACCATGGCGGAGAAAATGCCAATGGCGGAAAGCTCGAAGCGCCCATTCATCGCCATCACGATGGCGTAGAAGCCGCCGAACAGCGCACCCAGCGTGAACAGGTTCGGGAGGATGTAGATGCCCTTGCGACGCGGCCGCACCGCGACATCATCGATATCGCCGGTAGGCCGCGCGCCATCGCGCATGTCATTCATAGGACGTGTCTTGAGCGGGTTTGAGCATGCCGCGAAGGATACCAGCCGGCCCCATGAAAAAAGCCGCAAGGTTTCCCTTGCGGCTTCATGGTGCATCGCACCTGACGTGATCAGTTCTTGGACTGGTCAACCAAGCGATTCTTCTTGATCCACGGCATCATCGCGCGCAGCTTCTCGCCGACTTGCTCGATGTCGTGCTCGGCCGTCAGGCGGCGACGCGACAGCAAGGTCGGTGCGCCGGCACGGTTTTCCAGAATGAAGCTCTTCGCGTACTCCCCGGTCTGGATGTCCTTGAGCACCTGGCGCATCGCGTTCTTGGTGTCTTCGGTCACGATCTTCGGACCGGTGACGTACTCACCGTACTCGGCATTGTTCGAGATCGAGTAGTTCATGTTCGCGATCCCGCCTTCGTAGATCAGGTCCACGATCAGCTTGAGTTCGTGCAGGCACTCGAAG
>CAZBOF010000097.1:0-14645 GCA_964493285.1 uncultured Rhizobacter sp. | reverse complement strand
ACGATGTTCTGACCCCGTCTCGGGGCTTCGGTCAGCGGGTCACGGTGGCGTCTGTCACAACCGCGGTCGCAGGCCTTTGCCCGCCTGCCGCCCACGGCCGGCGGGCGCTGTCGCGCCACCAGCCGGCGAGCCTGCGCCACAGGGCGAACACGGCCCAGGCGGCCAGCAATGCCAGCACCAGGCCGCCAGCCCAGAACATCACGACTGCCGCGGTCAGCAGCGCCAGTGCCGTGCCCAGCCACACGGCGGGGCCGCCGCCGAGGCCGAGCAGCCAGTCCACGCCGTCGCGCAGCGCGAGGGCTTCGTCCGGGTCCAGCCAGTGCCGCACCCACGGGCGCTCGGTCCAGTCGGTGACCGCCTGCATGGCGGTGGCGGTCGACCCGGCCTCCAGCGCCCCCGCAGCAGCCTGCAGCAGCCACCACGCGCCGAACGCGGCGAGCGTCCACAGCGCGGCGGCCACGACGGCCGCGGCCATCAGCGTTTGACGCAGCGTGCGGCTCATCGCTTCACCTCCTCGCGCAAGACTTCACCGCTGCGGGCATCCACATACAGCTCCACGCGGCGCCCCTGCCCGTCGCGCGCCTTGATCTCGTAGAGCTTGTCGCTCTTGCGCTCGACCTCGCGCACGTCGCCGTAGCCTTGCGCGACGACGCGCTCGACCACCTGCTGGAAGTTCATCGGCGCGGCGGGTGCCGAGGCCTGGGCGCCGGCGGCTGCCGCGCCGGTAGCCAGCAGGCCGGCAGCAGCATAGGAAGCCATGCGATGGGCAATCGATCGGTTCATGGATGACAACTCCTGAGTGGGAATGGACGATGGGCCGGATGGTCGCCCCAGCCGCATGAACGCCACCTGAACGGCAACCCATTCCTCGTTCATGCACGGTTCATCGCCGATGAGGCATGCTCGGGCGATGTTTGACCGCGCGCCGCCGATTCCCGCTGCCCGGGCGCTCCCGCGTCGCCGCGCGCTGGGCTGGGTGCTGGTCGCGGTCGCCTGCATGGTCACGGCGGTGCCGTTGTCCGCCCAACGTGGCGGCGACGACCGACGCGCCCTGGCCGCGCGCGAGGGCGGGCGCATCCTGCCGCTGGAGACGCTGATCCGCCAGATCGAAGCGATCGTTCCCGGCCGGCTGCTCGAAGCCGAGCTCGATGAAGACGATGGCATCACGATCTATGAACTGCGCTGGCAGCTGGCCGATGGCCGGCGGCTCGAGATCGACGTCGATGCGCGTGACGGCCGCTGGCTCAAGCTCAAGGGCCCGCGCCTCGAAACCGTGTTCCGCCGTTCTGCCGCGCCCGCTACGGGGGGCGCCCGATGAGGCTATTGGTCGTCGAAGACGAACCGCAGCTCGGCCGCCAGCTGCAAACCGCGTTGCGGGCTGCAGGGTTTGCCGTCGACCTTGCCGGCAATGGCATCGACGGCGAGCACCTCGGCCGCGTGGAACCCTATGACGCGATCGTGCTCGACATCGGCCTGCCCGGGCGCGACGGCCTGGCCGTGCTGGCCGCATGGCGGCGCGAGGGCATGCTGCGCCCGGTGCTGCTGCTCACCGCGCGCGCCAGCTGGCAGGAGAAAGTGCAGGGCATCGACGCCGGGGCTGACGACTACCTCGCCAAGCCGTTCCAGATGGAAGAGCTGGTGTCGCGGCTGCGTGCCTTGATCCGCCGCAGCGCCGGCCTGGCCGACCCGGTGTTGCAGCAAGGTGAGGTCGCGCTCGACACCCGCGCCTGCACGTTGGCGGTCGGCGGCGAGCCCGTGCCGTTGACCGGCCACGAGTACCGTGTGCTCGCGTACCTGATGCACCAGCGCGGCCGCACGGTCGACCGCAGCGAACTCGCCGAACACGTGTACGGGCAGGACGCCGACCGCGACAGCAACACGATCGACGTGTTCATCACCCGCCTGCGCCGCAAGCTGCCCGAAGGCTTCATCGTCACCGTGCGCGGCCTGGGCTGGCGCATCGACGGAGCGGCCGCGTGAATGAAGGTGCGCGCATCGGCGGCTCGCTGCGCCGCCGGCTGCTCACCGCGGCAGCGGCATGGATCGCACTCGCGCTGTTCGCCGTGGGCGTGTTGCTGGTGGCGCTGTTTCGCCACCATGCTGGGCAGGAGCTGGCGGAGCGCGCCGCCGGCCCGCTCGACGCGCTGGCCGCGGCGCTGGTGGTGGAGGGCCAGGCCGATGGCGCCACGCCGTCGCTGCGCCTGACCAACGAACCGTCCGACGAAGCCTTCCGCCGTCCCTACGGCGGCGCCTATTGGTGGGTGGCCGATGGCACGGCGCAGCCGCTGCGTTCGCGCTCGTGGTGGGATGCCCAGCCGCCCGCTGCGCTGGCCGAGGGCTTTGCGCGCCTCACCGATTCAGCGATCGGCCGCTTCGAAGCCCGCGGCCCGCAGCAACAGCCCCTGGTGGTGTGGGCGCGGCGCGTGGAGCTGGCCGCCTGGGAACGCCCGCTCGTCGTGGCCGTGGGCCTCGACGCCACGCGCCTGCAAGGCATGACCCGCGACTTCGCGCGCACCGTTGCGTTCGCGCTCGGCGTGCTGGCCCTCGCGCTGTGGGGCGCCACCTGGCTGCAGGTGCGCCTCGGCCTCGCGCCGCTGGCGCGCTTGCAACATGCGCTCGCCCGCCTGCGCGCCGGCGACGCACGCTCGCTGGAAGGCCGCTTCCCCACCGAAGTGCAGCCCCTGGCCGACGACCTCAACGACCTGCTGGCCGACAACGACCGCCTCGTCGCCCAGGCGCGCGAGCAGACCGCCAACCTCGCCCATGCGCTGAAGACACCGCTCGCCGTGCTCGGCAACGCCGCCGCGCACTGGCCTGGCGATGAAGGCACGCAGATGCGCGAGCAGCTCGCGCAGATCCGGCGCCAGGTCGAGCTGCAACTCACCCGCGCCCGCGCCACCGGCCTCGCCGCCGGCCGCACTGCCGACCATCGCAGCGATGCGGTCGCCGTTGTCGACGCGCTGCTGCGCACCCTGCAACGCCTGCACGCCGACCGCGCGCTCACCGCCGAGCGTCTCGGCGATGCCATGCCCCCGCCCGTCGCGGTGGACCCCGACGTGCTGCACGAACTGCTCGGCAACCTGCTCGACAACGCCTTCCGCTGGGCTCGCCACCGTGTGGTGGTCACCCTCACCACCGACGGCACGGCCCTTCAACTCGACATCGACGACGACGGCCCCGGCATCCCCCCCGAGCGCCGCACCGAAGCCCTGCAACGCGGCCGCCGCCTCGACGAAACCCAACCCGGCAGCGGGCTGGGGCTGGCGATTGCAGACGAGCTGGTGCGGCTGGGGGGCGGCGAGCTGGCGCTCGGCGACGGGCCACTGGGTGGGCTGCGGGTGAGGGTGAGGTTGCCGATGGGGCGGGGTGGGTGAGTGGGGGTGGTGGGTTGGGTGTGGAGTTGTGGTGACGGCTATGCAGCGTATGCGGCCGGTCTATGGCCGAAGGTCAGGGACAGCTTTGCGACGCATCGCCGACCCTTATGCTCACCCGGCCGCGCGGAGCACTAGCGACTCCTTGGGCAGAATGGAGCACATCGGGCGCCAGCCTGACCCAGTCCCACTCGCCCATGGCCATCAAGAAATCCGACCTCTACTCTTCTATATGGGCCTCGTGCGATGCCCTACGCGGCGGCATGGATGCCAGCCAGTACAAGGACTATGTCCTGTTCATGCTGTTCATCAAGTACGTTTCAGACAAGTACGCCGACAGCCAAGACCTCCGCCCCGCCATTGTCATCCCGCAAGGCGCCAGCTTCAGAGACATGGTGGCGCTCAAGGGCAAGAGTGACATCGGCGACCGGATCAACACCGACATCATCCAGCCGCTGGTCGACGCCAACACACGCTTGGCCCGAACCGACTTCCCCGACTTCAACGACCCCAACAAGCTCGGCGAAGGCAAGGACATGGTGGACACGCTGTCCAACCTGATCGGCATCTTCCAGAAGCCTGAACTCGACTTCTCGAACAACCGCGCCGAGCACGACGACATCCTCGGTGATGCCTACGAGTTCCTGATGCGGCACTTCGCCACCGAGTCTGGCAAGTCGAAAGGGCAGTTCTATACCCCATCGGAGGTGAGCCGCGTCATCGCGCAGGTGATCGGGATCTCGCCCGAGAACGCGAAAGCCTCAACGACGGCATACGACCCGACATGCGGCTCGGGCTCGTTGCTTCTGAAGGTGGCCGCCCAGGCAGGCAAGCGCATCACGCTCGAAGGGCAGGAGAAGGATGTGACCACCGCGGGCCTGGCCCGCATGAACATGATCCTGCACGACTTCCCCACGGCGAACATCCTCTCCGGCAACACCCTGGCTGCGCCGAAGTTCAAAGACGGCGAACAACTGCGCACCTACGATTACGTGGTGGCCAACCCGCCGTTTTCCGACAAGGCCTGGAGCACCGGCCTCGTGACGCCGCTGAAAGAGAACGACCCCTACAAGCGCTTCAGCTGGGGCGACCCCCCGGCCAAGCAGGGCGACTATGCCTATCTGCTGCACATCATTCGGTCGATGAAGAGCACGGGCAAAGGTGCCTGCATCCTGCCCCACGGCGTGCTCTTCCGGGGCAACGCCGAAGCGGTGATCCGTGAGCAACTGGTTCGCTCCGGCATCCTCAAAGGCATCATCGGCCTGCCGGCCAACCTGTTCTACGGCACCGGCATTCCGGCGTGCATCGTGGTGCTCGACAAGCAGAACGCCTCGGCCCGCAAGGGCGTGTTCATGATCGATGCCTCCAAGGGCTACATCAAGGACGGCAACAAGAACCGCCTGCGTGAGCAAGACATCCACCGCATCGTCGACACCTTCACTCGGCAGGTCGACATCGCGCGCTACGCCCGCATGGTGCCGCTGGCCGAGATTGCCGACCCGAAGAACGACTTCAACCTCAACCTGCCGCGCTACATCGACAGCAGCGAACCCGAAGACCTGCAAGACATCGACGGCCACCTGCGTGGGGGCATCCCTGAGCGCGACCTCGATGCCTTCGCTGCCGATTGGCAGGTGCTGCCCGGTGTGCGGCAAGCCCTGTTCGAGTCCGCCGGCCGCCCCGGCTACGCCCGCCTCAAGCTGCCGCTGACCGAAGTGAAGTCCACCGTGCTCGGCCACCCGGAGTTCGCCGCGTTCACGAGGAAAGTGAACACCTTGTTGGACAAATGGCAGCAGGCGATCACGCCGCGTCTGATGGGCTTCGATAAAGGCGAGCACCCCAAGGCCTTGATCGACACCGTGTCCGAAACCCTGCTCGCCGCCTTTCAGGCCGCCCCGCTGCTGGACGCGTATGACGTATACCAGCACCTGATGGACTACTGGGCCGAAACCATGCAGGACGACGCCTACCTCGTGGCCGCCGACGGCTGGGTGAAGGGCGCGCAGCCACGCGAGATCGTCAAGGTGCCCAACAAGGACAACAAGCTCGTCTGGCCCGAGGCCCACGACTACCTGCAGGGCAAGCGGCGCTTCAAGTCTGACCTGATCCCCAAGGCCTTGCTCGTGGCGCGCTATTTCGCCAAGGAGCAGACCGCCATCGACGCCACCCGCGCCGAACTGGAAGCACTGCAAGCGCAGCTCACCGAGCTGGAAGAAGAACATAGCGGCGAGGAGGCTGTGTTCTCCGGCTTCGACAGCATCACCGCCGCAGCGGTGAAAGACCGCATCCGCGAACTGGGCGAGAGCGGCGATGGTGACGACGCCGACGAGTTGGCGGTTCTCAAGCAATGGCAGCGCCTCGCCGACACGGTGGCTGCGCTGAAGAAGCAGCTGCGCGAGGCCGAGGCCGCGCTCGACACGCTGGCCTTCCAGAAGTACCCCAAGTTGAAAGAAGCCGAGGTCAAGGCCCTGGTGATAGCCGACAAGTGGCTGGCCCGCCTGCACGCCGACGTGCAGGGCGAGCTGGATCGCATCTCGCAAACGCTGACCGGCCGCATCCGCGAACTGGCCGAGCGCTACGCCACCTCGCTGCCGCAGCTCACCGACGAGGTCGAAGCCCTGGCCCGCCGCGTTGACGAGCACCTGAAGAAGATGGGCTTCGCATGGACCTGAACACCACCCCAAGCACGCCCCTGAACGCCAGCGACGGCTACCGCCAGCTGGTGCAGCAGATTTCCAACACGTACACCCAAGGCCGGGTGCAGGCGGTGCAAGCCGTCAACACCCAGCTCGTGCAGACCTACTGGCACGTGGGCCGCCACATTGTCGAGTTCGAGCAGGCCGGCCAGGTGCGCGCCGAGTACGGCAAGGCCCTCATCGACACCCTGGCAGCCGACCTGGGCCTGCGCCACGGCAAGGGATTCAGCCGCAGCAACCTGATCCGCTTCCGCCAGTTCTACCTGGCCTACCCGGGCCTAGCCGAGAAAAGTGCGACGCTGTCGCACCAATTGACCTGGTCGCACATCGTCGAGCTGCTGAAGATCGACGACCCGCTGGAACGCGGCTTCTATGAGCAGCAGGCGTTGCGCGAGCGCTGGTCGGTGCGCGAGCTGGTACGCCAGAAAGAAAGCGCGCTCTTCCTGCGCCTGGCCGCCAGCCAAGACAAGGCCGGCATCCTCCAACTTGCAGCCCAAGGCCAGGTGGTGGAACAACCGGCCGACCTGCTGCGCGAGCCCTACGTCTTCGAGTTCCTGAAGATCCCCGAGCCCTACCAGGTGTCGGAAACGCAGCTGGAGACCCTGCTGTGCGACCACCTGCAGCCCTTCCTGCTGGAGCTGGGCAAAGGCTTCACTTTCGTCGGCCGGCAATATCGTGTGACGATCAACGGCACACATCACCGGGTGGACCTGGTCTTCTACCACCGCATCCTGCGCTGCTTCGTGCTCATCGACCTGAAGCTGGGCGAGGTGCAGCACCACGACATCGGGCATATGAACCTGTACCTGGGCTACTTCGCCAACGAAGAGAACGTGGAAGGCGACAACCCGCCGGTCGGTATCATCCTCAGCCGGCAGAAGGACGAACTGCTGGTGGAGTACGCGACTTATGGCATGAGCAGCCAGCTGTTCGTGCAGAAGTACCAGCTGTATCTGCCGGATCGGGAGGCGTTGCGGCGGGAGTTGGAGGAGACGTTGCGGGAGGCGGGGCAATGACGATGGTGCTTGGCGCCACGGTGAAGCCTGGCTACAAGTTGACTGAGGTCGGCGTAATTTCCGAGGACTGGGAGGTTCGGTCAATAGGCCAAATGTTCCAGCTAGTCAACGGCTGCGCATTCAAGCCCGAGGATTGGAAGCAAAGCGGCATCCCAATCATCCGAATTCAAAACTTGAACGACCCATTTGCGTCGTTCAACTTCTCACAAGCTCCGGTCTCCGAAAAAAACCGAGTAGAGGCGGGCGATCTCCTGTTCGCATGGTCAGGAACCATAGGTACATCCTTCGGTGCCCGTGTGTGGGCAGGCCCATCGGGAGTCTTGAACCAGCACATATTTAAGGTATCCATGGACGAGCAGCAGATAACGTTGCCGTTTTCTCTCTTGGTCTTCGCACGAGTCGAAGAAGACATCGCCAAGCAAGCCCACGGCTTCAAGGCCTCATTCGTCCACGTCAAAAAATCAGACTTGGTGAAGGTAAGCCTGCCGGTTCCACCAATCCCTGAGCAACGAGCGATCGCTGCGGCGTTGAGCGATGCGGACGCCCTGCTGGTCGGGCTGGATCGGCTCATCGCTAAGAAGCGCGACCTCAAACAGGCCGCCATGCAGCAACTCCTCACCGGCCAAACTCGCCTTCCGGGTTTTCACGATCCGTGGGAGTCGAAACGGCTGGGCGAGATTGGCACCTTCCTGAAGGGCAGCGGAGTAAGGAAGGATGAAGCGAACAGTGGTGACCGCCCCTGCATCCGCTATGGCGAGATATATACGCACCATCACAACTGCATCAAGGAGTTCAGCTCCTGGATCTCGGCTGAGGTCGCCTCGGCTGCCTGTCGGCTGAAGCAGGGAGACTTGCTGTTCGCCGGTTCAGGTGAAACCAAGGAAGAGATTGGAAAGTGCGTCGCCTACCTCTACAGCGCTGAGGCCTATGCCGGCGGTGACATCGTGATCCTTCGCCCTTTCGGTGCAGACGCTGCGTTCATGGGTTATTACTGCAACACGGGTTCGATCAACGCTCAGAAAGCAAGCAAGGGTCAAGGTGATGCCGTTGTGCATATCAGCGCTGCCGCACTTTCGAGCATCGAGATAGCACTTCCGACTGTCGCTGAGCAGAACGCCATTGCCACGGTATTGCTGGATATGGATGCAGAACTCGCGGCACTTGAAGTCCGCCGCAACAAGACCCGCGCTTTGAAGCAAGCCATGATGCAAGAGCTACTCACCGGCCGAATTCGATTGATCTGAATGGCCGGGCACTGAACAACAAACCCCAGGGAGAAGCGTGATGTCCACCGTGCCGCCTCCATCGCCGCGCTCCGAACGCCGGACGCAGAACCGCGTGGTCGAGTTGTTCACCGATCCGGCACGGCCTGACGGCCTGGGCTACCGCCATCTCGGCGACTGGAGCAAACGCCCCGACGCGGCCACGCGCAACCGCCCCATCGAAGCGGCGCTGCTACGCGACAACCTCACGGCCCGCGGCTACTCGCCCGCCCACATCGCTGCCGCCCTGCAGAAGCTGGAGGCCGCCGCCGACAGCACCGGCATCACGCTCTACCAGGCCAACCTGCGCACCTACCAGTTGCTGCGCTACGGCGTGCCGGTGCAGGTGGCGCCCGGCAAACCGAACGAGACGGTGCACCTGATCGACTGGGCGCACCCCGAGCGCAACGACTTCGCGT
Source organism: uncultured Rhizobacter sp. (assembly GCA_964493285.1). Taxonomy (GTDB): domain Bacteria; phylum Pseudomonadota; class Gammaproteobacteria; order Burkholderiales; family Burkholderiaceae_C; genus Rhizobacter. Next base: position 5,881 of record CAZBOF010000097.1, on the reverse strand, counting down.
TGGCCGAGGAGGTGACGCTGAAGGGCGGCCACGAAAGGCGGCCCGACATCGTGCTCTACCTCAACGGCCTGGCCGTCGTGGTGATCGAGCTGAAACGCAGCTCGGTGGAGGTGGCCGACGGTGTGCGCCAGCTCATCACCAACCAGGAAGAGATCTTCAACAAGGGCTTCTTCAGCACCGTGCAACTGGTACTGGCCGGCAGCGACTCGCAAGGGCTGCGCTACGGCACCACCGGCACGCCCGAGCAGTTCTTCGTGGAGTGGAAAGACGAGACACCCGCCGAAGCAAGTGCCATGACAGCGGAAGGCGCCTTGCTCGACCAGCCATTGGCTCAGCTGTGCCACAAGGCCCGGCTGCTCGACCTGATGCGCCACTTCGTGATCTTCGATGGCGGGCAGAAGAAGGTGCCCCGCCAGCACCAGTATTTCGGCGTGAAGGCCGCCCAGGCGCGCATCGCACAGCAGGAAGGCGGCGTGATTTGGCACACCCAGGGCAGCGGCAAGAGCATCCTGATGGTGCTGCTTGCCAAGTGGCTGCTGGAGCACGATGCGCAGGCGCGCATCCTCGTCGTCACCGACCGCGATGAGCTGGACAAGCAGATCGAAGGCGTGATGAAGAACGCCGGGGTGATCGGCACTGACGCGCCCTCGCCCCGCATCACCTCACGCGCCGACTTCGTGCAGAAGTTGGGCACGGCCAACCCGCGCCTGCTGTGCGCGCTGATCCACAAGTTCGACGCGGCCGACCTGAAGGGCGAGCCACCCGCCGTGCAGGGCCGCTTCTACGTGTTCGTGGACGAATGCCACCGCACCCAGGGCGGTGACATGAACAAGCAGATGAAGCGCTGGCTGGCCAGCGCTCTCTTCATCGGCTTCACCGGCACGCCGCTGCTGCGCAAAGACAAGCTGATGACGCGCGATGTGTTCGGCACCTACATCCACACCTACAAGTTCCACCAGGCGGTGGCCGACAAGGTGGTGCTCGACCTGAAGTACGAAGCCCGCGACGTGCCGCAGCGGCTGACCTCGCAGCGCGCCATCGACCAGTGGTTCGAGCAGAAGACGCGGGGGCTCAACAACTTCCAGAAGTCGGTGCTGCGCCGGCGCTGGGCCACGATGGAAGAGCTGATGAGCGCCGAGGAGCGCAAGGCCCGCATCGCGGCCAGCATCATTCATGACTTCGCCGTGAAGCCACGGCTGAACAATGACCGCGGCACCGCTATCCTGGTGGCGGCCAGCATCTACGACGCCTGCCACTACTACCGCATCTTCCAGACCAAGCCCTTCGGCCAATACTGCGGCATCGTCACGTCATACGAGCCGAATCACAACGCGATTTCGCGTGAGCCGAAAGACAGCGACGAGCGCTACAAGTTCGACAACTACACCAAGCACGTGCTCGGCAAGGGCCAGACCACGAAACAGTACGAAGACGAGGTGAAGCGCCGCTTCAAGGAAGAGCCGGCCAACCTGAAGCTGCTGATCGTGGTGAGCAAGCTGCTCACCGGTTTCGACGCACCGAGTTGCAGCTACATCTACCTCGACAACGAGCTGCGCGATCACAACCTGTTCCAGGCCATCTGCCGCACCAACCGGCTGGATGGCGATGACAAGGACTACGGCCACATCGTCGATTTCAAGGAGCTGTTCGGCGACGTGCAGCAGGCCATCGCGGTCTACAGCTCCGACGAACTGGACATCGACGAGGGCAGCGGCGGCGAGAACAACGTGCACCTGAAGGACTGGCTGGCCGAAGGGCGGCACCAGCTCGACCAAGCCCGCGAGGCGCTGCACTACCTGTGCGAGCCCGTGCCGCTGCCGCGCGAGGTGGAGCAGTTCCTGCACTATTTCTGCGGCGATGCGGCCGAGCCCGATGCCTTGCTCAAGACCGAGGCGCTGCGCATCTCGTTCTACAAGGCGGTGGCGATCTTCGTGCGCGCCTTTGCCGCGCTGGCGCAGCACCTGGGCGAAGCGGGTTACTCGGAAGACGAAGCGGCCACGCTGCAGCGCGAGCTGGACTTCTACACCTTCACGCGGGCGAGCATCAAACGCCACTCCGGCGAAGAGCTGGACATCAAGCCCTACGAGGCAGACATGCGCCACCTCATCAACACCTACATCCAGGCCGATGCGGCCGAAGACTTGGGTGAGCTGGGCGAGATGTCGCTCACTGAGCTGATCATCGAGACAGGCATTCACGATGCGATCGCGAGAAAGCTCAACGCCAAAGGCAAGCTGTCGAAGAACGCGATTGCCGAAGGCATCATCAACAACGTCCGCAAGACGATCATCCGCGACCAACTGACGGACCCGCGCTTCTACGAGCAGATGTCGAAGCTGCTGGACGACCTGATCCGGCAGAGCCGGGCCGATGCGGCCGCCTACGAAGAATTTCTGCGAAAGGCCGAAGCCCTCGTGCGGCAACTGGGCGCTAAGCGCGGTGAAGACGGGATGCCAGCGGCCTTGCATGGCCGGCATGAGGCGGCGGTGATCTACAACAACCTGGGTTCGCTGCCGTCGACCACCTTCAAGTACCCGACGGTCGATGACGATAAGGCGGCGCTGGCGCTCAGGATCGACTTGACCGTGCGCGAGAACGCCCCGGCGGGCTGGTACGGCGATGACGCGCGCGAGGCCCAGGTGGTGAACGCGCTGTTCCCCATCCTGGAGCGCGACCGCACGGCCACCGAGGCGGTATTCGAGATCGTCAAGAACCAGCCGGGCTACAAATGACCGAGACCATCCGCCTGGGTGATGTGTCGATCCGGGTGACCCGCAAGGACGTCAAGAACGTCCACCTGACGGTGCATCCGCCGAATGGGCGGGTGACGCTCACGGCACCCGCCGCCACACGGCTCGAAGTTGCCCGGGCATATGCGATCTCGAAGCTGGGTTGGATTAGGGCTCAGCAATCGACGCTCAAGGCGCAGGCCCGGGAGGCGCCTCGGCGTTTCGTGGGACGCGAGAGCCACTACCTGTGGGGGCGCCGGTATCTGCTGAGCGTCGACTTTCAAGACGCCAAGCCCGCCGTGACGCTGGACCACAAGCGCATTCGTTTGACCGTTCGCCCGGGCAACGAGGAGAGTCAGCGCGCCGCGGTGATACATGAGTGGCACAAGTCACTGCTGCACCAGTCCGTGCCACCGCTGCTGCGCAAGTGGGAAGAGCGGCTCGGCGTCAAGGTCGAGCGCTACTTTCTTCAGAAGATGAGGACCAAGTGGGGCAGTTGCAACCCTGCGGCGGGGCACATCCGGCTCAATACCGAACTGGTAAAGAAGCCAAAGGACTTGCTGGAGTACGTAATCGTCCACGAGATGGTTCACCTGCTGGAGGCGAGCCACAACGATCGCTTCTTGACGATCCTGTCTGAGCATTGGCCGCACTGGCGCGAAGCTCGGCAAGAACTCAACGAATTACCGCTGGCCTCCGAAAAGTGGGGACGATGACGCTCGCTTCTTGCAGGGCATTGGGAATCCTCTAGCCCATTCGTCCCGACAAACCCACCAAACAAATCCGCGAAGTACCGCATCTTTCATCGAACTTCGAGAAGCATCCAGATCGCACGTGCAGTTTCCTCGCTAGCATCCCTCCCGACCATCCGGGAGTGCACGCATATGCGACATGGCTTCGCGCTACTTCTTCTCACTTTCACGCTGCCCACGCAAGCCGACACGGTGTTCCTGTGCAAGTCTTACAGCGGTGAGAGGTTCTGGTCGAGTTCGCATTGCGGCTCGCAGAAGGCGGTGATCGAGCGCATGGTGACGGTGCCGAACGACTTGCCTTGGGACGAGCAGGTGAAGCGCGCGGAGAGGGTGCGGCAGCAGGGGGAGGCGCTCACGGCTGCGCCACCACCAGCGCCGCCGGCCCCGCCGCAGCCGCGCCATGACCCGAAGGCGGAATGCAAGCGCCTGGCCGAGCGGGTGGATCATCTGGATTCGATGGCGCGGCAGCCGCAATCTGGCGCCACGCAAGAGTGGATCACGCGCGAGAAGAAGAAAACGCGTGACCGGCAGTGGGCGCTGCGCTGCTGATGTGAGGCCAGGCTCAGGCCGTGGGGCCGGGGGTGCGTGACACGTTCATCAGCCAGCACACCATGCTGAAGTAGCCGACCAGGGTGAGCAGCTCGACCACGGTGGGCTCGCCCCAGCGCTTCAGTGCCTCGGCATAGGTGGCGTCGCTCAGGCGGTGCTGCCGCACGAGTTCGAGGGCCACGGTGTGTGCGAGCGCGAGTTCGGGGTGCAGTTCGGCGGGCAGGGGGCTGCCTGCGTCGAGCGCGGCCAGTGCCGAGGCGGGCACGCCGGCCGCGGCGGCCAGGGGCAGGTGCATGTCCCATTCGAAGACGTTGGAGACTTCGCGCGCGACGACGCAGATGGTCCATTCGCGCAGGGCGGTGCTGAGCGTGCCTTCGTAGCGCAGGATCTCGCCAACCTTGGCCACGGCGCGCAGCAGTGGTGGGCGTTGCATCAGCGGGCGGAACGGGCCGTACACGCCGCGGCGGGGGCCGTTGATGAGTTCGTCGGCGGCTTCTTGTTGTGCGGCGTCGAGCTGGGCGGGTGGGCCCAGGCGCTCGGGTTGCCCCGCTTCGGGAAAGGGCCGTGGGGACGTCATCGAAGGAACGGGTTTCATGGCGTGGGCTCCGTGTACGTGGATGAGGAAGAAGGCGAGGGGCCGGTTCGCCACCACAGCCAGGCGGCGCTGGCGAGCAGCAGGGCGGTGGCGGCTGCGTTGCCCCAGGCCATGGCGTTCCAGCCGGCGAGCAGGTCGGGGCCCAGTGCGCGCACCAGCACCGGCCCCAGGATCTGTCCGGCGGCAAAGGCCACGGTCAACTGCGCGAGCAGCGGCGTGGGGTTGTCGGGTTGCTGCTCGCGCGCAAGCTGCAAGCCTGCCATGGTGGCGACCATGAACGTGCCGCCGACGAACACGGCGCAGGCGGCCAGCGCCCACAGCGCTTGCGTGACGAGCGGCAGGGCGGTGCCGAGCGCCATCGTGCCTTGCGCCAGCGCCCACACGCGTCTGCGTGGCCAGCCCGACAGGTGGCGCGCGGCCAGCACCACCGACACGGCGGCCGCCAGCCCGAACAGCGGCCACGTCAGCCCGAACACCAGGGGGTTGGCGACCTGTTGCCGTGCCATCTCGGGCAGGAAGGTGGCCGGGATGATGTAGCCGAAGCCGCAGGCGCCGTAGCAGAGCACGAGGGCCAGGTGCCGTGGCCGGTGGCGCTGTGCCGGGGGTGCGGCGGGTGGGGCCGCCGCCGGGGTGGTCGCGGTGCCATCGCGCAGTTGCCAGGCGACGAACACGGCGCCAACGGCTGCGAGCAACCCCATCTCCAGCCACAGCCACCGGGCCGGCTGCTGCCCGCCGAGCCAGGCCAGCAGGCCCGCCAGCGAAATGCCCAGGCCGACGCCCGCGTAGATCCAGGCGCCGTGTTGCGGCACCTGCCGCCGCGCCAGCTCGCCCAATGCCCAGCTGCTGGTGCACACCAGCGCCCAGGCGCTGAAGACACCCGCGGCGCCGCGCAGCAGCGCGCCGGCGATGACCGGCGTCGCGCCACCCGCCAAGGCGGCGGCGAGCGTCGTCAGCGCGACGCCGAAGAGCGCGAGTCGAAGGCCGCGCAGGGGCGCGGCGGAGAACCGCGCGGCGGTCAACGCGCCGATCAGGTAGCCGATGTAGTTGGCAGCGGCCCATTCGGCGCCGGCCGCGGCGCTCAGCGTGCCGTCGCGCAGCATGAGCGGCATCAGCGGCGTGAACGCGAACCGGCCGATGCCCATGGCCGTGCCGAGCGCGACGATGCCGCTGGCGACGACGAGCCAGGTTGGCGGGCCGAAGCGTTGGGCGGGGTCGGGCGCAGGCGTGTCCATCGACAGGTATTGGGACACAACGCG
>CAZBOF010000096.1:1238-14849 GCA_964493285.1 uncultured Rhizobacter sp. | reverse complement strand
CCATGATCGGCTACTGCCTGGGCGGCAAGCTGGTCGTCAAGTCACGCCAGCAAGGGCTGGCGGACCGCTACGTCACCTACTACGGCATTGGCGTCGAGCACCTGGACGGCGACCTTGCGGGCAACAACGCACCCTTGCAGCTGCACTACGGCACGCAGGACGACTACGCCCCGGAGCACGTGGTGCGCGGCTTCGCGCCACGCCTGGGCTCGCGGGCCGAACTGCATCTCTACGACGGCGTGGGCCACGCCTTCTACCGGCCCGGGCGCGACGCCGCGTCCGACCAGTCGCGCCGGCGCACGCTCGCCTTCCTCTCCCAAGACACTCCCGCCGCCACGAAAGGCTGACCCATGACCGCGAATGCACCGCTTCGCTCCAACGCCGGCGCCAGCGCGCCCGACCAGATCCTGGTGTACGGCCGCGACCTGGTGAGCGACCTGCTCGGGCAGGCCAGCCTCAGCGGCATGGCCTTCCTCGCCCTCACCGGGCGCACGCCCACGCCGGCCGAGGCCCGCGTGTTCGACGCGATTTCGATCACGCTGGTGGAGCACGGCATGACGCCGATGGCCATGGCCACGCGGCTCACCTACCTCGGCGCACCCGAGTCGCTGCAAGGCGCGGTGGCCGCCGGCCTGCTCGGCATGGGCACGCGCTTCGGCGGCGGCGCCGAGGCCGTGGCGGCGCTGCTGCGCAAGCTGCTGCCCGACCCGGCGGCACCGCACGACACCGCCGCGCTGGCGGCACAGGTGGTGGAACGCCACGCCGCCGACAAGCGCCCGCTGCCCGGCGTCGGCCACCACCTGCACAAGCCCATCGACCCGCGCACGCCGAAGCTGTTCGAGATCGCGCACGAGGCCGGCTTCGACGGCCCCTACGTGAAGCTGCTGCAAGCCATCGCGCAGGCCGCGCAGGCGCGCAGCGGCAAGACGCTGCCGATCAACGCCACCGGCGCCATCGGCGCGCTGTGCTGCGAACTCGGCCTGCCCGAGCAGGCGCCGCGCGGCATCGCGGTGTTCGCGCGGGCCATCGGGCTGGTCGGCCACCTGGTCGAAGAGGCACGCCAGCCGATCGCGCGCGCGCTGTGGGAGCGCGCCGAGGGCGAGGTGAACGCCGGGCACTTCCCGCCGCGCGCGGGCTGAGGTCGCTCGGGGGAGGTGCTCAGGCCGCCCCGGCGGCCCGGCGCTTGCGCGCGGGAATCTCCCTCGGCACCGGCTCGGGCGAGAAAAGTTCGCTGACGACGCCGCGCAGCCAGGCGAGCCCGGCATCGGCGTGGTTGCGCTCGTGCCAGAACTGGCGCACGACCACGCGCGGCGCATCGAAGGGCAGCGGATACATGCGCAGCTCGTCGCTGCGGCGCATCGCGAGGAACACGCGGTACGGCACCGTCGCGACCAGTTCGGACGCGGCCAGGATCGGCAGGATCGCGAGGTACTGCGGCACCGTGACCATCACCTTGCGCACCAGGTTCAGGTCGCCGAGCGCCTCGTCGATCGCGCTGTGCGGGCGTCCCGGCAGCGAGATGCGGATGTGCTGTTCGGCCAGGTAGGCCTCGACCGTCGGCGCGCGGCGCACGCGCGGGTGGTGCGAGCCCACCACGCAGACGAACTCGTCCTCGAAGATGCGCTGCTGGTAGAAGCCGGCGACGATCGACGGCATCTGCCCGATGGCCAGGTCGACCGCGCCGTCCTGCAGCGCCGCCTTGTAGCCGTCGATGGGCGCCTGCGCCGTCTCGATGCCCACGGCCGGCGCGTTCTGCTGCAGGTAGCCGATCAGCGGCGGCAAGAAGGTGACGGTGCCGATGTCGGTCATCAGCAGGCGGAACACGCGCGACTCGCGCGCCGGATCGAAGCTGTCGCGCCGCTCCAGCGTGCCGCGGATGATGGTGAGCGCCTGGCTCACCGGTTCGGCCATCGCCTGCGCATGCGCGGTGGGCTGCATGCCGCGCGCGGTGCGCACGAACAGCGGGTCGTCGCACATCTTGCGCAAGCGATTCAGTGCGTGGCTGAGCGTGGGCTGGGTGAGGCCGAGAGCCGATGCGGCGGTGGTGACGTTGCGCTCGGCCATCAAGGCCTCGAAGACGAGCAGCAGATTGAGATCGAGGTGTTCGTAATGTCCGGCGCGCATAGCGACCATGCCTTCATTCAATAGGTCGCTGCGATGCCCGTGGATACCATGCCTGCAAGCCAGTCGACGACACGACGAGAGGCCATCGGTTCGATCGGCCCGGATTCAACTGGAGGCCGGCAGAGCACGAACACGACCCTGGCGCTGACGTCGGCCGACATTGTCGTGCGCCTGCGTCGCACCGTCATCCCTATCTTCCCGGAGAAGTGCAAACGTGGATCCATTGCAAGGGATCAAGGTCCTTGAGTTCGGCAACTTCATCACCGCACCCTATGCCGCGATGCTCCTCGCCGAGTATGGCGCCGACGTGGTCAAGGTCGAGCGGCCCGGCGGCGGCGATCCGTTCCGTTCGTTCCGCGGCGGCCTGTACAGCCCGCAGTTCCAGGCGCACAACCGCCACAAGCGCTCGATTGCGCTCGACTACAAGACGCCGGCCGGGCGCGAGCTGCTCGCGCGCATGCTCAAGCAGGTCGACGTGGTGCTCGTCAACTCGCGCCCCGGCGCCGCCGAGCAGTTGGGCATCGACACGCAGACCGTGCGCGCCATCAACCCCCGCATCGTGCACTGCGCGATCACCGGCTTCGGGCAGACCGGCCCCTACGCGCTGCGCGCCGCCTTCGACAACGTCGGCCAGGCGCTGTCGGGCTGGATGAGCCGCTTCCGCACCGGCAGCGACGCGCGTGTCGTGGGGCCGGCCGTCTCCGACGCCGCGACCGGCATGCATGCGGCGATGGGCATCATGGCCGCGCTGCTGCGCCGCCACGAGACCGGCGTCGGCGCGAGCGTGGACGTCAACATGATCGAGAGCACGATCGCGCTCGGCGCCGAGCCCCTGGGACAGTACCTCGCCACGCAGCAGCCGGTGCCGGTGTACCAGCGCGCCGCGATGTCGCAGGCCTACACCGTGACCTGCGCCGACGGCAAGCGCATCGGCCTGCACCTGTCGTCGCCCGACAAGTTCTGGCAGGCGCTGTGCAGCGTCGTCGACCGGCCGGGCTGGATCACCGAGTACCCCACGCGGCTGGACCGCGTGCAGCACTACGAACAGCTCGCGAACCGCCTGAACGAAGTGTTCCTCGCCCGGCCGCGCGCGCACTGGGAAACGCTGCTGGCGCAGCACGACGTGCCGTTCGCCGCCGAGCTGTCGCTGGAGGAACTCGATACCGACCCGCAGATTCGCCACCTCGACGTGTTCCACGACACCGAACACCCGAAGTACGGCCGCTCGCGCGCGCCGCACCGCCCCGTGCGCATCGACGGGCAGCGGCAGGCCTCGCGGCGCCCGCCGCCCGACCTGGGCGAGCACACGCTGGACGTGCTGCGCGACCTGGGGTTCTCGGACGCCGAAGCCCGCGCGCAGCTGGCCGCCGGCACCGTCCAGTGCCCGCCCGCCTGATTCCCGCCTACCGCTCATTCCCTTTCCTTCCCTTCACAGAAAAGGCTTTTCCATGGTGGTTGTCGACGTCCTCGAAGAACTGAAGCCGCACGTCGGCCAGGAACTCGGCGTGAGCGAATGGGTCGCGCTGCCGCAGCCCATGCTCGACCAGTTCGGCGCCCTCACCGGCGACAAGCACTGGATCCATACCGACCCCGAACGGGCGCGCCGCGAAGGCCCGTATGGCGGCACGATCGCGCATGGCTTCCTGACGCTGTCGCTGCTGACCGGCCTGCTGTCCCACTGTTTCCAGGTGCGCAGCGCGAAGCGCTGGGTCAACTACGGGCTCGACAAGGTGCGCTTCACCGCGCCGGTGCCCGCCGGCAGCCGGCTGCGCCTGCGGCTGTCGCTGGCCACGCTCGAACCGCAGCCCGACGGCGCGATGCGACTGCGCTGCGCGTGCAGCGTCGAGATCGATGGCGGTACGCGCCCCGCCATGGCCGCCGACTTCCTGATGCTCGCGTATGAATGAACACCTGAACCCGGACCGCGACGGCATCGCGGGCGACTTCGAGCTGATGCATCAGCCGCAGACCTTCGTCGACACGGTGGGCCCGATCTGGCGCCGCGCCGGGCCGGGGTTGGCCGAACTGCAGCTCACGGTGGAGGCGCATCACACCAACCCGAACGGCACGGTGCATGGCGGGCTGCTGATGACGCTGATGGACCTGGCACTCGGCTCGGCGGTGGAAGGCGCGCTCGACACCGGCGGCCCTGAAGGCCACGGCCACCCGATCACGATGCAGATGTCATGCAGCATGATCGCCGGTGCCGGGCTCGGCGAACGGCTGGACGTCGAGGCCTGCGTCGACCGCGTCACCCGCACCGTCGGCTTCGTCAGCGGGCGCATCCACGCGGGCGGCCGCCTGGTGATGACGGGCACGGGGGTGTTCAAGACGCCATCGTCCGGCGCCGGAACCGGCCGGGCCCCGCAGCGCTGACACCTCACTTCGCGCCGAGGCGCTCGCGCGCCGCGCGGAAATGCTCGCGCACCGCGCCGGGATCGATCGGCGCCAGCGTGCCGATGCGCTCTTTCAACAAAGCCATGTCCTTGGCCAGCAGTTCGTCGTTGTAGGTCAGGAGGATCTGGCTGAGAAAGCTGCGCGCCGCGCCCTTGGAGATGACCGATAAAAGCGTTGCGGCAGAAAGCCCGGCGGCCGTGCCCAGGCGAAGCACCTCGTCCAGCGCCGCCGCCTGGTAGGCGATGGTGAGGTTGTTCAGCAGCTTCGCCATCGCCGGCTCGCCGAAGAGCCCGAAGTCGGCAATGTGGCTGAAGAGGGTCGCCTGCAGAAAGGCCCGCTCCTCGGCGTCGGCGAGGCCGCAGGCCATGGCCACCAGCGCGCCGTGCGCGACCGCGGCTTCTCCGCCGGTGACCGGGCATTCCACCAGCGTCGCAGCGCCCATGTCCGCATCGCCAAGCCGCTCGGCAAACGCAGGAGACAGCGTCGTCATGACGTAGACGAACACACGCTGCGGCGCAGCGGGCGCCGGCAACGCGTGCAGCACCTCCCTCACCTGGTCTTCGGTGCGAACCAGGATGAAGACGCGGCGCACCCGCGCCAGGCTCAACCCGGCAACCGATCGATGGTGTTCGCAGGCCGTCGCGTCTTGCCAGGCCTTGCGCCGGCCGGCATCGGGGTCGACACCGATCACCTCGCCCGCGCCCTGGCGGAGGATCCGCGCGCCAAACGCCAGCCCGAGAGTCCCCAGGCCGACGATCAGCGTGCCGCCAGCCATGCCGCGGTCGCCGACTGCGATGCGTGAGGCGGCCACTCGTTCAGCGGCGCACCCATGTGCTCCCGCCACGACGCCCAGAACTGCCGCAGGCGGTTGTCGTCGCCGCGAATGCCTTCGCTCACCTCTTCGCCGCGCGCCAGGATGCTGACCGGCATGCCGTTGGACATGATCCCGCGCTGCTGAAGTTCGAGCACCACGACGTCTTCGGCCACTTGATTCGACGACCACGCCTTCCAGCACTCCTGGCGGATCTCGCGGGTCTCGAGGCTGTCGCCGACCACGCCCAGCGCGCGCCGCTCCCAGACCGTGCTGGCCTCGTCCACCGGATGCTGCGAAAGGATCTGGAGCTGGTTGTTCAACGGCTGGATCACGAGCCCGGGGAACAGGTGGAAGTGATAGCCGGTGAGCGGCTTCAGCCCCGGCAGCGTGGCCTGCTGGGTGAGAGCCCAGACCGCGTCGGACACGAAGCCCCGGCCATATTCGATGAACTGGATGCAGTGGCCGTTCTCGGTCAGCTTGTAGCGCTGCGGCGGCGAGCCCTTGGCCAGCTTGGGATGGACATTGGGCACGTGATACCCGTCGCGCCAGTTCTCGGCAATCATCTTCCAGTTGGCCTTGACCGCAAAGTCATCCTTGCGCCAGACCTCGTAGGCGGCCTGCCCGAGCGTCGCGTGCAAGGTGGTGCAGATCTCGTCGCCGAGGAATGCCTCCAGCCCGGGCGCGTGGTCATCCAGGCAGACGAAGATCAGGCCGCACAGGTTCTGCGTGCGAACCCGCACCAGCCCGAAGTCCTTCTTGTCGAACCCGATGCAGTCGTAGGCTTCGGCTTGCGGCAATGCACGCAGTTCGCCCTTGAGCGTGTAAGACCAGTTGTGATACGGGCACAGGAAGCTGTGCACCTTGCCTTGCGCGTCCGGCGCCACCACGGCGCCGCGATGCCGGCAGGTGTTGTAGAAGGCCCGGATCCCGCCGTCCTGCGCCTTCGCGATGACGATCGGGTCGCCCGCGACATGCCGCGTCAGATAGCTGCCCGCCTCCTGGAACTCGCTCTCATGCGCGACGAAGTTCCACACCTTGCGCAGCAACCGCGCGTTCTCGTCTTCCAGTGCGGTTCGCGTGTAGACGGACTTGTGAACCGTCCACAAAGGGGTCAACCGTTCGTGCATCGCGATGTCTCCGGACAGCTACTCGGCTTTTGCGCCGCTCGTCTCGACGATGCTGCCCCAGCGGGGGCGCTCCTGGTCCATGACCTGCTGCATTTTCTGCGGCCCGCTTCCCACTGCGCGCAAGCTGAACTGCCTCAGCGCCTGCGTCATCTGCGGCTGCGCCAGCGCCTCGTTCATCGCCTCGGCGAGCTTGTCCACGATCGGCTTCGGCGTTCCAGGCGGCGCGGCCATCCCGAACCAATAAGTGAAATGGAACTCCGGCAGCACGTCGCTGACCAGCGGCGTGCCGGGCAAGGCCACGTTTCGGGTGTCGCCCGTGGTGGCCACGGCCCGAAGCTTGCCCGCGTTGATGTGCGGCAGGCCGGCGCCGACCGAAATGAACATCATCTCGACCTGGCCCGCCAACAGATCGGTCAGCGCGGGGCTGGCGCCCTTGTAGACGATGTGCGTCGTCTTGACGCCGGCCTTGGTATTGAAGTATTCGCCGATCAAATGCCCCATGGAGCCGATGCCGGGCGAGGCGTAGTTGATCTTTTCCGGCGCGGCCTTGGCTGCGGCGATCACATCTTGCACGGAGTTGGCGTTGAGCTTGGGATGCGCCAACAGCAGCATGTCGCCCTCCACCGCGATCGAGACCGGCAGCAGCACATTGGGGTCGTACGACAGCTTGGGGTACAGGCTCTTGTTCACCACCAGTGGAAACTGCGGCGTGAACAAAAGCGTGTAGCCATCGCCAGGTGCATGGGCCACGGCACCCGCACCGATGTTGCCGCCGCCGCCCGGCCGGTTCTCGACGACGAACGTCTGCCCCCATTTCGCCTGGAACGATTCCGCCAGCAACCGGGCGATGCGGTCGGAGCTATCGCCGGCCGTGAACGGCACGACGATGCGAACCACACGGTTCGGATATGCAGAATCCTGGGCCTGCACCGGGGAACTCGACGCGGCTGCCAGCAGGCTGCCCACGATCAATGCCAGCGTTTTCTTCATGGGATGTCTCCAAGGGAACGATCGTCGCGATACGTCAGGAAGCACTTCATCCTGGGTACGTCTCTGGTCACCATAGGCCTCGGGCCAAGGGGGTGTCAATCTTGATTCAATAATCAACGCGCCACCCGGCTAGGCACACGCCGCGCACGCGAGACACGACGCACCGGTCGCGGCCATCCGGCCCGACCGAAGCAGCCGCACGCCGCAGAGCGGATGCGCAAGCTCGACCTGGGACCCGTGCCCACACAGGTGTCCGAGATCATGACGACGCGCGCCGAAGTCTTCATGGGGCCACACCGCCAAGGCGCGCGCTGGCATTGACAGTCGACGCCGCTCGCGCTACACCCGCTCCACCATTCAGGAGCGAGGGATTCAACATGCAGTTTGCTGTGCGCGGCGCCGCCCTGTGGCGGCAGGTCGCAGGCGTCGCCGTGGTGCTGGGACTGGGTGCCTGTGCTTCATACCCCTCGCTCGATGGCATCGAGGCGGTCAAGGACAACAACGGCGCGAAGGCGCTGAGAATCGCCCAGAAAAGTCCCTCGCAATTCAGCAGTTGCCACGTTCTCTACTATGCGGCGGAGTACTGCCAACCTGCCGTGGCGCGGGCTGCGCTGGATGCAGGCGTGCCGCCGCACTGCAGCACCGGGCAGATCGCCGACCCTCTGTGGATGGCGGCCAGGAGCGGCTGCGTTTCCGTGGCCAGTCTGCTGCTCAGCCGCGGCGCCCAGGTGAACTTCACGCAGGGTGCGGGCTCCCAAACGCCCCTGGACGCCGCGATGGTGACCCAACAGCGAGACATGATCGCCTACCTCGCCTCGCAAGGCGGGCGCCAGGCCTCGAGTGACGCCGCCATCGCGAAACAGCGCCAGCAACAGTTGGAACTAGAGGCCGAGTTGCGCGAGATCGACGAAGCCGCCGCACGCGATCGCGCACGCGTGCCGGTGTTCGTCCCCACCCCGCCCGTCGTCTCGGCGCCGCGCCCCAGCGCACCCGGCACGGGAGCGCAGCCCGGGCGCGGCACCCCTCGCACCTATTGCGTTCACCCTTCTTACGAGCGCAACAACCGCCCGGCGCCCAACACCCTGCACGTCACCTTCCACAACAACTGTCCGATCGCCGTGAAGATCGGATGGTGCTGGCTGCGCGCGGACAACAAATGCTTCAGTGGCGGAGGAAGCGGGACCGTGGCCCCCGGCACGACTTTCAAGGCCACCGCCACCAGCCAGGAGATGGTGCGCGTGCGCCACATCGCCTGCGCGGCGAAGGCCACCGGCTACAACACGTCATACCAGCTGGCCGAGTGGTACTGCGGGCCGGGGGAGTAGCGCGAGGCTCATCGTGCGCGACGGCCCCGTTCGCCTCAGCCCGCGCGAACAGTTCGAATGCCCCTGAAGGCTGTGGGAATGTTCCCACAGCCTTCATCGGTGCGCACCGATGGATTCCCGGCGCCATGTTTCGTACCGTGACCCTCCTGGCGTTTCGAATCGAAGGAGACGGATGATGCAGCAGATGCAGGGGGGCGACGCTCACGCGCAGGTCCGGCGCGCACGGTCCGCGCCATGAGCCCGCGGGCCGTTTTCCATCTCTTCAAGGAAGCCGCGTCTTCGTGGCTGGACGACTACGCGCCGAGCATGGGCGCGGCGCTCGCCTACTACACCACGTTCTCCGCCGCGCCCCTGCTGCTGATCGTGGTCTCGGTGGCCGGCCTCGTGTTCGGCGAAGACGCGGCGCGCGGCGAGGTCTTCGCCCAATTGCAAGGCTTGATCGGCCAGGACGGCGCGCTCGCGGTACAGGGCTTGCTACTGAGCGTGAGCCGCCCGGCCGAGGGTGCTTTCGCGGCGATCGTGGGCACCGTGATCCTGCTGGTCGGCGCCACCACGGTGTTCGCCGAGTTGCAGGACGCGCTGGACCGCATCTGGCGCGCACCGATGCGCAACCCGCGCAGCGGCTTGTGGAACCTGGTGCGCTCGCGCCTGCTCTCGTTCGGCATGATCCTCGCCATCGGCTTCCTGCTGATGGTGTCGCTGGTGGTGAGCGCGGGGCTGTCGGCGCTGGGGCGCTGGTGGTCGCCGCTGTTTGGCGGCTGGGCCACGCTGGCGCAGGCGGCGAACGCGCTGATCAGCTTCGTGATGGTCACCGTGGTGTTCGCACTCATCTACAAGCTGATGCCGCGCGCCCGGGTGCAGTGGCGCGACGTGTGGGTGGGCGCGTCGGTGACCGCGCTGCTGTTCACCTTCGGCAAATGGGTGATCGGCTTCTACATCGGGCGCAGCGGCATCACCTCGGTGTTCGGCGCCGCCGGCTCGCTGGCGGTGGTGCTGCTGTGGGTCTACTACTCCGCACAGATCTTCCTGCTGGGCGCCGAGTTCACCTGGGTCTATGCGCACCGCTACGGTTCGCGGCGGGGCGAGTCACGGCCCAAGCGCCAGGGGGTGCCGGTTATCCAAACGCCCGCCGCTGCGCCAGCCCCGCCAGCCGATCGGTGATCTGGAAGAACTCGGCCACCGTGGTGTCGATGATGTCCTGCGCCGAGCGCACGGCGTCGATCAGGCCCGCGGTCTGCCCGGCCAGAGCCGGAGCGGCTTCCATGTCGCCGTCGAAGTAGACGCGCTGGATGCCGGCGAAGGTGTCGGGCGGCATCACGCCGCTGTCATGCAGCACCTGGGTGCGTTTGGACTTCAACGCGCGGATGCAGGGGCTGGCCTTCTTGTTCAGCACCCAGGTGCCGGTGACCGGCGCCTGCACGATCGCCTCCTTGTAGTGGGCATGCACCGGGCTCTCGGCGCAGCTCACGAAGCGCGTGCCCATCTGGATGCCTTCGGCACCGAGCGCAAACGCCGCCGCCATGCCGCGCCCGTCGCAAATGCCGCCAGCCGCCACCAGCGGCAGCATGGTGCGCGCACGGATGGCTTGCAGCAGCACCAGCGTCGACACCTCTTCGGGGTTCTTGAAGCCGCCGCCCTCCGCGCCTTCGACCACCAGGCCATCGACGCCGGCGTCTTCGCACTTGAGCGCCGCATCGAGCGTGGGCACCGCGTGGTAGACCGTGATGCCGGCAGCGTGCAGCGGCGCGATGAACTTGGCCGGGCTGCCCGCCGACGTGGTGACGAAGCGCACGCCGGATTCGCACACGAAGCGCAGCATCGCGTCGTCGCTCAGGAAGCGGATCGGCAGGTTGACGCCGAAGGGCAGGCCGGTCGCGAGCATCGCGCGGATCTCGCGCTGGCATGCCTCGGTTTCGCCGGACGAGGTTTCCACGATGCCGAGGCCGCCTGCTCGGGACACCGCGCCGGCCAGTGGGGCGCGGGCGATCCATCCCATGGGCGCTTGGAAGATCGGATACCTCGCACCGGTGTGGGCGAGAACGCGGTTCGGGGTGGCGGGTGTGTTCATGGCCGGATGTTGCGACGATCCGCCGGATCGCGCCATCCGGGACGCAACGGAGACCTCGCCTGCGCTGATCTGACGCGCCAGCCGCGCGGTCAGGCGATCAGGCCCTCGGCCCGCAACAAGGTCTCCAGGCACTGGTCCCGCACACCGTAGAACCGCTTGATCTCGCCCACCTGGGCAAGCACCTCGCCCGCATCGCGCGGCTGGGCCCGCTTCACGGCGAGGATCATCTTGTTCTTCTGCGTGTGTTCGAGCGAGACGAACTCGAACACCTGGGTGTCGTAACCGCAGGCTTCCAGCAGCATCGCGCGCAGGCCGTCGGTGAGCATCTCGGCTTGCTGGCCCAGATGGATGCCATGCTGAAGAATGGGGCGCAACGGGTGCGGGCTGAGGAGTTGCGGGCGCAACTCCTTGTGGCAGCAAGGCGAGCACAGGATGATCTGCGCGCCCGACCGCACGCCGAGGTGGATGGCGTGGTCGGTGGCGATGTCGCAGGCGTGCAGCGCGATCATCACGTCCAGCGGGCCGGGGTCGTGCTCGCGCACGTCGCCGTGCACGATGCGCAGCCCCGCCAGCGCCAACTGCGCAATCGCGCGCTCGCACAGCGCCACCATGTCGGCGCGCAGCTCCACGCCGGTGACCTGCGCGTCCACCTGCCTGGCCTCGCGCAGCCAGTCGTGCACGGCAAAGGTGAGGTAGCCCTTGCCGGAGCCGAAGTCCACCACGCGCACGGTCTGGGCATTCGCCAGCGGTGAGGCCTCGAGCGCACCGGCAAAGATCTCGATGAACTTGTTGATTTGCTTCCACTTGCGCGACATCGCGGGGATCACGTCGCCCTGCGCAGTGGTCACGCCCAAGGCGTGGAGAAAGGGGCGGTGCGGATCGATCCAGCGCTTCTTGGCGCGGTCGTGCGACGGCTCCGCGGGCAGGGCGCCAGCATCGCGGGCATGCCCACGCAGCGTGCACTGGCCCTTGCGGCTGATCGACAACTGGAGTTCTTCATGGCTCAGATGCAGGTGCGCATTCAGGAACTGCCCCGCCAGCAACTCGCGCAGCACGGCCAGGCCGTCGTCGGGTGCGTGGTTCTTCGTGATGTCGCGCGTGGGGTGCGCATAGACCAGCGACAACGCCGCTTGATCGCGCAGGCGCACCGGCCGCGCGCTCACACGCTGCAGATCACCCGCTTCGGGGCGCGGCTTGGCCAGCGTGAGTTTCACGAATTCGCCCGCCGCCACGGCGGCGCCGAGCCGCGCGATGAAACGCTGGAAGTCGGGCGTGGCAGTGAATGCAGGCGCGGTGGTCATGGGCAAAGGCGAAGGGCTTCGCCGATTGTCGTTGACCCGCGCAGGCCGCCTTCAAGGCCGGCCGAACACCACCAGCGGCCGCTCGGGCTCGTCGGGATGCGGCCCCACGCGCGCGGGCAAGCCATACACGGCTTGCAGGTTCTGCGGCGTCAGCACCGCCAGCGGCGTGCCGCAGGCCACCACGCCGCCCTGCGCGAGCAGCAGCACGCGGTCGCACCACAGCGCCGCGAGATTGACGTCGTGCAGCACGACCATCGCAGCCAGCTCGCCGGCATGCGCCAGCTCGGACACGGCCTGGAGCACGCCCGCCTGGTGCAAGGGGTCGAGGCTGGCGGTCGGTTCGTCCAGGAACAAGGCGCGGTACTCGCCGACCGGCCGCGCCGACAGCGCCTGCACCAGCGCCCGCGCAAAGTGCACGCGCTGCTGTTCCCCGCCCGACAGCGCAGCGTAACGGCGATGCGCGAGCGCGGCCGCGTCAGCCAGCGTCAGCGCATGCAGCACCTGGGCGTCCAACGCGGCCGGGCTCAGCTCGGGAAACGGGTACGCCCCCATCGCCACCACGGCCGACACGTCAAGGTCGAACGCCAGCGAGGGCGACTGGGGCAGCACCGCGCGCCGCCTGGCCAGCCCCTTGGCGCGCCAGGCGCTCAACGGCCGCCCGTCGAGATGCACTTGCCCCGCGGACGGCGCCAGTTCGCCCGCCAGCGTGCACAGCAGCGAGGTCTTGCCCGCCCCGTTCGCGCCCAGAACGCCGAGCACCTCGCCCGTGGGCAGCTGAAGGTCGACGCCGCTCAGCACGGTGCGCGCGCCACGGGCGCAGGCCAGTTGCTCGGCGACGATCATGCCGGTCGCCGCCGAGCGAGCAGCCACAACAGGAATGGCCCGCCGACCAGGCTCGTGACGATGCCGATCGGCAGCTCCGCCGGCACGACGGCCGTGCGCGCCAGCCAGTCGGCCAGCAGCAGCGCGATGGCGCCGCCGGCCAGCGTGTTGGGCAGCAGCCAGCGGTGGTCGGCGCCCATCGGCAGGCGGATCAGGTGCGGCACGACCAGGCCGACGAAGCCGATGGTTCCGGTCACCGCCACCAACGGCCCGACCAGCATCGCCACGAGCACGATCAGCCGAAGTCGCAGGCGCCCGAGTGCGAAGCCGAGATGGTGCGCCTCGCGCTCGCCGAGCAGCAGCGCGTTCATCGCCCGCCAGTCGCGCAGCAGCAGCGCGCCCAGCACCGCGACCCACGGCGCGATCCACGCCAGCAGGTTCCAGTTCGCGCCCGCCAGGCTGCCGAGGTTCCAGAAGGTCAGGTCGCGCAACTGGGTGTCGTCGGCGCGAAAGCTGAAATAGCCGATCGCGCTGGCGCAGATGGCGTTGATCGCAACGCCGGCCAGCAGCAGGTTCGCCACGCCGGGCCGTCGCGTGCCGAGCCGATAGGCAGCCGCCGTCGCCGCCAGGCTGCCGACGAACG
>CAZBOF010000096.1:0-1228 GCA_964493285.1 uncultured Rhizobacter sp. | reverse complement strand
GGCGAGCGGATTGCGAAACAGCGCCTGCATCGCCGCGCCGGAGACGGCGAGACCGGCGCCGACGATCAATGCGAACGCGATGCGCGGCAGGCGCACGTCGAGCAGCACGCTGCGCCACATCGCGTCTTCGCTGCCCGCCGCCGCGCCAGCCCACAAGAGCGCCGGCAGGCGCAAGAACGGGATCGTCACCGCGCCGCTCGACGCGGACAGCAGCGTCAGCACCGGCAGCACGCCGCACAACAGCAGCAGCAGGCGTCGCGGCGTCACTCGCCGGAACGTCGGCCGCGCGGCCAGCGAGCGCTCCAGCGAGACGCTCACGGCGGGGCGTCGATGCCGGCTTGCAGCATTCGCAAGGCTTCGGGCAGGCGGGGTCCGAATCCGAGCAGCAGCAGGTCGTCGAGCACCACCACCTTCCCGGCGCGTGCCGCCGGCGTGACGGCGATGCCCGGCTGGGCGAGGAAGGCGTCGAGCCCGCCCGCAGCGCCGATCGACATCGTCGACGTCACGATCACTTCCGGCCGCAGGCCGGCCAGCGCCTCGGCGGAGAGCGGCTTGTAGCCCGGGTTCGACGCGAGCACGTTGGTCGCGCCGACGAGGTGCAATACGGCGTCGGCGGCAGTGCCGGCGCCCGCACCTTGCAGCTTGCCGGTGTGACTGCTGACGACCAGCACGCGCTGGTGGCGCGGCGACTGCGCGAAACGCGCGACGTCGGTGCGTATCCGCCCGGCGAGCGCCTCGCCCTCGACCTGCAGCCCGAGCGCAGCGGCCACACCGGCGATGCGCTTTTCCAGCGCGGGAAGCGTCGGCGCCGAAGGCAGCAGCACCACCTGCGGGCCGAGCCGCTCGAGCTGCGCCAGGGCCTGCGGCGGCCCCGCCTGGTCGGACGCGAGCACCAGCCCGGGCCGCAGACTGGCGACGCCTTCGACCGAGAAGCTGCGGTAGTAGCCGACCTGCGGCAGTCGCGTCGCGGCCGGCGGGTACAGGCTCGAGCTGTCGACGCCGACCAGGCGGTCGCCGGCGCCGAGCGCGAACACGATCTCGGTGAGCGCGCCGCCGAGACTGACGACGCGCTGCGCCGGCGCCGCCGGCGCTGCGCCGACCGCGCACGAGATGACGACCGCGAGGCCGCACAGCGCTCTCTTCATCACGTCCTCACACCGCCAGCGGTTCGTCGCACAGGTCGAGCATCAGCGCACGCCAGGCCGGCAGTTCGGGCTTGCCGGGCTTG
>CAZBOF010000095.1:0-15426 GCA_964493285.1 uncultured Rhizobacter sp. | reverse complement strand
TGCAAAGCCTGGGCAAGGTGGGCACCCGCAACCCGCTGTTCCTGCTCGACGAGATTGACAAGCTGGGCATGGATTTCCGCGGCGATCCGTCGAGTGCCCTGCTCGAAGTGCTCGACCCTGAGCAGAACCACACCTTCAGCGATCACTACGTCGAGGTCGACTTCGACCTGTCCGACACGATGTTCATCGCAACCTCGAACTCGATGAACATCCCGCCGGCATTGCTGGATCGGATGGAAGTGATCCGCTTGTCGGGCTACACGGAGGAAGAGAAGGTCAACATCGCGTCGCGCTATCTGCTGCCCAAGCAGGCCAAGAACAACGGTGTGAAGCCCGAAGAAATGGATGTCACCGAATCGGCCATCCGCGGGATCATTCGCTATTACACCCGCGAAGCGGGTGTGCGTTCGCTCGAGCGTGAGGTGTCCAAGATCTGCCGCAAAGTGGTCAAGGGCATTCAGCTCAAGCAGGTCACCGAGAAGGTTGTCGTCACCGAGGACAACTTGAACGAATACCTCGGTGTGCGCAAGTACAACTACGGCCAGGCCGAAAAAACCAACCAGATCGGGCAGGTTGTCGGTTTGGCGTGGACCGAGGTGGGAGGCGATCTGCTCACCATTGAAACCGCGGTCATGCCAGGCAAGGGCAACATCATCCGTACGGGATCACTCGGCGACGTGATGAAGGAATCGGTAGAGGCCGCACGTTCCGTGGTGCGCAGTCGCTCCCGTCGCCTCGGCATTCAAGACGAATTGTTCGAGAAGCGCGACATCCACATTCACGTGCCGGATGGCGCCACGCCCAAGGATGGGCCGAGTGCGGGCGCTGCGATGACCACGGCCTTCGTGTCGGCGCTCACAGGCATCCCAGTGCGTGCCGATGTGGCCATGACCGGAGAAATCACGCTGCGGGGCGAGGTCACGGCCATCGGCGGGCTGAAGGAAAAGCTGCTGGCGGCGCATCGAGGCGGGATCAAGACGGTACTGATTCCAGAGGAGAACGCCAAGGACCTGCAGGACATTCCAGAGAACGTGAAGAATCATCTGGAGATCGTGCCGGTGAAGTGGATCGATCAGGTACTGGACGTGGCCTTGGAATCGAAGCCTCGGCCATTGCCTGAAGACGAGCCGGCCAAGGTCGCCGACGTCAAGGCGGATGCGCCGGCCACGCCGGTGGGTGGGGAATCCCTGAAGCATTGAGTCTGCCGCTTGCCTTGTCAGGCGCTGCGGAATCTGCCTATAATGCGAGCTTCGGTTTTTGGGGTGGGTGTTCACGCATCGCCCCATTGGCAGGAACCAAGCGGGAGTAGCTCAGTTGGTAGAGCGCAACCTTGCCAAGGTTGAGGTCGCGAGTTCGAGCCTCGTCTCCCGCTCCAGATTTCCGCAGCAATCCGATGGTTGTTGTCGGCTTCGGCGAAAGTGATACTGTCGCCGGAATCAAAAAGGGAAGCCTAGGCTTCCCTTTTTGCCAAAGTTGTCGGTCTTTTCCATCCCATGGCGCGATAGCAAAGCGGTTATGCACCGGATTGCAAATCCGTTCAGCCCGGTTCGACTCCGGGTCGCGCCTCCAGCTCCTCTTTGCTGTTCACATGCCCAACGCCCCGTCTGCCGGGGCGTTTTGCGTTCTGTTGCGGGAAAAGTGAAGCTGGGCGTGAAGGCTGCGGTCGTTGCGCAGCGGCCCGGCGCGGTCTGGAGTGTCGAACCTCAAGAGGCTACTCGGTTGTTTCGACGCGCGTGACTTTGCTGTGGCCGGGATTGAACTCGCAGCGGTACTTGAACGGGTTGGCGTTCATGCCAGGGGCGCGTTCCAGTGCGCCGATGCCTTCCAGGCTGATGAGGCCATTGATCGCGGGATGAACCTGGCGTGAATCCGAGCTAAATGCAATGCGGGCAACACGAGGGTGCTTGCTTTTCAGCGCGGCAGCGACCGCGGTTTCGCAGTTCTCGGGCGAGACGGCGCTGAGGTCGGGTTGCCACGCTTTGGGTGGGCTGGTACGCAAGCTGGCGGTGTCCCGGAAGACGATGCCGGAGGTGCTGTCGGACTCGGCGTTGTAGGCGCATCCGTAGGTGAATGGCATCGAACTGCCATTCGCCGCGCGGTAGCGGCCGGCGCCTTTGACGTCCGTGTCGCCACTGGCGCCCGGCAGGAAGCTCCTGCGCTCCTTGATGAACTGCACGTCTTGAGCCGCTGTGCCTCGCATCTGCTTGATGGTTTCGGCGACGGCGGCCTCGCAGGTGTCCGCAGCCTTCGGTCCCACGGTTGGTTGCGCGACGCATGGGAGGCTTGCGAATATCGCGAGGGCGGCCACATGAAGGTTTCGGGTGCTCATGGAAAACTCGCTGTTCAACGCAGTCTGCAGGCTCGGACGGAAAGAATGTTGTCGCGTTTCAGCAAGCGGGGCAAGGGCTAACTGGTCGCCGCCGGTGTCATCCGTGCACTCCTGTGGTCAGGTGTTGCGAGGGGGAAGGCGCAAGGTTTCACCAATCGCAACAGTTGGAAACTCGTGTTCTTGCAGTCCTTGGCGACGCCGCTCAGCGGCCAGGGCGCGGGGCGGCTCGTCGAGCGGTTCGTCTGTGAGCGCGAAGGTGCCCCAGTGCACCCCCAGGGATTTCTTGGCACCCAGATCCCGGTGGATTTGCACCGCCTCGGGCACGTTCACATGTTGTGATGACATGAACCAGCGCGGTTCATACGCGCCGATGGGCAGCAAGGCGATGTCGAAGCCGCCGCCTTGTGCGGGCGACTGCCGCTCGGCGAAGCGCGCACGCATGTCGGCAAAGTCGCGCGAATAGGCGGTGTCGCCGGCAAAGAAAAGGTGGCAGTGGTGGCTGAACACGGCGAAGCCGCCCCATAGCGTCGTCATTTGGTCACGCAACCCGCGTGCGGACCAATGCCGCGCCGGGACAAGCGTCACCTCGACCGGCGCGGTCGGCGTGCTGACGGCGTGCGAATCCCACCAGTCCAGCTCGACAGCATGCCGGATGCCATGTTTGGCCAGCCACGCCTGCAGGCCCAGGGGCACGATGAACAGTGGCGGGCCCCCGGCCTGGGCATTGAGCGCCTTCGCCGAAGCGGTGTCGAGGTGATCGTAGTGGTTGTGCGAGACGAGGACGACGTCGATGCGTGGAAGCTGGTCCAGCTGAAGACCGGGCGGCTGGTGTCGACGGGGGCCAGCGATCGAGGTGGGTGAGGCACGGTTCGAAAATATCGGATCGGTGAGGACATTCAAGCCGCCCAATTGTGCGAGCACGGTGGCATGCCCGATCCAGGTGGCCGCTGGCTGCATGGCAGTCGTGCCCTGCGCGTTGGCGTGGATGAATGCAAGATCCGGTGCGTGCTGGGGGATGGGGTCGCGCGGAGGTGCGGGAAGGCGCTGTCGCGTGGCATCCCATCGCCAGCGCAGAATCTCGGCCAGGCTCTTCGGGGTGAAGTCTTCGTCGTTGTTCTGGAAGCCGTTGCGTCGATGGTGAGTCTTTGCGGGATCGAAGTAGCGGTTCATTCGTCAGGCATCCTGGGCTTGGCGGCGGGCTGGGGCTGCCGTCAGAAGCATATCCCCCCGGACGGTGTGCGCGGATAGACTCGCATGGCGCCTGCCGTGATCCTCTCGGAACCCGGCTTCGCCAGCGCGGTCTGAGTCGCATCATGTACGCCCAGTATTTCGGCCTCAAGCAAGAACCTTTCTCCATCGCTCCCGACCCTCGCTATCTGTTCATGAGCGAGCGTCATCGCGAGGCATTGGCACATTTGCTCTATGGCGTGCGGGGCGGGGGCGGGTTCGTGTTGCTTACCGGCGAGATCGGTGCGGGAAAAACCACGGTATGCCGCTGCTTTCTGGAGCAGATTCCCAAGCGCTGCAATGTCGCGTACATCTTCAATCCGAAGCTCACGGTCAACGAGTTGCTGAAGACGGTGTGCGAAGAGTTCCGCATTCCGCACGCGCATATCGCGCATGGCAGCGAGACGGTGAAGGAATACCTCGACCCGATCAATGAGTTCTTGCTCAAGACGCATGCGGTGGGGCAGAACAACGTGCTCATCATTGATGAGGCGCAGAACCTGTCGGCCGAGGTCCTGGAGCAGCTGCGCCTGCTGACCAATCTCGAGACCAACGAGCGCAAGTTACTGCAGGTGATCCTGATCGGCCAGCCGGAGTTGCGTACGATGCTGCGGCGTCCCGAGTTGGAGCAATTGGCGCAGCGCGTGATCGCGCGGTATCACCTCAAGGCGTTGTCGCCGGCAGAAACCACCCAGTACATGCGGCACCGGTTGGGCGTGGCGGGCTTGAGTGGCCCGTTGCCATTTGATCGTCAGGCGCGGCAGCGGGTGCATCGCGTGTCGCGCGGCATTCCGCGACGCATCAACTTGCTGTGCGATCGTGCATTGCTGGGGGCATATGCATCAGGACGCGTGCGCGTCGATCGCCGCATCGTGAATCGGGCGGCGGCCGAGGTGTTTGGCGATGCCGAGGTGCAGACTCCGGTCTCGGGTTTCTTCACGCGCACGGCGGTGTTGGCCTCGGGCGGGGGGCTGGTGGCCGGTGCCATTCTGGTCGCCGCGGTGAGCTGGGCGATCCATGGTGAGTCCGGTGCGCAGCGGGATGATGTCCTCGTTCCTGTGGCGCAGGCGGCATCCGGCCCTGCGAGCGACGCCCGCGTGGCGGACTCGCCTGCGGCGACGGACATTCCCTCGATCGGCCTGGATGCGCTTCTGTCTCGCGCTCCGAAGGCAGAGCATGTGGCGATCCGCCAACTCGCCACGCAGTGGGATACGACGCTTGATGATGCGGGCACGAATCCATGTCAGGCGGCGCAGCGCCAGCAGCTTCAGTGTTTTCGAAGCGATGGCGGCTTGGCGTTGATTCGCCAGTTGGATCGGCCGGCCGTGCTGGTGCTGTATGCCGCCGATGGCAGCAAGGCGTTCGCGGTGATCACGGCGCTGGCTTCCGAAGATGCCAACCTCCTGTTGAATGGTGAACCTCGCAAGATGCCTTTGTCGGAGATCGCAGAAGCGTGGCGTGGGGAGTTCGCGACGTTGTGGCGTGCGCCGAACGGTTACCCCTCCGGATTTGCGCCCAATAGTGCCGGGCCGCCCATCGATTGGCTGGCATCGCAAGTGGCGCACGCGCAGGGTGTGCGCGTGGCCGCCACGGGCCACCGCTACGACCGGGTGCTTCAGGATCGCATTTATTCATTCCAGGTCGCCCAAGGCCTCAAGCCGGACGGCAGGGTGGGGCCGCTGACATTCATGCAGCTCAACCGAGCCAATGGCGTCGAAGAGCCGCGCATCCAGGCCTCAGGCGTTTCTGCCTCCAACTGAAAGACCGGAGATGTCCTATATCCTGGATGCGTTGCGCCGCGCCGATGCCGAGCGAGATCGTGGTGGCATTCCCAGCTTGAATGCCAAACCGATGAGCGATGTGGTCGGCGACGACGACGTCTCTGTGGGCCGGGCCACGATGCTGCGGTGGGGGCTGGTCGGGCTGCTGCTGGTGGTGATCGCCGTGCTGGCGTGGCAGTTGTTGCGGCGCGGGGAGCCGATCGCGGGAGCCATGACCCCGTCACCCGCAGCACCCCTTGACACAGCGCCTGTTTCCCCGCCGCAACTTGTGCCCAGTGATCCGCCTCTGGCGACCTTCACGCCGCCCGCCCGGCCGCTGCGTCCCCCGGAGCCTCCCGCACCTGCCCCAACCGTGACGCCTGCACCAGGCGTGGAATCACGCGTCGTCGCGCTGAACGAGTTACCGGAGGCCCTTCGCCGGGAGCTTCCGCAAATGTCGGTGGGCGGAGCGACCTACTCCAAAGATGCATCGAATCGCATGCTGATTCTGAATGGTCAGGTTTTCCGTGAAGGCGGTACCGTGGCCAATGGCTTGGTGCTGGAGGAGATCCGGCTCAAGTCAGCCGTGTTCTCCTACAAGGGGTACCGTTACAGCATGAGCTTCTGAGCAGGCGCCGCCTGGGCGCCTGGCGCTGCGGCCGCCCTGCCGGGGAGGGGTGCTGGACATGGGCCGCCGCTTTGGTGCGCGGGACGGGGGTCGAACCCGTACACGCCTTTTCAGGAAGTGGCGGGTTTTAAGCCCGCTGCGTCTACCAATTCCGCCACCCGCGCACAGGGCTCGAATGATAGGGCCGTGTGGCGGGGTTGCCGCGTTGGATGGCCCTTGCCTAGACAGGCGTGTGACTGATCTCGCAGGGAAAGGGCAGCCAGTGCCGCGCTACGCGTGCCAGCACGTGCTCGTCTCCTGAGGTCAGAAGGCGCACTCGCCCGCTCGGGCTTGGCACCGAAGAAGGGGCAGCAGGGTCTGCGACTCGAGCAGCTTGCCGTGCGACGGCCTCTGCCGTGTCCACGAGGGTCACATCGGGGCCCAACGCTGCCTGGATGTGTGCGGCGACGAAGGCGTAGTGTGTGCAGCCGAGGACCACGGTGTCCACTCCCGCGGCCCGCAAGGGGGCGGAGAACGTTTCGATGAGTTCGAGCAACCCGGGGGCATCGGCATCGCCTTGTTCGATCTGCCCGGCCAGGCCGGGGCAAGGTTGCATGTGGACATCGCATCCCTTCGCGTGGGCGTCAATCAGCTTGCGTACGCGCTCGCTGCGCAATGTGGCTGGCGTGGCCATGATGCCAATGCGCCGATTGCGGGTGATGCCCACGGCCGGTTTGATGCCTGGCTCAACCGCGACGATGGGTACGGTCGGCCACCGTGCTCGCAGGCTGGTGGCTGCCACGGCGGTTGCGGTGTTGCAGGCCAGTACGAGAACTGTTGCGCCTTCGGCCAGCAAGTGCTCGGCGACGCGATGCGTTCGTTCGTGGATGAATGCATCGGATCGCTCGCCATACGGTGCATGGCCGGAGTCGGCGATGTAGAGCAGATTGTTGCCAGGCAGTTGCCGATGCAATGCTTGCAGGACCGACAGCCCGCCCACGCCGGAATCAAACAAACCGATCAATGGACGTACAGGGGAATTCATGCGCCAGGCAGTCTAGCAGTGAGGCATCGCCATGCCGCCGCCGGCGGGCGCAGCCGTGAGACAATCGAGAAAGCGAACGATCGTTCTTTTTTCGTGCAATTCAGGCCCGGGCAGCGAGAACGATGCGAACTCTAGAATTCATTCAGTTTCATGTCTCAGGAGAACGCGATGAAAGTGCTGGTGGCGGTCAAGCGGGTGGTGGATTACAACGTGAAGGTGAGGGTGAAGGGTGATGGGAGCGGGGTGGACATAGCGAACGTGAAGATGAGCATGAACCCGTTCGACGAGATTGCGGTGGAGGAGGCGGTTCGGCTGAAGGAGAAGGGGGTGGTGACGGAGGTGATTGCGGTGTCGTGCGGGGTGGCGCAATGCCAGGAGACGCTGCGCACGGCGATGGCGATTGGTGCGGACCGTGCGATTTTGGTGGAGACGGACGTGGAGCTGCAGCCGCTGGCGGTGGCGAAGCTGCTGAAGGCGGTGGCGGACAAGGAGCAGCCGGGGCTGGTGATTCTGGGCAAGCAGGCGATCGATGACGACTGCAACCAGACGGGGCAGATGCTGGCGGCGCTGGCGGACTGGCCGCAGGCGACGTTTGCGAGCAAGGTGGAGCTGAGCGCGGACGCGGTGAGCGTGACGCGCGAGGTGGATGGGGGTCTGGAGACGCTGAAGCTGAGCGTGCCGGCGGTGGTGACGACGGACCTGCGGCTGAACGAGCCGAGGTACGTGACGCTGCCCAACATCATGAAGGCGAAGAAGAAGACGCTGGAGGTGGTGAAGCCGGAGGCGCTGGGGGTGGACGTGGCGGCGAGGATCAAGACGCTGAAGGTGAGCGAGCCGCCCAAGCGCAGCGCGGGGGTGAAGGTGGCGGACGTGGGTGCGCTGGTGGACAAGCTGAAGAACGAAGCGAAGGTGATCTGAGATGGCAGGGACGAAGACGCTGGTCGTGGCGGAGCACGACAACCAGGGGCTGAAGGGGGCGACGCTGAACACGGTGGGTGCGGCGGTGCAGCTCGGTGGCGAGGTGCACGTGCTGGTGGCGGGGCACGACGCGGGTGCGGCGGCGCAGGCGGCGGCGCAGGTGGCCGGCGTAGGCCAGGTGCTGCACGCGGATGCGGCGCACCTGGACCACGGGCTGGCGGAGAACGTGGGGGCGCAGGTGCTGGCGGTGGCCGGAGGGTACAGCCACATCCTGTTTGCGGCGACGGCGGCGGGCAAGAACATTGCGCCGCGGGTGGCGGCGAAGCTGGACGTGGGGCAGATCAGCGACATCACGAAGGTGGTGGATGCGGACACGTTCGAGCGGCCGATCTACGCGGGCAACGCGATCGCGACGGTGCAGAGCGCGGATGCGGTGAAGGTGATCACGGTGCGCAGCACGGGGTTCGATGCGGCGGCGTCCTCGGGTGGCAGCGCGCAGGTGCAGAGCGTGGCGGCGGTGGGCGATGGGGGCAAGTCGAGCTTTGCGGGCTCGGAGATTGCGAAGAACGACAGGCCGGAGCTGACGGCGGCGAAGGTGATCGTGTCGGGGGGCCGGGCGATGGGTTCGGCGGAGAAGTTCAACGAGGTGCTGACGCCGCTGGCGGACAAGCTGGGGGCGGCGCTGGGTGCGAGCCGTGCGGCGGTGGATGCGGGGTATGCGCCGAACGACTGGCAGGTGGGGCAGACGGGCAAGATCGTGGCGCCGCAGCTGTACATTGCGGCGGGCATCAGCGGGGCGATCCAGCACTTGGCGGGGATGAAGGACTCGAAGGTGATCGTGGCGATCAACAAGGACGCCGAGGCGCCGATCTTCTCGGTGGCCGACTACGGCCTCGAGGCCGACCTCTTCTCCGCCATCCCCGAACTGGTCAAAGCGCTCTAGAGACGTACGCGTCGCCGAATTGCACGATTGCTGGCCCGCGCAGCCTGCGCGGGCCAGCGCCAGAAAACGATAGGACCCGAGGATTTGCCATGAGTTACGTCGCCCCCGTCAAGGACCTGCTGTTCTGCATGAAGGAGTTGGCCGATCTCGAGGCCGTCTCCCAGTTGCCTGGCCTGGAAGACGCGGGTCTGGAGACGGCGCAAGCCGTCCTGGAGGAGTGTGCAAAGTTCAACGAAGGTGTGTTGGCGCCGTTGAATGCCGAGGGTGACAGGAACCCGTCGCACTGGAAGGCCGGCGAGGTCTCGACCACGCCGGGTTTCAAAGAGGCATTCCGCCAGTTTGCCGAAGGTGGGTGGCAAGGTCTCCAGCATCCGGTTGATTTTGGAGGGCAAGGTTTGCCGAAGACGATCGGCGCCGCGTGCATCGAGATGATCAACAGCGCGAACATGAGCTTTGCGCTATGCCCGTTGCTGACCGATGGCGCGATCGAAGCCTTGTTGACGGCAGGTTCCGATGCGCAGCGCGCCACGTACTTGCCCAAGATGATTTCGGGCGAATGGACGGGCACGATGAATCTCACGGAGCCCCAGGCCGGGTCTGATCTGGCGCTGGTGCGCACCCGTGCCGAACCGCAGCCGGACGGCACCTACAAGCTGTTCGGAACCAAGATATTCATCACCTACGGTGAACACGACATGGCCGAGAACATCGTCCACCTGGTGCTGGCGCGCGTGTCTGGCGCGCCGGAGGGGGTGAAAGGCATCAGCCTTTTCGTCGTGCCCAAGTTCCTGCCGAACGCAGATGGATCGATCGGCGCGCGCAACGACGTGCATTGCGTCAGCATCGAACACAAGCTTGGCATCAAGGCCAGTCCGACAGCGGTGCTGCAATTCGGTGACCAAGGGGGTGCCGTCGGCACGCTGGTGGGTCAGGAGAACCGCGGGCTCGAGTACATGTTCATCATGATGAACGCCGCCCGCTATGCCGTTGGCGTGCAAGGCATCGCCATCGCCGAGCGCGCCTATCAGCATGCGGTGCTGTACGCGAAGGACCGTGTCCAGTCGCGCCCGGTGGATGGCTCGATCGCGGGCAGCGCGCCGATCATTCATCATCCCGATGTGAAGCGCATGCTGATGACCATGCGGGCGCTGACCGAAGGTTGCCGGGCGATGGCGATCAGCGCGGCCGCGGCCTGCGATGCCGGCCACGCGCACCCGGACGCCGATGCGCGCAAGCAGAACCTTGCCTACTACGAATTTCTCGTACCGCTGATCAAGGGCTACAGCACGGAGATGAGCCAGGAGGTTACAAGCCTGGGCGTGCAGGTTCATGGAGGCATGGGGTTCATTGAGGAAACCGGTGCTGCACAGTACTACCGGGACGCCAAGATCCTCACCATTTACGAAGGAACGACCGCCATCCAGGCCAACGACCTGGTGGGCCGCAAGACGGCGCGTGATGGCGGCCAGACGGCCAAGGCCATCGCTCAACAGGTCGTGGCGACTGAGGGGGATTTGGCCAAGCAGGATGGCGTGGCGGCCCAGGCCATGCTGACGCGGCTTCGGGCAGCGCGACTTGCGTTCGAGCAAACGGTCGATTTCGTGGTGAGCGGTGCCAAAAGCAGTCCCAACGCCGTATTCGCAGGGTCCGTCCCTTACCTCATGCTGGCTGGCAATCTGGTGGCAGGCTGGCAGCTCGCACGGGCCTTGCTCGTGGCCGAGCGTCAACTGGCCGAGGGTCGCGGTGATGCGGCATTCCTGCAGGCCAAGATCGCCACCGCACGTTTCTACGCCGATCACATCCTCAGCCGCGCGCCGGGTGTCCGCGATGCGATTGTCGAGGGCGCGGACAGCGTCAACGCGCTGGCGCTCGAAGCATTCTGAGAGATGTCACCCTGGTGATTGTGGTGCTCGCGGCCGGGCGCGCACACTGAGCCCCTGCCGCCACATTGGAGACGAACGTGCCGTTGCCCCCCATCTTGCAGAACCTGCCCTTGCCGATCATCGGTTCGCCGTTGTTCATCATCAGCAATCCGAAACTGGTGATCGAGCAATGCAAGGCCGGTGTGGTGGGGGCGATGCCCGCATTGAATGCACGGCCGGCGTCCCAACTCGACGAGTGGCTGGCCGAGATCACCGAAACGCTGGTGGCACACGACCGTGTCCATCCCGATCGTCCGGCGGCGCCATTCGCGATCAACCAGATCGTCCACAAAAGCAACGACCGGCTGGACCACGACATGGCGTTGTGCGCCAAGTACAAAGTCCCCATCGTCATCACCTCGCTGGGCGCACGCCCCGAGGTCAATGAGGCGGTGCATGCGTGGGGCGGGGTCGTCTTGCACGACATCATCAACAACATGTTCGCTCGCAAGGCCATCGAGAAGGGGGCGGATGGATTGGTTGCCGTCGCTGCGGGGGCGGGCGGACATGCGGGCGTGAAGAGTCCGTTTGCGCTGATACAGGAGATCCGCGAGTGGTTCACGGGCCCGCTGGCGCTGAGTGGTGCCATTGCCACTGGCGATGCCGTCTTGGCAGCCCAGGCCATGGGGGCTGATTTTGCGTACATCGGATCTGCTTTCATCGCGACGGTGGAGGCTCGCGCCGCCGAGGCTTACAAGCAAGCCATCGTCGATGGCAGCTCGGATGACATCGTCTATTCCAGCCTGTTCACGGGCGTCCATGGCAACTACCTGGCGCCATCCATCCGTGCTGCGGGACTGGACCCGCTGAACTTGCCTGAAAGCGATCCCAGCGCGATGAGCTTCGGCGGGGGCGGCAGCAAGAAGGCCTGGAAGGACATCTGGGGCTCAGGCCAAGGGATCGGCGCCATCAAAGGCGTGGTCCCGGCCGGCGAGTTGGTCACCCGGCTGGCCAGCGAGTACGCTGCAGCACGTCGCCGGCTTTCGCTCGGCTGACCCTCACTGAACATTTGCGAGCGGCGCACTTCCTGGCGCCGGTGTCCCCGTCTCCGAGGCCCTGGCGCACTGGCTGGTGCGTGACAGAGTCCCTGTTCCCGTGGACGGAACTGTCGTGCCCATGCCCGTCAGGCCGATGCCTGAGGAACAATGGTGATACAGTGACGCCAGACTTTTTCGGTCCTTCCCGTCCCCTTGATCTTGCAGTCAAGGCGGGTCGCAATCCGCCAGCCGGTTCAGCCGTGTCGCGGAAGGTTTCTCAACCCACTACAGCTTCGGAAACCGGGGCGCAAGGTGAGCGAAATGATGCAGGAATACAGGTCCAACTCGTACCTGTTCGGAGGCAATGCGCCGTACGTCGAAGAGATGTACGAGGCCTATCTCGACAACCCGGGCTCGGTGCCCGACAACTGGCGCGACTACTTCGACGCGCTACAAAATGTCCCGGCGACTGATGGCTCCGAGGCGCGAGACGTGGCCCACGCGCCCGTCATCGAATCCTTCTCCCAGCGTGCCAAGGCCAATGCCTTTGCGGTCAAGGCCAGTGCGGCCGAACTGGCCGTCGCACGCAAGCAGGTTCACGTCCAGTCGCTGATTGCCGCGTATCGCTCGCTCGGCTCGCGCTGGGCTGACCTGGACCCGCTGAAACGCCAGGAGCGCCCTCGTATCCCAGAGTTGGAGCCGGCGTTCTACGACCTGAGCGAGTCCGACATGGACATCACGTTCAGCGCAACGAATACCTATTTCACCAAGGCCGAGCAGCAGACGCTGCGTGAAATCCTCCAGGCGCTGCGTGAAACCTATTGCGGTTCCATCGGTGCCGAGTTCATGCACATCACCGATCCCGGTGAAAAGCGCTGGTGGCAGCAGAAGCTGGAGTCGATCCGCTCGAAGCCGACGTTCACCGTCGAAGAGAAAACCAACATCCTCGAACGGCTGACGGCCGCCGAAGGACTGGAGCGCTACCTTCATACCAAGTACGTCGGTCAAAAGCGCTTCTCCCTTGAAGGTGGCGAGAGCTTCATCGCGTCCATGGACGAAGTGGTTCAGCGCTCGGGCCTGAAGGGCGTTCAGGAGATCGTGATCGGCATGGCCCATCGCGGCCGCCTGAATGTGCTGGTCAATACCCTTGGCAAGGCGCCCAAGGAGCTGTTCTCCGAGTTCGACCACACCGCACCTGAAAACCTGCCCTCGGGCGACGTGAAATACCACCAGGGTTTTTCCAGCGATGTGGCCACCGAAGGCGGCCCGGTTCACTTGAGTTTGTCGTTCAACCCGTCGCATCTGGAGATCGTGAACCCGGTGGTCGAAGGCTCAGTGAAGGCCCGTCTGGATCGCCGCGGCGACATTGAAGGCGACACCGTCTTGCCAGTGATCGTTCACGGCGATGCGGCTTTTGCCGGGCAGGGCGTCGTGATGGAAACGCTGGCATTGGCCCAGACGCGCGGCTACTACACCGGTGGCACGCTGCACATCGTCATCAACAACCAGATCGGTTTCACGACCAGCGATCCGCGCGACACCCGTTCCACGCTGTACTGCACCGACGTGGTCAAGATGATCGAAGCGCCGGTTCTGCACGTGAACGGTGACGATCCCGAGGCCGTGGTTCTCTGCACCCAGCTCGCGCTGGATTATCGCCAGGAGTTCAACAAGGACGTGGTCGTCGACATCGTGTGTTTCCGCAAGCTCGGCCACAACGAGCAAGACACGCCCTCGCTGACGCAGCCCTTGATGTACAAGAAGATTGCGCAGCATCCCGGAACCCGCAAGCTCTACGGCGAAAAGCTCGTGACGCAGGGCGTGCTGGCGCCCGAAGCGCCGGACGGGATGGTGAAGGTGTTCCGCGCTGCAATGGACAGCGGCAAGCACACAGTCGACCCCGTGCTGACCAACTACAAGAGCAAGTACGCAGTCGATTGGTCGCCATTCCTCAACAAGAAGTGGACCGATTCCGCTGACACCGCATTGCCGCTGGCCGAGGTCAAACGCTTGGCCGAACGGATCACCACGGTGCCGCCCAACTTCAAGGCCCATCCGCTGGTTGAAAAGGTGCTGGCCGATCGCGCCGCCATGGGTCGTGGCGAGATCAACGTCGACTGGGGCATGGCCGAGCACTTCGCCTACGCTTCGCTGGTCGCCAGCGGCTACCCGGTTCGTCTCTCGGGCGAGGATTGCGGCCGTGGCACGTTCACGCACCGCCATGCGGTACTGCACGACCAGAAGCGCGAGAAGTGGGACGAGGGCACCTGGACGCCCCTGCAGCACATTGCCGACAACCAGGCCCCGTTTGTTGTCATCGATTCATTGCTGTCCGAAGAAGCCGTGCTTGGCTTCGAGTACGGATACGCGTCGGCCGACCCCAACACACTGGTCATCTGGGAGGCGCAGTTCGGCGACTTCGCCAATGGCGCCCAAGTGGTGATCGACCAGTTCATCGCATCGGGTGAGGTCAAGTGGGGCCGTGCAAACGGTCTCGTGATGATGTTGCCCCACGGCTACGAAGGCCAGGGCCCTGAGCATTCATCGGCGCGCCTGGAGCGGTTCATGCAGCTTGCGGCGGACAACAACATGCAGGTGGTTCAACCCACCACGGCCAGCCAGATCTTCCACTTGTTGCGACGCCAGATGGTGCGTTTGTTCCGCAAGCCGTTGGTGATCATGACGCCCAAATCGCTGCTGCGCGCCAAGGATGCATCGTCGCCGCTGTCCGAGTTCACCAAGGGTGAGTTCCGGACTGTCATCGGGCCAAGCCGCGACGAGATCGATGTCGAGAAAGTCAAGCGCGTCATTGCCTGTTCTGGCAAGGTCGCCTACGACCTCATCAAGCGTCGCGACGAGAAGAAAGCCTGGGACACCGTGATCGTGCGTGTGGAGCAGTTGTATCCGTTCCCGCACAAGGCATTCAGCACGGAACTCAAGCGTTTCCCCAATGCAACCGAGGTTGTATGGTGCCAGGACGAGCCGCAGAACCAGGGCGCCTGGTTCTTCGTCCAGCACTACATCCACGAGAACATGCAAGATGGGCAGCGCTTGGGCTACGCGGGGCGTCCGGCATCGGCCTCACCTGCCGTGGGCTACGCGCACCTGCACCAGGAGCAGTTGAAGGCATTGCTGGATCAGGCGTTCGGCAAGCTCAAAGGTTTTGTACTGACCAAATGATGCGATGGCAAGCGATCGATGGCCGCCCTGCGCCGTCCGTCGCTTTTCTAGATGCGCTGCCGTTCAGGAAACGGTCTCCAGCGCGGGGCGCACACCAGAGAAAGTTTGAATCATGGCAATCGTAGATGTGAAGGTTCCGCAGCTGTCCGAGTCCGTGGCCGAAGCCACTTTGCTGCAGTGGAAGAAGAAACCGGGTGAAGCCGTCGCGCTCGATGAGATCCTCGTCGAGATCGAAACCGACAAGGTCGTCCTCGAGGTACCGGCCCCGGCGGCGGGTGTGCTGGCGCAGGTCCTGAAAGGCGACGGCGAGACGTGTGTCAGCGACGAAGCCATTGCCAAGATCGATACCGAAGCCACCGCGCAGGCTGCAGCATCGGCGCCAGCCGAGCCGGCGGCTGCCGCGCAATCGGCACCGGCTCCTGCAGCCTCGGCAGCCGCTTCGGGCGGCGCCAAGCGTGATGTCGCCATGCCGGCTGCGGCCAAGCTGATGGCAGACAACAACCTGTCCGCCGGATCGG
>CAZBOF010000094.1:13773-15446 GCA_964493285.1 uncultured Rhizobacter sp. | reverse complement strand
AAGGGCATGGTGATGCTGGTGTTCGACCTGCCCTCGTTCCCCTATGTGTTCAAGGTCATCAAGGACTTCTATCCGCCGCAGAAGGAAACCACCCGCGAACTGATCAAGGGCAAGTATTTGCTGGTCAAGCAGCACGACCGCGTGGGCCGCATGGCCGACACGCTGGAATACAGCAACGTCGCGTTCCCGCGTGCACGGTTCGACGATGAATTGCTGGAGGAGCTGAAGCACTTCTGCCCCAGCCTGCTGGAAGAAGACGCGAACGACGTGGTCATTCGCCATGTGTACATCGAGCGGCGCATGATCCCGCTCAACATCTATCTGCAAGAGGCCGATCCCGCGCGCATGGCGCATGCGGTGGTGGAGTACGGCAATGCGATCAAGGACATGGTGGCGGCGAATATCTTTCCCGGCGACATGCTCTGGAAGAACTTCGGCGTCACCCGCAACGGCAAGGTGGTCTTCTACGACTACGACGAAGTCGAATACCTCACCGACTGCAACTTCCGCAAGGTGCCCGAACCCCGCAACGAAGAAGAAGAAATGGCCGCCGAGGTCTGGTACCACGTCGGCCCGCGTGACGTGTTTCCCGAAACCTTCGGGCCTTTCCTGCTGGGCCATCCGGCCGTGCGCGACGTGTTCATGCAGCACCACGCCGACTTGCTGGACGCCTCGTTCTGGCAGGCGCACAAGGAGCGCATCCAGCGCGGACACGTGCACGACGTGTTTCCCTATGAACCCTACAAGCGCTTCAAGAACCAGCGGCGCCGGCGCGATGCGGGGCCTCCGGGCCCGGAACGGCGCAGTTCCCGCAAGGCGGGCGCAGCCCGGCACAGCGACGACCTGGTGTCGCCGCCGCAGCCTCGGGAGTAACTTCGCATGCGCGACTTCCTCGAACTGGCCAGCTTCGTGGTGACCGTGTTCGGTCTGCCGTTCGCCATCGGCGCGTTCCTGCTCGAGCAGCGCCGCGAGCGCGAGAACGAAGAGGAGGACGGCTACCAGCTGCTCTCGGACGCGTACAACGACTTCCTCAAGATCGTGCTGGCCAACGCCGACTTGCAACTGCGCAGCACGTCGGCCTTGCCCGACCCCACGCCCGAGCAGAATGAGCGGCGGCTGTTGATCTTCGACATCTTGATCTCGCTGTTCGAGCGTGCGTATCTCGTCGCCTACACCGACAGCATGACGCCCACCCAGCAGCGGCGCTGGAACTCGTGGGACGACTACATGCGCGAATGGTGCCGGCGCGACGACTTCCTGAATGCCCTGCCGCTGCTGCTGCGCGGCGAGGACCCGAGTTTCCAGGCCTATATCAAGCGTGTCGCACAGGAAGAGCGCGGCACGGTGTTCATCAGTGTGTGAAGGAGCATTGCCATGTCAGTCGATTCCATCGTCATCGTTTCCGCCGCCCGCACGCCGATCGGCGGCATGCTGGGTGATTTCAGCGGGCTGAGCGCGCACCAGCTCGGCGCGGCCGCCATTCAGGCGGCGGTGTCTCGTGCCGGAGTGCCGGGCGATGCGGTCAACGAGGTGCTCATGGGCAACTGCCTGATGGCCGGACAGGGGCAGGCGCCTGCGCGCCAGGCCGCATTGGGTGCGGGTTTGCCGCAATCGGCCGGCGCGGTGACGCTGTCCAAGATGTGCGGCTCGGGCATGCGCGCCATGATGTTCGC
>CAZBOF010000094.1:10714-13763 GCA_964493285.1 uncultured Rhizobacter sp. | reverse complement strand
CCCTTGCGCGCGAACACCAGGTGCGGCGCGCAAGGGCGTGCGCTACGGTGCCGCGCAGATGTTCGACCACATGGCCGTCGATGGCCTCGAAGATGCCTACGACAAAGGCCGCGCCATGGGCGTGTTCGCCGAGGAGTGCGTGGCCAAGTACAAGTTCACCCGCGAAGCGCAGGATGCTTTTGCGATTGCTTCCACGCAGCGCGCCAAGCAGGCCAATGAAGACGGCAGCTTCGACTGGGAGATCGCGCCGGTGTCGGTGCCGGGCAAAGGCGGCGAGACGGTGATCCGCCATGACGAGCAGCCCTTCAAGGCCAAGCTCGACAAGATCCCCGGCCTCAAGCCCGCGTTCAAGAAAGACGGCACGATCACCGCGGCCAATGCGTCCAGCATCTCCGATGGTGCGGCGGCGCTGGTGCTGGTGCGCGAGTCCACCGCGGCGCGGCTCGGGCTGGCGCCGATTGCCCGCATCCATGCGCATGCCGTGCACGCGCATGCGCCCAACTGGTTCACCACCGCGCCGGTCGGTGCCATCGAGAAGGTGCTGAAGAAAACCGGCTGGGCGGCCAAGGATGTGGATCTGTGGGAAGTCAACGAAGCGTTTGCGGCCGTGACCATGGCGGCGATGGCCGAATTCAAGCTGCCGCACGAGATCGTCAACGTGCATGGCGGCGCCTGTGCGCTGGGCCACCCGATCGGCGCCAGCGGTGCGCGCATCGTGGTCACCCTGCTCGGCGCCTTGCGCAAGCAGAACAAGACGCGCGGTGTGGCCGCGCTGTGCATCGGCGGCGGCGAAGCCACGGCGATGGCCATCGAACGTCTGTGAAGGAACCGGCATGAATGTGCTCATCGTGGGAGCCTCCCGCGGCATCGGTCTCGAGTTCGTGCGCCAGTACCGCGCGGAAGGTGCGTCCGTGACCGCCACGGCGCGCCACGACGGCGGGCTCGCCGCATTGAAGGCGCTTGGTGCCACCGCACTGGCGCTCGACGTGACCGATGTGCAAAGCGCCTCGGGCCTGGGCTGGCAGCTGGACGGCGCGGTGTTCGACGTCGCGGTGTACGTGGCCGGGGTCTACGGCCCGCGCAGCAGCGGCCTGCAGCCGCCCAGCGGCGAAGACTTCGACGCGGTCATGCATGCCAATGTGCTGGGGCCGATGCGTGTGCTGCCGCAGGTGGCCGAGCTGCTGGCGCCGGGTGCCAAGGTGGCGCTGCTGTCGTCGCGCATGGGCTCGATCGGCCTGCGCAGTTCGCCGCACGGCTGGCTGTATCGCGCATCGAAGTCCGCTGCGAACTCCGTACTCAAGGATGTGTCCCTTTCCCTGGAGGGCCGCGCCACTTGCGTGAGCCTGCATCCGGGCTGGGTGCGTACCGACATGGGCGGCGAGGGCGCCGACATCGATGTCTCCGACAGCGTGGCGCAGATGCGCGCCGTGATTGCGCGGGCGACCGTGGCCGACAATGGCTCCTTTCTCAACTTCGACGGAACGCCGCTGGCCTGGTGACCATGAGCATTTACTGGAGCCCGGTGGTGCGTGACCTCACGCCGTATGTGCCGGGCGAGCAGCCGCAGGTGGCTGGCTTGATCAAACTGAACACCAACGAGAACCCGTACCCGCCGAGCCCGCGGGTGTTGGAGACGCTGCGCCGCGAGGTGGGCGATTCGTTGCGCCTCTACCCCGAGCCCACTGGCAAGGCCTTGCGCGAGGCGGTGGCGCGTCGCACCGGGCTCGCCGCCGACCAGGTGTTCGTGGGCAATAGCTCCGACGAGGTGTTGGCGCATGTGTTCATGGGCTTGTTGCAGCATGGGCCGCGGCCGCTGCTCTTTCCGGACATCACCTACGGCTTCTACCCCGTGTATTGCGGCCTGTACGGCATCACGCACCGCACGGTGCCGCTGGATGCGCAGCTCGGCATCCGGGTGGACGACTACCTCGGCGGCGACGCCGGCGGCGTGATCTTCCCGAACCCCAACGCGCCCACCGGCTTGGCGCTGCCGCGCGCCGAGATCGAGCGCCTGCTGGCCGCCTGCCCGGACACGGTGGTGGTGATCGACGAGGCGTACGTCGATTTCGGTGCCGAGTCGGCGGTGTCCCTGATCGATCGGCACTCCAACCTGCTGGTGGTCCAGACCTTGTCGAAATCGCGTTCGCTCGCTGGGTTGCGGGTCGGGTTCGCGATGGGGCAGCCGCATCTGATCGAAGCGCTCACGCGTGTGAAGGACAGCTTCAACTCCTACCCGGTCGACCGCCTCGCCATGGCCGGCGCGGTGGAAGCGCTGGACGACGCCAACTATTTCGACAGCACCTGCCGCGCCATCGTCGCAAGCCGCGAGCGTCTCACGGGCGTGCTGCGGGAGATGCGTTTCGAGGTGCTGCCGTCCCAGGCCAACTTCGTTTTCGTCCGCCACCCGTCGCATGCGGGCGCCGAGCTGGCGGCGGCCTTGCGCGAGCGGGGCATCCTGGTGCGCCGGTTCGGCCAGCCGGCGCGCATCGCCGACCACTTGCGCATCACCATCGGTACCGATGTCCAGTGCGATGCCCTCATCAACGCCCTGGCCGACATCCTCGGGGAGACCCGCCATGCGGCTGAGTGAAGACCACCGTGCGGTTCAAGATGCGGTGCGCGCCTATGTGCAAGACCATGTGGCGCCGCATGCGGCGCAGTGGGACAAGGCCCATCACTTTCCGCGCGAGGCGCTGCAAGGCTTGGCCGCGCTCGGGTGCTACGGCGTGGCCGTGCCCGCCGAACACGGCGGCGCCGGACTGGACTACCTCAGCCTGTCGCTGATCCTCGAGGAGATTGCAGCCGGCGACGGCGCCACCTCCACGATCGTCAGCGTGAACAACTGCCCGGTGTGCTCCATCCTGCTCGCCTGGGGCAGCGAGGCGCAGAAGGCGCAGTGGCTGGCGCCGCTTGCACGCGGCGAGATGCTGGGCGCGTTCTGCCTTACCGAGCCGCATGTGGGCTCGCAGGCGGACGGCCTGAAGACGAGTGCGGTG
The DNA here is from genome assembly GCA_964493285.1 of uncultured Rhizobacter sp. Classification (GTDB taxonomy): domain Bacteria; phylum Pseudomonadota; class Gammaproteobacteria; order Burkholderiales; family Burkholderiaceae_C; genus Rhizobacter. The sequence goes on along the minus strand of CAZBOF010000094.1, from coordinate 10,767 downwards.
TTCGAGCCTGGCAGCGATGGCGGGCACTACGTGATCAACGGCGTCAAGCAGTT
>CAZBOF010000094.1:10070-10704 GCA_964493285.1 uncultured Rhizobacter sp. | reverse complement strand
GTTCATCACCAGCGGCAAGAACGGCGACGTCGCCATCGTCATGGCCGTCACCGATGTCGCAGCCGGCAAGAAAGGCATCAGCGCCTTTCTCGTGCCCACGGGCACGCCCGGCTACATCGTGGCGCGGCTCGAAGACAAGATGGGCCAGCACGCGAGCGACACCGCGCAGATCGTGTTCGAGAACTGCCGCGTGCCGGCGGCGAACCGCATCGGCGACGAAGGGCAGGGGCTGAAGATCGCGCTGTCGGGGCTGGAAGGCGGACGCATCGGCATCGCGTCGCAGGCCGTGGGCATGGCGCGTGCCGCGTTCGAGGCGGCGTTGCAGTACGCCAAGGAGCGCGTGGCGTTCGGGCGGCCGATCTTCGAGCACCAGGCGGTGCAGTTCCGTTTGTCGGAGATGGCCACGCAGATCGAAGCGGCGCGCCAGTTGATCCACCACGCGGCGAGCCTCAAGGACGCGGGCTTGCCGTGCCTGAAAGAGGCGGCGATGGCCAAGCTGTTCGCGAGCGAGATGGCCGAACGCGTGTGTTCCGGCGGGATCCAGGTGCTCGGGGGCTACGGCTACCTGAGCGACTTTCCCCTGGAACGCATCTACCGCGACGTGCGCGTGTGCCAGATTTACGAAGGTACGTCG
>CAZBOF010000094.1:0-10060 GCA_964493285.1 uncultured Rhizobacter sp. | reverse complement strand
CTGATCGGGCGCGCGCTGGCTTGAAGATGCTCGCAGATTGAGCGGCTGGGGCGCGCTTGTCTGTTGGGGTTACTGCGCAAGTCAATTGCCGCGGTGCGGAGTAGCCTGTCGACATGCTTGCGTCTCGCGTTGACTTCTATTTCGATTTTTCTTCCCCTTACGCCTACATCGCGTCCGAGTGGGTCGGTGCCCTGGCCGCGCGTCATGCGCGCACCGTGCGTTGGCACGCCATCTTGCTGGGCGCCACGTTCCAGGCGGCGCATCTCAAGCCTCCGGTCGATCATCCGCTCAAGCGGGAGTACGTGCTGCTTGATTTCGAGCGCTCGGCGCGCTTTGCGGGGGTGCCCTTCAAGCTGCCGGACCCGTTCCCGCAGCCGACGCAGAATGCCGCGCGCCTGTTCTGGTGGTTGCACGCGCAGGACCCCGAGCGTGCTACCGGCTGGGCCCACCACGCGCTGCGCGCCTGTTTCACGCGCGGCGTCAACCTCGGCGACAGCGCCGCGCTGAAAGCGCTCGCGTCCGATTTCGGGCTGGACGCCCAGGAAGCAGAGGCCGTCTGGAACGACCCGGCCTGGAAAGCCAAGCTCAAGCAGGTGAACGACCAGGCGATCGCCTCCGGCATTTTCGGCACACCGTTCTTCATGATCGATGGCGAGCCGTTCTGGGGCAACGATCGCCGTGCGCAGATGGAGCGCTGGCTCGAGCAGGGCCGCTATTGAGCGGCGGCTGCCGGGTCGGATCACCCGCCTAGAATTGACGTATACGTCAATCGGAAGCCCGCGTCCTGCCGGAGACCCCATGCCCGCACTGACCTCCAAGCTGAGTCCTCGCGCCGACGACTTCAAGGCCAACGCGCAGGCCATGCAGGCGCTGGTGGATGACCTGAACGCCCGGCTTGCCCGCGTTGCGCAGGGCGGTGGTGAGGCGCCCCGGGCCAAGCACGTGGCGCGCGGCAAGCTGCTGCCGCGCGATCGGGTCGAAATGCTGCTCGATCCCGACACGCCGTTTCTCGAAATCGCGCCCATGGCGGCGCATGGCCTGTACAACGGCGATGCCCCCGGTGCGGGGCTCATCACCGGCATCGGCCGCGTGGCGGGCGTGGAGTGCATGGTGGTGTGCAACGACGCAACGGTCAAAGGCGGCACCTATTACCCGATGACGGTCAAGAAGCACCTGCGCGCCCAGGAGATCGCGCAAGCCAACCGGCTGCCTTGCATCTACCTCGTGGACAGCGGCGGCGCGAATTTGCCCAACCAGGACGAGGTGTTTCCCGACCGCGACCACTTCGGGCGCATCTTCTTCAACCAGGCGCAGATGAGTGCGCAGGGCATTCCGCAGATTGCGGTGGTGATGGGGTCGTGCACCGCGGGCGGTGCGTACATGCCGGCGATGAGCGACGAATCCATCATCGTCAAGGAGCAAGGCACGATCTTCCTGGCCGGCCCGCCGCTGGTGAAGGCGGCCATCGGCGAAGTGGTGAGTGCCGAAGAGCTGGGCGGCGGCGACGTGCACACGCGCCTGAGCGGTGTGGCCGACCACCTGGCGCAGAACGACACGCATGCGCTGGCCATCGCCCGCGCCGCGGTGGGCCATCTCAACTGGCGCAAGCCCGAGCCGCTGCGGCGCGTGGCGTCCCGCTTGCCGCTGTTCGATGCGAGCGAGTTGCATGGTGTGATTCCCACCGACACGCGCAAGCCGTTCGATGTGCGCGAGATCATCGCGCGCATCGTCGATGGCAGCGAGTTCGATGAGTTCAAAGCCCGCTACGGCGCCACGCTCGTCACCGGCTTTGCGCACATCGAAGGCATGCCGGTGGGCGTTGTGGCGAACAACGGCGTGCTCTTCTCCGAGTCGGCCCAGAAGGGTGCGCACTTCATCGAGCTGTGCTGCCAACGCAAGATTCCATTGGTGTTCCTGCAGAACATCACCGGCTTCATGGTCGGTCGCAAGTACGAGAACGAAGGCATTGCCAAGCACGGCGCCAAGATGGTGACGGCGGTGTCCACCGCGAACGTGCCCAAGTTCACCGTCATCATCGGCGGCAGCTTCGGGGCGGGCAATTACGGCATGTGCGGCCGCGCTTATGACCCGCGCTTCCTGTGGATGTGGCCCAACGCGCGCATCTCGGTGATGGGCGGCGAGCAGGCGGCCAGCGTCCTGGCCACGGTGCGCCGCGACGGCATCGAGGCCAAGGGCGGCCAGTGGAGCGCCGACGAAGAGGCCGCCTTCAAGCAGCCGGTGCGCGACCAGTTCGAGCGCCAGGCGCATCCGTACTACGCGACCGCGCGCTTGTGGGACGACGGCATCATCGACCCCGCGGACACCCGCCGCGTGCTCGCCCTCGGCCTGAGCGCGAGCTTGAATGCACCGATCCCCGACGTGAAGTTCGGCGTCTTCCGCATGTGAGCGAAAGCCCGCGATGAAGGCGTACTTCTGCACGATGGCCCGCTATGGCGAATGGGCCACCCGCCAGCTCCTCGCCCATGTCGACGCCTTGCCCGAGCCCGACTACCGGCGCGACGTGGGGCTCTACTTCAAGAGCGTGCATGGCACCTTGAATCACCTGCTGGTGGGCGAGCACCTGCTGTGGTTTCCCCGCTTTGCGCAAGGGGTGTCGCCCCGGTTGGCGCTGAACGAGGAAGCCGAGGCCGACCGCGCCCGGCTGCGCGAGCGCCTGCTCGAAGCCAGCGCCCGCTGGCTGCCGTTCATCGAGGGCTTGCCCGCCGACGTGTGGGGCGGGCAGATTCACTACACCCGCATGCACGGCATGGCGCAATCGCTGCCTTACGCGGCGACGCTCGGCCATGTGTTCAACCATGGCACCCACCACCGCGGCCAGATCACCGCGGCGATCACCGCCCTGGGCCGACCGTGCCCGGAGCTGGACATGGTGCGGATGCTGCAAGCGCAGGCCCGGACATGAGCATGCTCGACATTCAGCGGCACGGTGCGGTCGCGCGCGTCTTCCTCAACCGGCCCGAGGTGCGCAACGCCTTCAACAGCGAGGTGATCGCCGACCTCACCCGCGCCTTTCGCACGCTCGGTGACGATGCGACGTTGCGCGCCATCGTGCTCGGCGGTCACGGCAAGGCGTTCTGCGCCGGCGCTGACCTGTCCTGGATGCGCGCGATGGCCGGCTACACCTGGGACGAGAACCGTGCCGATGCGCAGGCGTTGGCCGACATGCTCTGGACGGTCTACAACTGCCCGCTGCCGGTGGTCGGTCGCGTGCAGGGCGACTGCTACGCCGGCGGCGTGGGGTTGGCCTCGGTGTGTGATGTGCTGGTGGCGTCCGACGCGGCGGGCTTCTGTCTCAGCGAAGCCAAGCTGGGGCTGTTGCCCGCCACCATCAGTCCCTATGTGATCCGTGCGCTGGGGGAGCAGGCGTCACGGCGGTACTTCATCACCGCGGAGCGCTTCGGCGCGGCGCAGGCGCATGCGCTCGGGTTCGTGCATGTGCTGAGCCCGGCGGAATCGCTCGATGCCGAAGTCGACGCGATCGTGGCCGCGCTGTGTGCCAACGGGCCGAAGGCGGTGCGCGCCAGCAAGCGCCTGGTGCAGGACGTGGCCGGTCAGCCGCTCACCGGGGCGTTGCGTGCCGACACCGCGCGCCGCATTGCCGACATCCGGGCGAGCGACGAAGGACGCGAGGGCGTCCAGGCGTTCCTCAACAAGCGCAAGCCGGGTTGGGGGGAAGGCGCATGAACCTTGGCACCACGGAGCTGATGGCGGTCGCCGCGGCGCTCGGCTGGGCCAGCGGGCTGCGCTTGTACGCCGTGCTGTTCATCACCGGCATGGCGGGCTTCCTGGGCTGGGTCGATCTGCCCAGCGGCTTGTCGTTGCTCGAGCACCCGCTGATGCTCGGCGCGAGCGGCACCATGCTGTTCGTGGAGTTCTTTGCCGACAAGATCCCCGGCGTCGACACCGTGTGGGACCTGCTGCACACCGTCATCCGCATACCGGCCGGGGCGGCGTTGGCCGCGGCGGTGTTCGGCGCCGACCACGGCACGGCCGCTGCGGTGGCCGGCTTGCTGGGCGGTACGCTGGCCGCGACGAGCCACGTCGCCAAGGCCACCACACGCGTGGCGGCCAACACCTCGCCCGAGCCGGTGTCCAACATCGGCCTGTCCTTGCTGGGCGACGGCGCGGTGCCGCTGATGCTGTGGTTGTCATGGGTGAACCCGGTTTGGTTCTTCGCGCTGCTCGCCGTTGCCGTCATCGGGATGGTGGTGCTGATCTGGGTGCTGGCCAAGTTCCTGCGGGAACTGGCGCGGCGCATCTCCCGTTGGCTGGGCGCGCCCCGGCCATCCATCTGAAATAGGTTGCGATGCGCCAGAAAATCCTGATCGCCAACCGCGCCAACCGCGCCAACCGCGCCAACCGCGGTGACCCGCCGCGAAGCGGCGCAGCGACGAAGTCAGATGGCCTGGCACGCGCAGCGTGCGCAGGCGATCACACCGCGGAGCCTCCATGTTCACGAAGATTCTGATCGCCAACCGCGGTGAGATCGCCTGCCGCATCGCCGCCACTGCGCGGCGCCTGGGTGTGCGCACCGTGGCGGTGTATTCCGATGCCGACGCACAGGCCAAGCATGTGACGGCATGCGACGAGGCCGTTCGCATCGGGTCCTCCGCACCCAAAGACAGCTATCTGCGCGGTGACCGGATCATCGCGGCCGCGTTGGACGCGGGCGCCCAGGCCATTCACCCCGGCTATGGTTTTCTCAGCGAGAACGATGCGTTCGCCGAGGCCTGCACGCATGCCGGGTTGGCCTTCATCGGCCCGCCCGCGTCGGCGATCCGGGCGATGGGCCTGAAGGCCGAGAGCAAGCGGTTGATGGCGCAGGCCGGCGTGCCGCTGGTGCCTGGTTATCACGGCGCAGAGCAAGACGCCGCGCTGCTTCAGCGCGAGGCCGAGGCCATCGGGTTCCCGGTGCTCATCAAGGCCAGCGCGGGTGGCGGTGGCAAGGGCATGCGCATCGTCCAACGCCAGGATGAGTTTGCCGATGCGCTGGCGTCATGCCAGCGCGAAGCGCGCAGCAGCTTCGGGAACGATGCCGTGCTGATCGAGCGCTACGTCACGCGCCCGCGCCATGTCGAGATCCAGGTGTTCGCCGACACGCAAGGCCAGTGCGTCCATCTTTTCGAGCGCGATTGTTCCGTGCAGCGGCGCCACCAGAAGGTCCTGGAGGAAGCGCCGGCACCGGGCATGAGCGAGGTGCGCCGCCGCGAGATGGGCGCCGCGGCGGTGGCGGCCGCCCAGGCGGTGGGCTATGTGGGTGCGGGCACGGTGGAATTCATTGCCGAGCCGGTGGGCGACGATGGCGATCTGCGCTTCTATTTCATGGAGATGAACACGCGCCTGCAGGTCGAACACCCGGTGACCGAGGCGATCACCGGGCTCGATCTGGTGGAGTGGCAGTTGCGCGTGGCCTGCGGCGAGCCGCTGCCGCTCGCGCAGGAGGCGCTGCGCATCCACGGCCACGCGATCGAGGCCCGCATCTGCGCCGAGAACCCCGACAAGCAATTCATGCCGTCCACCGGGCCCTTGCAGGTGTACCGCACGCCGCCCTCCGCCAGCTTCGAGCGAGCCGATGTGCGCATCGACGCAGGCGTGCGCGAAGGCGACACCATTTCGCCGTACTACGACCCGATGATCGCCAAGCTCGTCGTCTGGGGGGCCGACCGAGCCCAGGCGCTGGCGCGGCTCGACGCGGCGCTCGCGGCGACGCACATCGTGGGCGTGCACACCAACGTGGCGTTCCTGCGCCGGGTGGTGTCGAGCCCTGCTTTCTCGCAGGCCGAACTCGACACGGCGCTGATCGAGCGTGAGCATGCGCACCTTTTCGACGCCCCGCCGCTGGCCGATGAAGTGGCCGCTGCCGGCGTGCTTGCGCACACGCTGGCCGCCGAGCACGCGATGCAGGGCGCCGACCCCTGGTCGCGTCGCGACGGGTGGCGGCTGTCGGGCGGGGCGCGGCGGCAGTTTGACCTGGAGCTGAGCGGGCGACACGTGGTGGTCACGCTCGAACGCACACACCGTGGCGAAGCCGCGATGTCGATCGGCGGGCGGCGCTGGCCTTTCGCGTGGGCACAGTGCACCGCCAATGCTTACGACATCACGCTCGACCAGCGGCGCGTGTCGCTGTCGGCGTATGCGATGGGTGAGCGCGTGTCGGTGTTCGCCCCGGAAGGTACTTCGGTGGTCGGCCGGGTGGACGTGCTGGCGCACGCGGGCGATCACGCGGCGGAAGCGGGGCGTCTCACGGCGCCGATGCCGGGCAAGGTGGTGGCGTTTCTGGTGCAGCCGGGGCAGCAGGTTCGCCAGGGACAGGCGCTGGCATTGATGGAAGCCATGAAGATGGAGCACACCATTGCCGCGCCACGCGATGGCACGGTGGAGGCGCTGCTGTACGCGCCGGGCGACCCGGTGGGAGAAGGCGGCGAGTTGTTGCGACTGGCCGCGCCATGAACGCGCGCGATGCGCCTCAGCGGGCCACGCGCTCCGGGCTGCGGCGCCACCAGCGGGGCCCGCTCACGCCGGCGCGGCGGCTGGGTTCGCTTTCAAGCAGGACAGGCGGCGGCTGCGAGATGCCGAAGCCCGATGTGTTCTGTGCCCAGGCGGCTTCTTGCGGGGCGTCGCTGCGGGTGGGCGCGAGTTGGCCGGCGGTGACGAACTGCCGCGCCAGCGAGGCCAGTTCCGCATCTCCCGACGCCTGGCAGACAAAGAGAATCTCCTGGGCGGCGCGCGGGTTGCTCAGCATGGCGGTGACGTCGATGCTTTCGCCCAGCGCCTGCTTCAGCAGGAAACGGATGCGGGCGGCAATGCGCAGTTGGGGGGAGCTGGACACAGGGATTCCTCGGTTGCTGTATCTTCGTTCCACCTGGTCTGCCCGCCCATCCCCAACAGAAGGGGGTGCTCGGCTGCTAACTCCCAAAGTGCGTAATAAGTCATGTTTCCGACCCGTGTGAAATTGGTGGAAGTGGGCCCTCGCGATGGCCTTCAGAACGAGAAGCAGCCGGTGCCCACCGATGCCAAGGTCCGGCTCGTGGAGATGCTGCAAGCCGCCGGCCTGCGCGAGATCGAAGCCACCAGCTTCGTGAGCCCCCGGTGGGTGCCGCAGATGGCCGACAACGCGCAAGTCATGGCCGGTCTTCGACGCCTCACGGAGGTGCGTTACAGCGTGCTGGTGCCCAACATGAAGGGGCTGGAGGCGGCGCTGCGCACGTCACCGCACGAGATCGTCGTGTTCGCCGCGGCGAGCGAGGCCTTCAGCCAGCGCAACATCAACTGCAGCATCGCCGAGAGCTTCGATCGCTTTGCCCCGGTCGTTGCGGCGGCGCATGCCGCGGGGCTGAAAGTACGCGGCGCGATTTCCTGCGCGCTCGGGTGCCCGTACCAGGGCGACGTGTCGCCCGACGCGGTGGAGCACGTGGTGCGCCTGATGAAAGAAGTGGGCGTGGACCACTGCGGCGTGGCCGACACGATCGGTGTCGGCACCGCGCATGCCGTCCAGCGCGCCATGGAGCGCGCACTCAAGCATTACCCGATCGACGAGGTGAGCGGGCATTTCCACGACACCTATGGCCAGGCGCTGCCCAATGTCTATGCCAGCCTCGAGATGGGCATCCACACCTTCGATGCCAGCGTGGCCGGCCTGGGCGGCTGCCCCTACGCCAAAGGCGCCACCGGCAACGTGGCCACGGAAGACGTGCTCTTCATGCTCGATGGCTTGGGCATCGACACCGGCGTGGACATCGACAAGCTGGTCGATGCCGGCGTGTACATCTCCGGCGTGATCGGGCGCGCGCCCGCATCGCGTGTCGGCAAGGCCTTGCTTGCGAAGCGGGAAGGCGCCCGCGCATGAATGGCGCGGCGACCCCCGAAGAGGCCGCGCCGGAAGGCTTTCGCCGCGTGGCGCAGGTGCTCGCTCAGCTGGGGCATCCGCATGCGCCGGCGTTCCTCGCCGTGCCTGCACGCACAGCGCAGGAGGCGGCCGATGCACTGGGCGTGCAACTGGGGCAGATTGCCAAGAGCGTGGTCTTCAGGCGCCGCAGCGACGGTGCGGCGGTGCTCGTCGTCACCTCCGGTGATCGGCGCGTCGATGAAAAGAAAGTGGCCGCCATCACTGGGCCTCTCGCGCGCGCGGACGCCGACTTCGTCAAGGCCCGCACCGGGTTCAGCATCGGCGGCGTCTCGCCCGTGGGCCACCTGCACCCGCCGGTGGCGCTGATCGACCGCGAACTGCTGCGCTTCGATGTGATCTGGGCCGCCGCGGGCCACCCGAACGGCGTGTTCCAGTTGCACCCCTCGCAGTTGCAGGCGCTGACCGGCGCGCCGCTTGCCGACGTGACCCCCCCGCCTGCTGCCGACCAGGTGCTGCCCGTGAGCAGCCCGTGCATCGACGTCTGCCGCATGGACGACGCCTCCGGCCTGTGCCGAGGGTGCTGGCGAACGCTCGACGAAATCGCCGCGTGGTCGCAATTGGGCGATGGCGCCAAACGCGACGTGCTCGTCCGCGCGGCGCAGCGGCGCGCGCAATACCCTGCCCCCAGTTCGCCGCGTTCCGAATGAAACACCTGCGCTTCACTTTCGACGTCGTTTCGCCCTACGCCTACCTGGCTTTCGAGCGCTTGCCGCAGGTGCTCGAAGGCCTGAGCGTGAGCGTGAGCTACGAGCCGGTGCTGCTCGCGGGCTTGCTCAAGCATTGGGGCCAGAAAGGGCCCGCCGAGATCGCCCCGAAGCGCGACTGGATCTACCGCCAGGTGCAGTGGCTTGCGCAGCGCGAGGGCGTGGTGCTGCAGATGCCGGCGCCGCATCCGTTCAACCCGCTGGCGCTGCTGCGCCTCGCGCTGGCCTGCGGACCCGAGGAACTCACGCCCAGTCGCTGGGTTTGCGAGAGCGTGCTGCGCCATGTGTGGCAAGGCGGGGGCGCCGACCCGAACGCGCCTGAGCGGCTGGACGCCCTGACCCGGATGCTCGCGCCCCGGCGCGACCCGGCCGGCCCCGAGGTGAAAGCCGTGTTGCAGGCCGCCACCGCCGACGCCGCCGCGCGCGGTGTGTTTGGCGTGCCCACCATCGAAGTCGATGGCCGCTTGTTCTGGGGGCTCGATGGCTTCGACATGCTGGTGGCCCATTTGCGTGGCGAGCGCGGGCCCGCCAGCGGCGCCTGGGAAGGCGCCGGACAGGCGCCGCCAGGGCCTTCGAGAAAACACTGAGGGCGTTCACCCCCTGAATCCCGCATCAAGAAATGCAGGCTTCGGGTTGCCACTGAGTTTGTCAGCCTCGCATCAGCTTCGCGTCAGGGCACGGTCAGAGGGGCGCGTGAAGATTGCGCGCAGCCTCACCCGATCGTTGGGGCGTCACACGAGGAGACTCATTCATGGCATCAACCATCGCAGCCACGCCTGTCAACAAGCCCATGACGCGAGAGGAGCGGAAGGTCATCTTCGCCTCCAGTCTGGGCACGGTGTTCGAGTGGTACGACTTTTACCTATACGGCACCTTGGCCGTCATCATCGGTAACCAGTTCTTCTCTGCGCTGGACCCGGCCTCGCGAACCATCTTCTCGCTGCTGGCATTCGCCGCTGGCTTCATCGTGCGCCCGTTCGGTGCGCTGGTGTTCGGCCGGTTGGGCGACATGATCGGGCGGAAGTACACCTTCCTGGTCACGATCGTGATCATGGGCTTGTCGACGTTCATCGTCGGCCTGCTGCCCAACTACAACGCGATCGGCATCGCCGCGCCAATCATCCTGATCGGCCTGCGCATGCTGCAAGGCCTGGCTCTCGGGGGCGAGTACGGCGGCGCGGCCACCTACGTGGCCGAACACGCGCCGCACGGCAAGCGCGGCTTGTTCACTTCGTGGATCCAGACCACGGCGACACTGGGCCTGTTCCTGTCGCTGATCGTGATTCTCGGGACGCGTACCCTGCTCGGCGAGGCTGCGTTTGCCGAATGGGGCTGGCGCATTCCGTTCCTGCTGTCCGTGCTGCTGCTCGGCATCAGCGTGTGGATTCGCTTGAGCATGAACGAGTCGCCCGCTTTCAAGAAGATGAAG
>CAZBOF010000093.1:5536-16492 GCA_964493285.1 uncultured Rhizobacter sp. | reverse complement strand
GGCCAGCGTCAGCGCAATGGCACCGCCGGCCAGCGTGTGGGGCAGCAGCCAGCGGTGGTCGGCCCCCAGCATCAGGCGCATCAGGTGCGGCACCACCAGCCCCACGAAGGCAATGGTGCCGGTGACGGCCACCAGCGGGCCGACGATCAGCGCCGTCACGAGCACCAGCCGGCGGCGCAGCGATTTCAGCGCGTAGCCCAGGTGCTGCGCTTCGCGCTCGCCGAGCATCAGCGCGTTCATCGCGCGCCAGTCGCGCAATAGCAGCACGCTCATCGCCACGACCCACGGGGTCAGCCATGCCATGAGGGCCCAGCTCGCGCCGGCCAGGCTGCCCATGTTCCAGAACGTGAGGTTGCGCAGCTGCACATCGTTGGCCTGGTACGTGAAGAGGCCGATCACGCTGGCACACATGGCGTTGATCGCGATGCCCGCCAGCAGCACGCTCCCCACGCCGGGATGCCGGCTGCCGAGCCAGTAGGCCAGCGCCGTCGCCACGAGGCTGCCCACGAAAGCCGACGGCGCAATCACCCACAGGCCGGGCGCGTTGAGCACGATCGCGGCCACCGCCCCGACCGCCCCGCCCAGCGAAATGCCGATCAGCCCGGGCTCGGCCAGCGGGTTGCGGAACAAGGCCTGCATGGCCACGCCGGCAATCGCCAGCCCGGCGCCGGTGACGATGGCGAGCGCCATGCGCGGCAGGCGCACTTCGAGCAGCACGTTGCGCCACATCTGCGCTTCGGGGTCGGCAGGCACCGACCACAGCAGCGAAGCGGTCCGCCCGAGCGGGATGCCGACGGCCCCGCTCGACGCCGCGGCCAGCACCAGCCCCAGCAGCAGCACGGCCATGATGGCCAGCGCGGCGAGGGGCGAGACGCCGCGCCGCGCGGGCGCCTGCGCGGAAGGAACGGAAGCGCTCACCGCTTGGCCGCGAAGCCCGCCTGCAACAGGCGCAGCGCCTCGGGCAGGCGGGGGCCGAAGCCCAGCAGCAGCAAATCGTCGAGCACCACGAGGCGGCCCGCGCGCGCCGCCGGCGTGACCACCAGGCCGGGCTGCGCGAGGAAGGCTTCCACACCGCCTTGCGCGCGAATGGACATCGTGGTCGTCACGATCACATCAGGCCGCAGCGCAGCGGCAGCTTCCCCCGAGATCGGCTTGTAGCCCTTCTCCGCCGCCAGCACGTTGGTGGCGCCGGACAGGCGCAGCATCGCGTCGGCCGCGGTGCCATCGCCCGCGCCTTCGAGCTTGCCTGTGTGGCTGCTCACCAGCAGCACGCGCAACGGGTCGCGCAACGGCGGCGTCTGCGCAAGTTGCGCGCGGATGCGCTGCACCAGCGCCTCGCCTTCGCGGGGGATTTCGAGCGCCTGCGCCACGCCGGTGATGCGCTGCTCCAGCGCGTCGACCGTCGGCGCCGAGGGCAGCACGACGACGCGCGGCCCCAGCCGGCGCAACTGCTCCAGCGCGGTGGGCGGCCCTGCCTGGTCGGAGGCCAGCACCAGTTCCGGCCGCAGGCTGGCGACGCCTTCGATCGCAAAGCCGCGGTAGTAGCCGACCTGCGGCAACTGGCGCGCAGCTTCGGGATAGTTGCTTGACGCGTCGGTGCCCACCATGCGCGCGCCTTCGTTGAGCGCGTAGACGATTTCCGTCACCGCGCCGCCGAGCGTGACCACGCGCGCAGGAGGCGCAGCCGATGCCGCGCCGGCCGCGGCGGCCAGCACGATGGCTGCCAGGCATTGAATGCGGGCGACGATGTTCATCGGGTGACTTTCAGGCCGCCAGCGGCTGGGCGCAGCGGCTGAGCAGAAGCTCGCGCCACGCGGCCAGCTCCGGGCGGCCCGGTTTGCGTTCGCCGAAGAACTGCACGATCAGCTCGCCGGTGGCCGAGAAGGCTTCGAGCGAGGTGACCCAGCCGTCGCGCGTGGGCTTGTTGACGATCCAGGTGGACGCCACCGCATCGGTGTCGAGGTGCAGGTTGAACTTGGGGTCGAGCACATTGAACCAGGGCCCGGTGCGCACCAGCTTCTGCACGGGGCCGCTGTGGATCTGCACGATGCCGCGGTTGAAGACGAAGCACATGATGGGCAGCGCCTCCGCGGCCGCCGCCTGCAACACCGACTCGAGCGTGTCGGCCGGCACCTGCTGCGCGAGATCGGCACCGGCCGCACGCAGCGCCGCCGTGCGCGACACCTTGAACTTGCGCAGCATGCCGTGAAAGTCGTGCGTGTCTTGCAGCGCCAGCCAGTCGGTGCGCAGCGCGGCGGGGTCGCTCACCTCGGCCGCTTCCTGTGCGGCCGGTGCAGCCTGCAGCGCCAACGGCGATTTCTCGGGCCGTGCGTGGCGTGCGACATAGGCGTCCCATGCTTGCGCGTCCGTGGCGTCGGTGCGGTAGATCTTGTGCACCGCGTCGCCGGCCGTGTCGAAGAACTGGAGGCTGTGGCGCCCGTTCTCCACCACCGCATAAGCCACCTTCCATGCCGAGAAGAACAGGCGCAGGTCGATGTCCGGCCCGAGCACCAGGCCCACCGGGCCTTCGGCCTGGATGTCCTGGTACACCCCGTGGCGCTCGTGCACGCACCACGGGTTGCGCGACAGCGCCATGACCTCCCCCAGCCCGCCCACCTCGCGCAGCAGGGCCTGGGGCGTGCCCGCCAGCTCGGTGGATTCGAGCCCGGCATTGAGAGAGACCAGCTCGGCTTCGGACACGCCAAGCCGTTGTGCGCGATCGCGGATGCGCAGTTTGGGCTCGGCCGCTGCGAGCGCTGCGTGGCGTGCGGGCAGCGAGTCGGCGTTGGGGGTGGCGTCGGGGTGGATCATGGGGGTTCTGCCTTGACGGATGGAAGGAGGAAGGGTCAGGGACGGGGCTGGACGTCGAACTGGAACGTCCAGGTCTGCTGGCTGCTGTTCACGTTCGGGTCGGCGTAAGCGATCGACGACAGGCGGATGCGCGCATAGCTGTTGCCTTCGCCCGAACGCACGATGGTGCCGCGCTCGTCGTTGGCGCGGATCACGTGCGCCACGGCCGGCATGCCGGCCGCTTGCGCGGCCGCAGCGGTGGGGAAATAGCTCAGCCAGCCGTAGTCCAGCGCGTTCGGGTAGGTGCCGCGATAGGTCGGATTCAGCGGCGAGGTGGTGGCGTCGCGCACCCAGGCGTTCGCGTTCGCCGGCACCGCGATGTCGCCGGCGGTGAGATCGGCCAGCGTGTCAGCGGTGTTGGTGGTGGCGGTGAAGCGCGAGGCGATCGGTGCGCCCGTGCCGTCGTAGAAGCCGGCCGGGGTCTTGCCGCGGAAGCCGCCCACGGTGCCCGACCCGGAGGCGCCGCCGTTCAGCTTGGTGCTGTAGCGGTTGAACGCGATCTGCCAGGCATCGGCCTCGCCCACTTCGGCACCGTTCACCAGGTCGTAGTAGACCCAGCCGGCGCTGGCATTCACCGTGGCCGTGCGCACGGTCGCGGGATCGGCGCGGTCCACCCAGCGGAAGCTCGGGTAGCCCGAGGTGGTGCCGGTCGCGCCACCGTAGTAGCCGGTGACCTGCAAGGCGAACACGGGCGAGCCGGCCGTGCCCACGTTGCTGGCGACGGCGTTGTTCGTCGTGATGAGGAACACGCGGTAGTTCGGATACAGGCTGTGGTCGGCCGGACCGCCCGTCACGGCGTACTCGAACGCAGCCGACTGGATGCTGTTGCTGCCGGTGAACACGCTGCTGACCGAGTCTTGCAGGAACGCGGCCGGCGGCAGCGCGCCATTCACCGGGTCGGTGGTGCCGTTCTGCCAGGTGGCGAGGTCGGTCCAGGTGTGCTCGAAGGGCCCGCCCACGGCCGCGCCGTCGCCGGTGCCGCTGGTGCCGCTGTTGGTCCACAGCGTGGCGGTGAGTCCGCTGCTGAGCACGCGCAAGTCCCAGTCGTTGCCGGCACATCCCGCCACTTCGGCCTGGGTGTCGAAGTCGTAGCACAGCGCCGTGCCCGATGCGGGCAGGTTGAAGGTCCAGGAGCCCGATTGCGTGAAGCTGCTCGCGGGCGGCGGCGGCGGCGGCGGCGTGGCTTCACCGCCACCCCCGCCGCAAGCGGCCAGCACGCTGGCGGCCATCAACACGCTGAGCGCTCGCAGTCGCGCAGCCAGGGAGGGGGAGATTGCGTTTGGCGTCATGGGAGGGACCTCGTCGTCACGGGTTGGAGTTGGAGAAAGCGTAGGAAAGGCCGGCATACACATAGCGGCCGGCCAAGGGGCCGAAATCATTGGCATTGCCGAAATCGCGCTGCCGGTTGAACAGGTTGTTGACGCCGCCGTACACGCGCAGGCGCGGCTGAAGCTGGTGGCTGAGGGACAGGTCCAGCACGGCCCACGAGGGGGAGCGCCCGGCACCGGCGGTGTCAACCAGTTCGCTGCTCTGGGCGCGGGCGCGCAGCGCGAGCGCGGTGCGTTCATGCGCCTGCCAGTCCAGGCCCACGCGGGCGATGTGGCGCGGGCGGCGCGTGAGTTCGCTGCCGGTGTCGAGGTCTTCGGTCTGGGTGTATGTCCAGCCGCCGCTCAGGCGCAGCGCCGGGCTCGCCTGCCAGCCGAAACCGGTTTCGATGCCGGCGGTGCGCGCACGCGCCACGTTGCGGTAGGCGTAGTACGCCACCCCGTTGATCACGGTGAAGTTGCTGAGATCGGTCTGGATGAGATCGCGCACGCGGTTCACGAAGCCGTGGATCTCGAAGGAGGTCCGGTACGGGCCGGACACCGAGACGCCGAGCTGGAAGCTGTTCGACGACTCCGGCTTCAGGTCGGGGTTGCCCAGCACCTGGTAGCCCAGCGCGCTGTGATCGAACACGTAGTAGCGTTCCTTGAGGTTCGGTACGCGGTAGCCCTGGCCGACGCTGGCGCGCAGCGTGCCGCTCCACTCACCGCGCGTGAACGCGGGCGAGCGCACACCGACCTTGGGTGCGTAGTGGCCGCCGAAATCGCTGTCGTCCTGGCCGCGCACGCCCAGCAGCAGCTCCCACTGGTTGTCGAACACCACATCGTTCTGCACGAACAGCTCGTGGCTGGTGCGGCTGGCGTGCCCGCCGCTGATCTCGGAGCTGCCGTTGCTGGTCTGCGTGAGCGTTTCGCGCCGCCAGTCGGCGCCGAACTGCCACAGCTGGCGACCCCAGGCTGGCAGATCGGCCTGCGCACTGAGGTGGCTGAGCCGCTGCTCGGCGCGGCGGTCGGTGGCCAGCGCCTGGTTCGAGAATGCCTGCGAATGTGTGTCGTAGCGCTCGTCCACGCCCTTGAGCTGCAGGCGCAGTCCGGAGTCGGCCGTCCAGTGGCCGCCAGCGGCGCCGCGGTGCCGCGCGATGCGCTCGTTCTTGTGCTGCGGCACGAGATTCGGCGGCGCGTAGTAGGTGTAGCGCTGCTCGTCGTCTTCGCGGTAGGTGCTGGCATCCACCCACAGCTCGCTGCCGGCGGCGGGCCGCCACTGCGCGCGGGCACCGAGCTGCCGGCGTTGCATCGCATCGCCCTGTCGCGGCCAGCCGGACGGGTCTTTGGCGAAACCCTCGTCGTCGAGCACCTGGCCGCTCAGGCGCAGCCGCCAGGCTTCGCCGCCGCCTTCGAGGCGGAACTGGGCCTGGCGCTGCCCGAGGCTGACGCTTCGCCCATTGGGGTTCTGCGCGCCGCGGCTGCCGGCATCGAGCGCGGCTTCGCCCGACAGGCCGGGCTCGATGCGCCGGGTGATCACGTTGATCACGCCGCCCATCGCCGAGCTGCCGTACTGGGCCGAGGACGCCCCCTTCACGACCTCCACCCGCTCGACGGTGTTGAGCAGGTACTGGCTGAGGTCCACCGCGGAGCCGGTGCTCGCCGTGATGGGCAGGCCATCGATCAGCACCAGCACCTGGTCGGCGCTGAGCCCTTGCAGAGAGACTTCGTACCCCGATTTGCCGTGCAGTTCACGCAGTTGCAGGCCGGGGACGTTCTCAAGCGCCTGCTTCAGCGTCTGGGCATTCGTGCGCGCGATCTCGGCGCGATCCACCACCTCGGTGCGCACCGGCACGTCGGCCTGGGCCTTTTCCGTGCGGGTGGCGCTGATGACCACCGGCGCCAGCGTGGTGTCCTGGGCCGCGGCAGCCAGCGCGCCGCCCGCCAAGGCCACGGAGCACCCGGTCCGCGCGGCGACACGAAAGCAGAACAAGGCAAGGGAAAACGCGTCCGGGTGGCGCAGCACGGCAAGTCCAGGGATTCGGGATGACAATCTGGACAATCATAATGCGAATCGTTCTTGTTTGTACTACCTATTCCCTGAGAAAGACACCCAGCCGCGCCCGGCCACCACGGCCTGGGCGATGAACATCACATCGACCGTGAGCACCAACTCACCAACTAAGGCTTGCCGATCCTGGATGCCCTCCCAGCCAGCGGCCTGCCGATCGTGACGCCCGCCTCAGGGGAACAGCCAGCGCACCAATCCCAAACTCAGGCCCGGGAAGAGAAGCAGCGCGACCGTGCGCACCACATCGCTGGCGAGGAAGGGGAACACGCCTTTGTAGGTTTCGGCCATGGGCACGTCCTTGGCAATGCTGTTGACCACATAGACGTTGAGCCCGACCGGCGGCGCAATCAGCCCGATGCCGACGGTCATCAGCACCAGCACGCCGAACCAGATGGCTTTCATCTCCGGGGTCAGGCCCCAGAGTTCCAGCGCCATGATGGTGGGAAACACCACCGGAATCGTCAGCAGCAGCATCGACAGCTCGTCCATCACGCAGCCGAGCACCACGAACAGCAGCAGGATGCTGCCGACGATCACCAGCGGCGCCACATCCAGGCTGCCGGCCCACGCCGCCAGGTGCATGGGCATCTGGGTGAGTGCCAGCGCCGAATTCATCATGTCGGCGCCCAGGAAGATCATGAACACCATCGCCGAAGTTTCCGCGGTGCCGAGAAAGCTGCGCCGCAGCGCCGCCCAGCCCAGCTCGCGCCGCGCCAGGCCGGCCAGGAAGGTGCCGAGCGCGCCCACGGCCGCGCCTTCGGTCGGCGAGAACACGCCGCCGTAGATGCCGCCGAAGACGACGGTGAAGATCACCACGATGGGCCAGACGCCACCCAGCGTCTGCCAGCGGGTGGCCCACGGCAGCGGCGTGCTCGGCGGCGCCAGCGAAGGCCGCCAGCGGCAATACAGCGCGATCACGATCAGGTAGCCGGCGGCAGCCAGCAGGCCGGGCACCACCGCCGCGGCGAAGAGCTTGGCGATGTTCTGTTCCGTCAGGATCGCGTAGACCACCAGCGGCACCGAAGGCGGCACCAGGATGCCCATCGTGCCGCCCGCGGCCAGCGTCGCGGTGGACAGGCGCCCGTGGTAGCCGAGCGCGCGCATCTGCGGGTACGCCACCTGCGTCACCGTGGCCGAGGTCGCCACCGACGAGCCGCACACGGCGCCGAACGCCGCCGCCGTGAGCACGGCCGCCATGCCGAGCCCGCCGCGGATGTGGCCCACGAACGCCGTCGCGGCATTGAAGAGCGCGCGGCTGAGCCCGCCTTGCGTGGCGAACTGGCCCATCAGCAGGAACAGCGGGATGACCGACAGGTCGTACACCGACAAGCGTGCCACCGCCGAGCCCTTGAGCATGTTGAGCAGCGCCATGTCGTGGGTCATCGCCCAGTAGCCCAGCGCGCCGGGGATGAACATGGCCGCCGCGATCGGCACGCGGATCACCATCAGCGCGAGCATCCCGGCGAACACCAGGATGCCGATGGTCGCGCCGGTCATGTCGACATTCCTTCGGGCACCTGCGTGTCGTTCTCGGCCGGGGGCGCGAACACCTGCACGACCGCGATCACGGCGGTCAGCGCCAGCCCCGGCGCCAGCACCGCGTAGCTGATCCACATCGGCAGGTCGAGGATCATCGTCGTCTCGAAGGTCTCGCGCGACGACACCGCGCCCACGGCGGTGCGCCAGGCCAGCAGCCCCACCATCAGCGCCAGCAGCAGCGCACCGATGGCGTCCAGGCGGGCGCGGGTGCGCGGCGCGGCCTTCTGGGTGAAGAAGTCCACGATGATGTTGGCCCGCTTCAGCTGGGCCCACGGCAGGCACAAGGCGATGGCCAGCGCAATGCCGAACTGCGTGAGTTCCACGTCACCCGGAACCGGCCGCGCCAGCAGCGAGCGCCCGGCGATGCTGGTCACGGTGAGCAGCGCCACCGCGCAAGCGACTGCACCGCCCGCCAGGGCAAACAGCGCCGCGGTACGGCGCAAGATCAATGACATTCAGGAGTCCTCTCGTACGGGATCAGGGATGGTCCGGCAGGCCGGCTCACGCCAAAGCGCCGAACCGGTCCTCGAGCGGGAGGCCGACATAATTTTCCGCCATCGCGCTGGCCGCATGGGGCGATGCGATGAGGTAGTCCAGCTCCGCGAGCTGCATCCTTCGGCCGAATGCGCCCGTGTCTGGAAACGTGTGCATCAGCGAGGTGAACCACCACGAGAAGCGCTCCGCGCGCCAGATGCGGCGCAGGCAGCGCTCGGAGTAGGCATCGATGCCGGCATGGCTGTGCTCGCCGTAGTGCTCGGCCAGCGCGCTGGCGAGGTAGCCGACGTCGGACGCCGCGAGGTTCAGGCCCTTGGCGCCGGTGGGCGGCACGATGTGCGCGGCGTCGCCGGCCAGGAACAGGCGGTTGAAGCGCATCGGCTCGGCCACGAAGCTGCGCAGCGGCGCGATGCTTTTCTCGATCGATCCGCCGGTGATCACCGACTCGGCCACCTCGGGCGGCAGGCGGCGGCGCAGTTCGTCCCAGAACATGTCGTCGCTCCAGCGCTGCGCGTTGTCGTCCAGCGCGCACTGCACGTAGTAGCGGCTGCGCGTCAGGCTGCGCTGGCTGCACAGCGCGAAGCCCCGCTCGTGGCTGGCATAGACCAGCTCGTGGCGCGCGGGCGGCACGTCGGCCAGCACGCCCAGCCAGCCGAACGGGTAGATCTTTTCGTAGCAGGTGATCGCCGCGGCAGGAACGCTGGCGCGGCTGGCGCCGTGATAGCCGTCGCAGCCGGCGATGAAGTCACACGCCAGCTCATGCGACTGCCCGTCCTTGCGCCAGGACACGCGCGGGTGATCGGTGTCGAAGTCGTGCACGCCGACCTCGGCCGCTTCGTACACGGTGCGCAGGCCGGCGGCGGCACGCGCCTCCATCAGGTCGTGCGTCACTTCGGTCTGGCCGTAGACCATCACGTGCTTGCCGGTCAGCGCCTGGAAGTCCACGCGATGAAGCCGGTCATCGAACGCCAGCTCGGCGCCCGCGTGCGGCAGCCCTTCGGCGTGCAGTCGCTGCGCCACGCCGGCTTGCTCCAGCAGGTCGACGGTGGTCTGCTCCAGCACGCCGGCCCGTATGCGGCCCAGCACATACTCGGCGCTGCGCCGTTCGATGATGACGGCATCGATTCCGGCCTTGTGCAGCAGTGCGCCCAGCAACATGCCCGCGGGCCCCGCGCCGATGATGGCGACTTGGGTGCGCATCACAAATCGTCTCCCTGATTC
The DNA here is from genome assembly GCA_964493285.1 of uncultured Rhizobacter sp. Taxonomy (GTDB): domain Bacteria; phylum Pseudomonadota; class Gammaproteobacteria; order Burkholderiales; family Burkholderiaceae_C; genus Rhizobacter. The sequence continues at coordinate 7,012 of CAZBOF010000093.1, read as the reverse complement.
ACAAAAACTCGTCGTCTCGTCTGAGATGAATCGCACCGCAGCGGTGTGCCGCTGCGGTGCGATCCGGGGCGCACCCGTTCGCGGGTGCCGGTCAGGCTGCGGCTACAGGCAGGTGTAGCTGGAAGCCGCGTTCACATCACCCCCGACATACGACACGTTCTTCGGGTACATGCACAGGGGACGGCTGCGCGTGGGCGTGACGTTCGCCGCCGTGGACGCGGGAATCGCTTCGGCCGGTGCCGTGCCTTGCTCCATCCAGTCGACCAGCATGCGGAAGTACTCGATCTGCGGGCTCGAGACATTGCCATTCGGCGCGCGCGGCGTGGCACCCGGCGTGCCGGCTCCGCTGCAGTGGCCGAGGCCCGGCATCATGTACAGGCGAGCGAACTCCTGGGTAGCCTGGTAGCCGCCCTGCGCCCCCACCAGCCGCTCGTAGTAGTTGAGCGTGCCTTGCGGGAAGATCAGCGGATCGGACAGGCCATGGAACATGATCAGCTTGCCGCCGCGCGCCTTGAACGCCGAGAGATCCGGGTTATCGGTGCCGAGCACCTCGTGCGTCATCTGGACCGACTTGGTGTACATGTTGAAGAACGAGTCCAGGCCGCCATAGGTGATGTCGCGCACCCGGTTCACGCCATTGCCCGAAGCATGGATGAATTGCGTGCTGCCGTAGCTCGGATCCTGCATCGCGATGGCCACGTGGTCGGCGCCGGTGGCGAACGGGTTGGCGCCCGCCAGCGAGCCGAGGTTGGTGCCGCGCGTGAGGCCGTACCAGAGCTGGCTGGGTTGCAGCGCAAGGTTGTAGCCGTTGTCGCGCGAAGGCAGCGGCACATCGCCTGTCACGGTGGGGCCGTGCCAGATCTTGTTGATGACGTTCGCCTCGGCCACCGTCAGGCAGTTCGCGGTGGCGTTGGTGCCACCCTCAGCAGTGCAGAGCATCGCCTGGTCGGTGCTCGGATCGTAGTTGCAGCGCCCCGGGTTCTCGATGAAGCCATCGGCCGCACCCGTCACCGCGGAGCCACAGGACGCCACCGCCGCCGCAGTGGCCGCCGTGAGCTTGGCTGTGGGAATGTTCTGCCCGAGGTCTTGGCGCATGGCCACCTGCGGCCACATTTGCGCCGGGTGGAAGCGGTCCCAGTTGAAGGCCGGCGCGCCAGCGATGATGCCGTCGAAGGCCTCCGGATGGCGCTGCGCCAGCATCATCCCCTGCCGTCCGCCGGTCGAGCAGCCGAGCCAGTAGTTGCGCTGCGGCGCATTGCCGTAGTACGCGGCCGCCAGCACCTTGGCCTTGATCGCCATCTCGGCCAGCGAGCGCTCCGCGTTGTCGCGCAGCAATGGGTAGTTGATGCTGCGGTCGGGGTTCAGGCCGAAGGAGCCGCTGCCGCCGGCCTTGTCATGCCCGGTGTCGGTGAAGGAGGTCACGTAGCCTTCGCCGGCCAGCGAGGCGGCCTGCGAACTGCCCACCGCCTGCGGGTC
>CAZBOF010000093.1:0-5526 GCA_964493285.1 uncultured Rhizobacter sp. | reverse complement strand
CGCGGTGCCGCCTTGCCAGCCGCCGCCGCCCACCGCGAGGTACTTCTCGTTCCACGCGTCCTTGGCGGGCAGCCACAGCTCGACGCCGATGCCGTCGGAGGTCGAGGGCGCATCGTCCGGGCCGGGATTGCCGGGGCCGATGACGAGCTTGACGCGGCACAGGTCGGCCGCCGCACGCGGCGCGTTGTTGGCGCCGGTCAGCGGCTCGTCCTGCGCGAAGGCACGCACATCCAGGATTCGCGTGTCAGGGGCCAGCGCGTGGTCGCGCAGCGTGTCGTCGCAGGCCAGCACCACCGGCGGGGGCGGCGGGGGCGCGGGAGGCGCATCCGAGCCACCGCAGGCGGACAGCAATGCCGCAAAGGTGACGAGCGACAGCGCGTGGGGCGAACGCCCGATCGAGGGGTAACGCTTGGTAGTCATGTGGGTCTCCATTCTTCTGTGTGAACGTGCTGCGGGCGCAGCACGGGATCGGCGCGGACACGGCGGCCCCCGCCTGCGGTGCGACGGGCGCGAGCGCCCGCCCCTGGCAGCGCAACGATCAGCGCTTGTATTTGTTCAGCAGGTCGCGGGCGTCCTGCAGCATCTGCCGCCCCGGCAAGCCACGCTTGTTCATGTCGGCCACCCACTCGTCGTAGAGCGGAGCGCTTGCCTTGATCCAGTTGTCGGTCTCGGCTTCGGACACTTCGTAGAAAGTGTTGCCGCGGTCCACCGCGGGCTTGCGGCCTGCGGGCTTGCTCTGCGCCCAGGCCACACCGGCCTTCGCGGACAGCACCGCGCCGCTGTTGCGGTCGATCACGGCCTTGAGATCGGCCGGCAAGCCGTCGTAGCGGGCTGGGTTCATCGCCAGCACGAACCCGGCGGAGTAGAGCGCGGGCCGCGAAGCGGGCGTCTCGGTGTGGTACTTCACCATCTCGTGCAGCTTGGCCGACGGGATGACTTCCCACGGCAGCGCGAAGCCATCGATCGTGCCCTTGCTCACCGAGTCCGCCACCGCGGGCAGCGGCATGCCCACCGGCGTGGCGCCGAGGCGGGCGAGCAGCTTGTTGGTCTGGCGCGTGGGTGCACGCAGCTTCAGGCCCTTCAGGTCCTGCAATGTCTTCACTTGCTTGTCGCGGGTGTGCAGATAGCCCTCGTCGTGAATGGCGAACAGCAGTGGCTTGACGCCCGCGAATTCTTTCTCACCGTACTTGGTGTAGAACTCCCACGCGGCCATCGAGCCTGCGGCAGCGGAGTTGTTCATGAAGGGCAGCTCGAACACTTCCATGATCGGGAAGCGCCCGGCGGTGTAGCCCGGCAGCGTGAACGCGATGTCGACCACGCCGTCGCGCACCTGGTCGATCAACTGCGCAGGCGTGCCGCCCAGCTGCATCGCGGGAAACACCTGGCACTTCAGGCGGTTCTGCGAGTCTGCGGCGATCTTGTCGCAGAAGGGCTGCAGGATTTCCGTCGGCGGCATGGCCGCGGGCGGCCAGAAATGGTGGACCTTGAGCGTGATCTCTTGCGCGTGCGTGGTCAACGGCGCGATCGACGCGGCAAGCGTGGCCGCAATGGCGAGGGCGCTGAATGGCTTCATGGGGTGTGTCTCCGTGGCTGCTGTTGGAATGGCCGTGACCCGAACGCGCGCCGCGACGAACGGGCGGGCGAAACGTCAACGGGGCGCAGTGTTGACTGCTCGTGCGCCTCAGGCCAAGCAAGTTCGCCGATACGGAATATCAGCATTGCCGATAGTTCCAGGCGGCGCCCGGGGAGGCGCGCTGAAAACACCTCACGGTGTCAGGGAAAACACGAGGCGCCGACGGGCGCCTCGTTCACCACTCGTCGGTCGCCTGATTGAACAACTCGCTGACGACCTTGCGCAGCCACACGTTGCGCGCATCCTTGTGCACCTTGCGATGCCAGTGCTGCTTCAGCTCGATCGTCGGCGACTCGAACGGCAGCTTCATGGCCTTCAGCTTGTGCGTGGGATTTCCGTACTCGATGCCGAGCGCATGCGGCACGGTGACGACCATGTCCGACTGCGCGATGAGCTTGTGGATGCTGAGAAAGTGCGGCGTGTACAGCGCGATGCGCCGCGTGAGCCCGCGCGCTTCCAAGAACTGTTCGAATATCTCCTGGCTGCGCCCTTCGGATTGCGCCACCACGTGACGCAGGCCGAGGAACTCGCCCGAAGTGAGCCGGTTCCCGCCGATCGGATGGTCGGCCCGCAAGAGGCAGACGAAGTGGTGCGTCAGCAGGCGCTGCTGGAAAAAATCGCTCTTTCGCAGATCGGGGAAGTAGCCGATGGCGAGATCCACATCGCCTTCTTCGAGCGCTGAGGCAAGTTGCGCGGGACGCATGGTGACGGACCGCACCGACGCCCCCGGCGCCAAGGCGTTCAAGGTCTTCAGCAGCTTGGGCAGGAAGACGATCTCGCCCACGTCGGACAGCGCGAACGTGAACGGCCGCAGGGTGTTGCGCGGCTCGAACGGCACGTCGACTTGCAGCCGCTCATGGATCTCGCGCAGAATTTCGCGCGCCACACCCGCCACCTCGGCTCCGCGCGGGGTGGGCGCCATGCCATGGCCGGAGCGAATGAACAGCGGGTCGTTGAAATGGCCGCGCAGCTTGGCGAGCGCGCCGCTGACGGTGGGCTGGCTCACGCCCAGATCGATGGCGGCCTGGCTCACGCTGCCGGCTTCGATCAAAGCCACGATCACCGACAACAGATTGAGGTCGAGCTTTTGATGCGGGGTCGAAGCGTGTGGCGCCATGGGCTGAAGATGGTATCAACCCGGCCCTCGAACACCACCGTTCGGTGAAAGCGCCACCGTGCCACGCTGCGGCTTTGCCGTTGTCGATGGGTTCCGCCGCGCCGATAGAAAAAAGTGCTCAGCCCAAGGCGGCGAACCCGGCGGTTCGCCGCGGGGCCGCGCGCCCTGCGCGCTCAGGCAAGCACGCGCGCGTGGTGTGCGAGGTGGTCGGCGACGAATGTCGAGATGAAGAAGTACCCGTGGTCGTAGCCTTCGTGCCGCCGCAAGGTGAGCGGCTGGCCCGCCGCCTGGCAGGCGGCCTCGAACAGCTCGGGGCGCAGTTGCCCGTCGGCCAGGAATTTGTCGGCCAGGCCCTGGTCGATCAACAACGGCGGCACGCGCGCACCGGCCTTCACCAGCTCGGTGGCGTCGTGCTGCGCCCACGCCGCGCGGTCGCCGCCGAGATAGCCCTGGAACGCCTTGTGGCCCCAGGCGCACTGCGTGGGTGCCGCAATCGGCGCGAACGCCGACACGCTCTGGTACAGGCCGGGGTTCTTCAATGCGAGCGTGAGCGCACCATGGCCGCCCATGGAGTGGCCGAAGATGCCGACGCGGTCGGCACGCGCCGCAAACTGCGCGAGCACCAAGGACCGCAGCTCCTGCGTGATGTACGAGCCCATGCGCCAGCGCTCGCGCCAAGGCGGCTCGGTGGCGTCGAGATAGAAGCCGGCGCCGGTGCCGAAGTCCCACGCCGCGTCGGCGCCCTCGACGCCGGTGTGGCGCGGGCTGGTGTCAGGCGTGACCAGCATCAGCCCCAGCTCGGACGCCACGCGCTGCGCGCCCGCCTTGATCGCGAAGGTTTCTTCGTTGCAGGTGAGGCCGGCGAGGTAGAACAGCACCGGCACCGGCCCGCTCGCCGCCTGGGGCGGGCGGTACACGCCGAACTTCATGGGCAGGCCGATCACCGACGAGTCATGCTGGTAATAGCCTTGCACGCCGCCGAAGCAGGCGTGTTCGCTGAGGAGGGACGGGGCGGCCATCAGCGCAGCACACCCCGTCGGGCGCCCGCGCGGCGGATCGACAGATGGCCGCCATCGCGGGCACGTGGCGGTTCTTGGGAAACAAGCACAGCGGGGGTTTTCATGGAGGTCCAGGCAGCCAAATGCAGTCGTGAACTATAGGTACATCCGGCCCCGCGTGCAGCCCGCGCGCAAGCGCCGTATATTCCACCTCCCCTAGGCACACGGAGGCACCCATGAGCACACGCGGCGCGATGATCCAGATGACGATGGACGACGGCGCATCGATCGGCGTCTACCGTGTGAAAGCCAGCGGCCCGCGCCGCGGCGGCCTGGTGCTGATCCAGGAAATCTTCGGCGTCACCGATCACATCCGCGAACAGGCCGACCGATTCGCCGACCAGGGCTTCGATGTGCTCGCGCCGGCCATCTACGACCGCGTGGCCCCGGGCCTGGAGGCCGGCTACGAGGGCGAAGAGCGGCAAAAGGCGATCAAGATCGCCCGCGAGCTGCACCCGTTCGCGCAGTCGGTGGCCGATGCCCAGACCTGCATCAATGCCCTCCGGGCCGACGGCGGCCCGGTGTTCATCACCGGCTACTGCTACGGCGGCTCGGTGGTGTGGGCGGCGGCCTGCCGCTGCGACGGGCTCGCGGCCGCGTCGGGCTACTACGGCTCCATGATTCCCGGCATGGCGGGCGAAACGCCGCGCTGCCCCACCATCCTGCATTTCGGCCGTCACGATGGCGGCATCCCGATGGAAGGCGTCGAGAAGGTCCAGGCGGCCCACCCCGACGTGCCGGTGCATGTGTACGAGGCGGGTCACGGCTTCAATTCCGACCGCCGCAACGACTACCACCCCGAAAGCGCACGCCTCGCGTTCGAGCGCACGCTGGCGCTGTTCCAAGCCGCCTCCTGAGCCCCGGTGCCATGGCCTTCGCAGACAACCTTCGACAGCTCGCGCGTGTCGATCACCTCGCGGGCCTTCAGCTCACCGATGAGTACGGCGCGGTCGTCGCCACCCTCGAAAACCAACCGGGCCAGGCCGGCTCGGTGGCGGTGTACGCCGCGCTGGCCCAGCAGTTCGGTGCGATCACCGTGCAAGCCGCGCAGCACGGGTTGACCCTGTACGCCGAACACACTGCCGATGCGCGCGCGCACCCCGGCAAGCATCCCAACATCGACCGCCTGCTGGCTCTGATCGAAGTAGGCGGGCGCTTCGGCGTCACGCTGCTGCCCAAAGCCTGACACCGCCGCATTTGCCTGCCACGAATCGCGCGGCTTCGCTGGCTGCGGGAATAGTGGACCGTCTGTTAACTTCGCCACCCACCCACGCCGAGGAGACCCTGCATGACCGACTTGCCGGACCGCTTGCGCGCCCTGCCGTCGGGTGCGCTCTCGGGCATGCGGCGCGGGCTCGAGAAAGAGAGCCTGCGCGTCCAGCCGCAAGGCACATTGGCGCTGACCCCGCACCCCGCGGCGCTCGGCTCCGCGCTCACGCACCCGCACATCACCACCGACTTCAGCGAATCGCAGATCGAGCTGGTCACGGGCGTGCACGCGGACATCGACGCCTGTCTGGGCGAACTCACCGAGATCCACCAGGCCACCTGCCAGGCGTTGGCCGCAGCGGGCACGGAGATGCTGTGGGCGTGCAGCATGCCGTGCAGCCTGCCCCCCGACGAGACCATTCCCATCGGCCGCTACGGCAACTCGAACGTGGGGCGGGCCAAGAGTGTCTACCGCATGCGCCGCCCGTAGCGATGGCTCAGGCCCATGC
>CAZBOF010000092.1:0-16542 GCA_964493285.1 uncultured Rhizobacter sp. | reverse complement strand
AGCCGTGTGGTACGCGAGCAGCGCGTAAGCGGCCGCATGCGACTTGTTGAAGCCATAGCCGGCGAACTTCTCCATCAGGTCGAAGATCTCGTTGGCCAGCGGCTCGGAAATGTTGTTCTTCGCCGCGCCCTCGGCAAAGGTGGCGCGATGGGCAACCATCTCCTCGAGCTTCTTCTTGCCCATGGCGCGGCGCAGCAAGTCGGCACCGCCGAGCGAATAGCCCCCCAGGCGCTGCGCCACCTGCATCACCTGCTCCTGGTAGACCATGATCCCGTAGGTTTCCTCCAGCACCTCTTTCATCAGGGGGTGCGGATAGTCGACCTCTTCGCGCCCGTGCTTGCGAGCGCAAAAACTTGGAATCAGATCCATCGGCCCGGGGCGGTACAACGCCACCAACGCGATGATGTCCTCGAAGACGCTGGGTTTGGCGTCGCGCAGCATGCGCTGCATGCCCGAACTTTCAAGCTGGAACACCGCGACCGTCTTGCCTTCGCTCATCAGGCGGTAGGAGGCCCGATCATTGAGCGGAATAGTTTCCAGCAGGAAATCGCGCTGGGAAGGGTGGCGCGCTCGGATGAACTGCTTGGCCATCTCCAGGATGGTGAGCGTGGCCAGACCCAGGAAGTCGAACTTCACGAGGCCGATGGCTTCGACGTCGTCCTTGTCGAACTGGCTGACCGCGCTGTCACTGCCCGGTTGCATGTACAGCGGGCAGAAATCGGTGATCTTGCCGGGCGCGATCAGCACGCCGCCGGCATGCATGCCGATGTTGCGCACCAGGCCTTCCGCACGCTCGGCCAACGCCAGCAGTTCGGCCACCTCTTCTTCGTTCTTCTCGCGCTGCTCGATCTCGGGCGCTTCCACCCGCGCATAGATCAGGCCCGGATCGGGGTTGTCGCCAGGGCGTTGGAGCGTCACCGTCTTGCCCGGCGGCGCCGGCACGAGCTTGGCAATGCTGTCCACGTGCCCGTAGCCCATGCCCAGCACACGGCCCACGTCACGCAGCGCGGCCTTGGCCGCCATGGTGCCGAAGGTGGCGATCTGGCTGACGGCGTCGCGTCCGTACTTGGCCTTGACGTAATCGATCACGCGGTCGCGGTTACCCTGGCAGAAATCGATGTCGAAGTCGGGCATCGAGACGCGGTCGGGGTTCAGAAAGCGTTCGAACAGCAGGTTGTAGCGCAGCGGATCGAGGTCGGTGATCTTCAACGCGTAGGCCACGAGCGACCCCGCGCCTGAGCCGCGGCCGGGCCCGACCGGGCAGCCGTTTCGCTTGGCCCAGTTGATGAAGTCGGCCACGATCAGGAAGTAGCCGGGAAACCCCATCGCGACAATCGTGTTGATCTCGAACGCCAGGCGATCGGCATAGCGCGGCCGCTGGGCCTCGCGTTCGGCAGCATCGGGGTAGAGCTGAAGAAGGCGCTCCTCCAGCCCTTCGTTCGACGCGTGGCGGAAGTACGCCTGCGGCGCCATGCGCTCGCCGTTGACTTCAGGGATGGGAAAGTCGGGCAGTTGCGGCTTGCCCAGCGTGAGCGACACGCTGCAGCGCTTGGCGATCTCGAGCGTGTTCTGCACCGCGCTGGGGAGGTCGGCGAACAAGGCTTCCATCTGCGCCTGGGTCTTGAAGTACTGCTCGCGGTTGAAGCGCTTGATGCGCCGCGGGTTGGTGAGCGTCTCGCCCTCGGCGATGCACACCCGCGCCTCGTGCGCGTCAAAGTCTTCGGGCGTCTGGAATTGCACCGGGTGCGTGGCGACCACCGGCAGCTGCATTTGCGCCGCCAGCTGAGCGGCGGCACGCAAATGCACCTCGTTGCCCGGCGACCCGGTGCGCTGCACCTCGATGTAGAACCGTTGCGCAAAGAGGGCGCCGAGGTGCTCGGCGGTCGCCTGGGCACGTTGCGTGTCCTGCGCCATCAGCGCCATGCCCACGGCACCGGATTCGGCACCCGACAGGGCGATCAAACCCTCGTTCAATGCCGCCAACGCACTCCATGGCACCCACGCCTGTCCACGCGCATTCGGCTGCAGCCAGGCGCGTGAGATGAGTTCGCACAGGTTCAGGTAGCCAGCATGGTTCTGCACCAGCAGCAGCAGACGGCTGGGTTGCTTTTCGCCCTCGGCGGGCTCCAGCCAGACATCGGCCCCGATCAACGGCTTGACGCCCCGTTTGCGCGCGGCGCTGTAGAACTTGACTGCGCCGAACAGATTCGACAAATCGGTGATCGCCAGCGCCGCCTGGCCGTCGGCCGCCGCGGCGGCCACGAGTTCGCCAATGCGCAGGGTGCCGTCGACGACGGAGAACTCGGTGTGGGTACGCAGGTGAACGAATGGCATCCGGGCATTCTAGAGAGACGCCGGCTCCGTAAAATCGAGAGCGTGAATCCAATTCTCAACATCTCGGCTTATTTGTTCGTCCCCTTGACAGATCTGCCGGATCTGCGCGAAAACATCCGCGCGCAGGCGCTGGCCCGGGAGCTGAAAGGCACCGTCCTGCTGGCCGAGGAAGGCATCAACCTCTTCCTGGCCGGCTCCGCCGAGGGGGTGCGCGCCTTCGTGGCTTGGCTTCGGCAGGATGTGCGCATGGCGGCCCTGGCTCCGAAGGAGAGCTGGTCTTCGGCACGCCCGTTCGGCAAGCTGCTGGTGAAGATCAAGCGCGAGATCATCCGCATGAACCATGCCGCGGTGCAACCCAGCGGTGGCCGCGCGCCCGCCGTGAACGCCAAGACACTCGCCCGCTGGCTGGATGCAGGGCACGACGACGACGGGCGCCCGGTGGTCACCCTCGATACGCGCAATGCATTCGAAATCGGGCACGGCCGCTTTCGCGGCGCCATCGACTGGAACATCTCCAGGTTCAGCGAATTCCCCGAACAGGTGCTGGCGCACCGCGAGGAACTCCTAGGCAAGCGCGTCGTGAGCTACTGCACCGGCGGCATCCGCTGCGAAAAGGCCGCGCTGTTCATGGCCGAAGCGGGTATCGACCACGTGGTGCAGCTCGATGGCGGCATCTTGAAGTACTTCGAGGACGTGGGCAACGCCCACTTCGACGGCGACTGCTTCGTCTTCGACGACCGCGTAGCGCTCGACCCGACGCTGGCCGCGCGCTGAGGCGCGTCAGGACTCGAGAATGTCCAGCACGTCGGAGCGGAACTCGCGGCGGTAGAGGATGTAGATCACGCCCGCGGTCGCGCAGGCGAAGATCAGCGGCGAAAAAAACCATCCGATGACGGCGAACGACAGGTAGTACGCGCGCAGCCCGTCGTTGAAGGTTTCGGCCGCCATGCCGACGAGCCGCCCCGCCTTCTCGGCAAAGGCCTGGCGCTGCGCTTCCCCCTCCGCACCCAGCGCCTCGAACTGCCTGGACTCCGGCGCCGCGGCGATCAGCAAGGCGCCGAAGGTGTATTGGCGCATCGACCACGTGAAGCGGAAGAACGCATACACGAAGATCATCAGCAGCAACACCAGTTTCAAATCGAAGATGAGCACGGAGGTGCGTGCCGCGAATGGGATCTCGCGCACGAGTTCGCTCGCCTTGTCGCTCGTGCTGAGCACGGCAAGCAAACCGCCGATGACCAGAATGGTGGTGGATGCGAAGAAGGAGGGGCTGGTCGACAGGTTCTGGATCACCACACCATCCACCACGCGCACATCGCGGTAGGTGGTCTGCACCATCCACTGCCGGCGGATGCGGTTGGTGGTGGCGAGTACCGAGGGCTGGGTGCGATAGCGCTCGCGCGAAAACCGCGCATACCACACCCAGGCCGCGAAGAAGCCCGCCAGCGCGACCCAATCGGTCCACGGCAGCAGCGCCATCATCTTGAGCACGACGTCCATCGCGCGACTGTATCAAGCCGCCGCCGGCAGCGGTGCCAGCGCGTCAGCGCGGCAGATCGAACACGAGCACCTCGGCGTTCTGCCCGTGTGACACCTCCACGCGGTCTTCGTCGCTCGCGATGAGGGCATCGCCGGCTTCGAGCGGCACACCGTTCACCGTCAGGCGTCCACGCGCCAGATGCACGTAGGCTTGCCGCCCAGCGGCCACGGCAAGCCCCGCGGCCTCGCTGCCATCGAACAGCCCGGCATACATGTCCGCATCGGCGTGCAGCAGCACCGATGCCTCCCGGCCATCGCGACTGGCCACCAGGCGCAACCGGCCGCGCTTCTCGCCGGCATCGAAACGGCGTTGCTCATAGCCCGGCTCGATACCGTGCGCATCGGGCAGCAACCAGATCTGGAGAAAGTGCGTGCTGCCGCTGGGCGAGTGGTTGAACTCACTGTGCCGAATACCGCGGCCCGCGCTCATGCGCTGCACATCGCCAGGTACGATCTCGGCACCGTTGCCCATGCTGTCCTTGTGCCCCAGCGCGCCTTCGAGCACGTAGGAAACGATTTCCATGTCCTTGTGCCCGTGGGTGCCGAAACCGGTCCCGGGGGCGATGCGGTCTTCGTTGATGACGCGCAGGTTGCCCACGCCCATGCGATCAGGGCGGTGGTAGTCGGCGAATGAAAAGCTGTGGAACGACTTCAACCAGCCATGATCGGCGTAGCCGCGGTCAGAGGATTTGCGTACGGTGTTCATGGTGTGCTCCTTCAGCCCCAATTTAGTCGGATGCATGCGCATGCAGGCGGCACCGGGTTGAAGCGTTCGTTCAAATAAGATGAAGATGCCTCTGCTCCATGAACGCCCCATGATCAATGCCCGCAATGTGCTGACCCCGGAAGCCCTGGCCATGATGGACGTGATCGCGCGCACCGGCAGCTTTGCCGCGGCCGCGCGCGAACTCGGCAAAGTGCCGTCTGCACTCACCTACAACGTGCGCCAGCTCGAAGACGCGCTCGACGTGCTGCTGTTCGATCGCCGCTCCCGCCAGGCCAAGCTCACCGCGGCGGGCCAGGAGCTGCTCACCGAGGGACGGCGCCTGCTGGAAGAAATCGATGCCGTGGCCAACCGCGTCAAGCGCGTCGCCACCGGCTGGGAAACGCAGCTCACGGTGGCCGTCGACGGGGCCATCTCGCGGGTGACGGTGTTCGAGATCTGTGAAGCCTTTTATGGCCTGAAGGCCGAGGGCCAGGACGGCGGGACCGGCACCCGCCTGCGCCTGCGCACCGAAACACTGGGGGGCACATGGGAGGCGCTCGTCAGCGGCATGGCCGATCTCGCCATCGGTGTCGCCGCCGAGCAACCCGCCATGGCCGGTATCCAGGTCCAGCCTCTCGGCGCCCTCCCCTTCGTGTTTGCGGTGGCTCCGCATCACCCCCTGGCCTCGGCAGTGCAACCGATCCCCGATGCCGAGTTGCTGCGGCACCGCGCTATCGCGGTCGCGGACTCTGCGCAACGGCTCACCCCCGTGACCGTGAATCTGCTGCCGGGCCAAGATGTCCTCACCGTCAGCACCATGCCCGCAAAGATCGAGGCGATGCTGCGCTGCCTGGGCTGCGGCTTCGTTCCGGAAGCCATGGTCCGCGAACATCTGGCGGCGGGCCGCCTGGTATCCAAGCCGGTGCAACGCGCGCCCCTCAATGCGCAGCTGGGCTACGCCTGGCGCAACGCCCCCCCCTCCGGCGGCAGCCGCAAATCCCCGCTCGGCCTGGCTCTGCGCTGGTGGCTGGACCAGTTGGAAAGCCCTGCCACTCGGCAAGCGCTGCTCGAGCGCCACCGCGGCCACGTGCCCCTGGGCGGCCACTGACCCGGGCCGATGTACCGCGGACGCTTCGCCCCCTCGCCCACCGGCCCGCTGCATGCGGGATCCCTGGTGGCGGCACTGGCCAGTTGGCTCGATGCCCGGGCGCAAGGGGGTCGATGGATTGTGCGCATCGAGGACACCGACACGCCCCGCTGCATCGAAGGCGGCGAAGCACTCATCCTCGGGCAGCTTGCCGCCTGCGGACTGCACGCCGACGAACCCGTCCAGCGGCAATCACGGCGCGATGCGCTGTACCAGGCCGCACTCGACCGTCTCGTCGCTTCGCGGCATGCGTATGCCTGCGGTTGCAGCCGCGCAGACATCGTGCGGCAAATCGCCGACGCCGGCCGTCACGGCAAACCACGCCACGGCGAGCTGGTCTACCCGGGCACCTGCCGCGACGGATTGCATGGGAAAACGCCGCGCGCGGTCCGCCTGCGCACCTGCGGGCGCGGTGGCGAAGACCTGCACATCCAATGGCATGACCGCCGCACAGGCCCGGCCACGCAAAACCTGACACAGGAGGTCGGCGACTTCGTACTGAAACGGGCCGACGGCCTCTGGAGCTATCAACTGGCCGTGGTGGTCGACGATGCCGACCAACGCATCACCCATGTGGTGCGCGGCGACGACCTCGCCGACAACACGCCGCGCCAGATCCATCTCCAGCGCGCGCTCGGCCACCCCACCCCGCAGTATCTGCACACGCCGCTGGTCCTCGGCCCCAACGGCGAAAAGCTTTCAAAGCAAAACGGGGCCCAGGCGCTGGAGCTGGCCTCCCCGACACAGGCGCTGCGGGCCGCCGCCGCCGTGCTCGGCCTGCCTCACGCCAGCACGCTCGATGCACCCATCGGCGAGTGGCTGCCCGCGGCAGCGGCGGAATGGCGCGCGCACTGGGCCCCGCCTTCTCGCCCGGCCTGAAGCGAAGTCAGCGGCCCCCGAGATGCGTATCCACCCAGGCCACGTAGCTGTCGACCCAGGCCTGCAGAAACTTGCGCGTGCCATCGTTCGACACCGTACCGGCATCGTCGATCAAGCCATCGGAAAAATGGATGAATGCCTCGGGCTGACCCATCGTCGGCGCATTGAGATACGCCAATACGTTGCGCAGATGCTGTTGAGCCAAGGCCGTTCCGATCGCCCCGACCGACGCGCCGATCACCCCGGCCGGCTTGCCGGCGAACGAACTCTTGCCATAAGGCCGTGAAGCGGTATCGATCGCATTCTTCAAGACGCCTGGGATCGAGCGGTTGTATTCCGGTGTGACGAACAGCAGCGCATCGGTGGCCTCGATGGCCTTCTTGAGCCGAAGCGCCTGCTCCGGCATGTTGCTGTCCAGATCCTGGTTGTACAGGGGCACATCGTCGACAGCGATGTGCTCGAAAGTGAACCGGGACGGCGCCAGTTTGGCGATCGCCAGAGCCAGCTTGCGGTTCATGGACTCCTTGCGCAGGCTGCCGATCAGCACAGCGACCTTGTATGTCTTGCTCATGCAACCTCCGAGTGAAGTAAGACACGCACTTTAGCGAGACGCTCCGGCACCGCGCACCCGCATGCCAATGTCCACGCGGCAGCCTCGGGCTCTGTGGCTCAGGGGTGCGCGACCGGATCAAGAGCGCGCCACTGCGAGTAGCATCGAGGACCTTTTTTCTCCTGGAGTTCTTCGATGCAAACCACCCCCAGCGGCCTGCAGTATGACGACACCGTGACCGGCTCCGGCCCCGAAGCCAAAGCCGGCCAGCAAGTCACCGTGCACTACACGGGCTGGCTCTACAACGATGGCGAAAAAGGCGGCAAATTCGACAGCAGCAAGGATCGCAACGACCCGTTCAGCTTCGGCCTCGGCGCCGGCATGGTGATCAAGGGCTGGGACGAAGGCGTGCAAGGCATGAAGGTCGGAGGGAAGCGCACGCTGGTGATCCCTCCCGAACTTGGCTACGGTGCCCGCGGCGCAGGCGGCGTGATTCCACCGAATGCCACGCTGCTGTTCGAAGTTGAATTGCTGAGTGTCTGACACCGGGGCGAGGCATTGCCCGTCAAGCGCAGCGCGGTGACCATGACACGATGCAGCGTTGGTTCGCCATAAGGAGGCGACGCTCCATGCCCGTTCAGTACGACATCACTCACACGACGGTGTATCGCTACGCCGAGCCCGTGAGCTTTGGCGAGCACCGCGTGATGTTCCGTCCCCGCGACAGCCACGACCTGCGCGTGCTGGCCACCGACCTGGTGGTCAGCCCGCAAGCCTGGGTGCGAATGATCCAGGATCCCAACTCCAATTCCGTCGCACTGGTGCAACCCCAGCACACCGCGCAAGAGCTGAAGATCGTGTGCTCGTTCCGCATCGAGCACGCTCACAGCAACAACCTCGAACTGCCGTTGTCGCCGATGGCCGAGTTCTTTCCGTTCGCCTACACGGTGGACGAGCGATTCGACCTTGAACACTACCTGCGTCCTCACCATGACGATCCCGAGGGCAAGCTCATCGCCTGGGCGCGCCAATTCATCCGAACCGATGGTCCCACGCCAACGCGCGACCTGCTGGTGCAGATGAACCAGCACATTCGCGACACGCTGGTTTACGCGGCACGCAATGAAGAGGGCACCCAAAGCCCTCTGGCCACGCTCCAGCTCGGCAGCGGAAGCTGCCGCGACTTCGCCTTGCTCATGATGGAAGCCGCCCGGCAGCTCGGGATCGCGACCCGGTTCGTCACCGGCTATCTGTACGACCCGGCGCTCGATTTTCGCGCCGGGACAGACGAGTCGCCCATGGTCGGTGCGGGAAGCACGCACGCCTGGCTCCAGGCCTATCTGCCAGGTGCCGGCTGGGTGCCGTTCGACCCCACCAACAACCTGCTCGGCGGGTATCAGCTGGTGCGGGTGGGCGTGTCCCGCGACCCGCGGCAAGCAGCACCGATTTCCGGGACGTGGTTCGGCAGCAGTGGCGCCTACCTCGGCATGGAAGTCGACGTGCGGGTGAACCGCGTCATCTGACGGCACCGCGCACAGGCTGTAGGACCCGTCCTACGCCATCTGCGCAATTCCCCTGACGTTTCAACCAGGATGCTGTCCTTAGAATCCGTAGCGCTTGCTTGAGCTTGACTTCGCCGCTTGAAAGCCCACTCTCTTCCTCCTAAGGCGGACACATGAATCCCCGGCCATGCTGAAGGCTTACATCGTCGAAGACAGCCCTGTCATTCGCGAAAACCTGATCGCGACGCTGGAAGAACTGGCCGCGGTCAATGTCGTTGGGACGGCCGACAACGAGTCGGCCGCGCTGTATTGGCTCAGCCACGCACGCAATCACTGCGACATCGTCATCGTCGACATCTTCCTGAGAAGCGGCTCCGGTCTGGGCGTTCTCGCCGCCAAGGATCTGGCCGTGCACAGCAAATTCGTCGTGCTGACCAATTACGCCACGCCCGACATGCGGCGCAAATGCATGGAACTCGGCGCCGACAAGGTGTTCGACAAGTCGAACGAGATCGACTCCCTGATCAGCTATTGCCACCGCCTGGCGTCGGGCGATACCACGGCGCACGGTGCGCTGTAGACGCGCAGTTATTGAATCAAACCGTTCTTGAGCGCGTAGTAGGTCAGGTCGCTGTTCGACGCGAGCTTCATCTTCTCCATCACGCGCGTGCGATACGTGCTCACGGTTTTCACGCTCAGCGACAGGCTGTCGGCCATGTGCCCGATGGTTTCGCCTTTGGCCAGGCGCAGGAACACCTGGAACTCTCGCTCCGACAGCTGCTCGTGCAGCGGCTTTTCAGCCTGGCCATCCAGCGTGTCGGCCAGCAGCTCGGCCACGGCAGGCGTGATGTACTTGCGCCCTCGCACCACGGTGCGTATCGCCGTGACGATCTCCTCAGGCTCGCACTCCTTGTTCAGATAGCCGCTGGCGCCCTGGCGCAGCAGCGTCGTCGCATAGTGCGCTTCGGGAAACCCGCTGAGGATGAGCACGGGCAGCTCAGGAAAGCGTGCTCGGATGGCCGCCAGGGCGTCTACGCCACTTTGGCCGGGCATGGACAAATCCATGACCAAGACGTCAATCTCGCCTTGCCGGGCGATGTCCAACGCCTCGCGACCATTTGCGGCTTCGGCAACGACTTGCAGATCCACCTGCTCAGCCAGATACTGCCGCAAGCCTGCGCGCACGACGGCATGGTCATCCACGATACCAATCTTGATCATGATCACCAACCCCTGGTTCTGGACATTCCTCGAATTCTAGGTCTGCCGGCAATTCACTGAGATATGAAACAACTGATTGCTCGCCTCAAGCCCGGCCCCATCGCATTCTCGCTCGCGCTTGTCGCCGCCCTGGCGCTGATCTTCGTCAGCGAAGGTACTTACCACGCGTCCGTCGACTCCGTCGAGCGGCTGGACGAACTGTCGGCGACACGTGCCAGCCACAACCTGCTGCTGCGGCAGCTCCTCGATGCGGAAAGCGGCCAGCGCGGGTATCTGATCACGGGCCGGCCCGAATACCTGGGCCCCTATCGCAAGTCGATGACGCAGATCGCCGACACCCTCAAAGCATTGAACGAGTTCTATGCCCAGAACCCGGATCAAGTCAAACGTTTCACCGAACTCGCCAAGCTCGTCAGCGACAAGGTATCCGAAATGGACACGATGGTGCAGCTGCGAACCGACGGCCGAGACGACGCCTGGCATGCACTCATCGAAACCGACATCGGCCGCGAGCAGATGGAAGCCATCCGCCTCACGGCCGAAGAACTGATTGCCCACGAAACCACCCAGATCGCGACGACCCGCGAATCGATATTCAACACCGTTTTGCTGAGCCGTGTGAGCGTGAACGCGCTGACGGTGATCAGCATCATCGCTTTCTTCATGTACCTGCGCCAGCTGTCGATCCTCGACCGTGAGCGCCGGCGCCAGAAGACGCTGCTGATGGCCGAGCGCGACATGCTCGAAGCGCAGGCACAAGCGCGTACGCGACAACTCACCGAACTGGCCCAGCATCTGCAAACAGCCCGCGAGGACGAGCGCAGCCGCCTGGCACGCGACCTCCACGACGAGTTGGGCGCCTTGCTGACGGCGGCCAAGCTGGACGTGGCGCGGCTGAAGTCCCGCCTGGGAACGCTTGCACCCGAGATCAGCGAGCGTCTGGCCCATCTCAACGAGGCACTGAACAGCGGCATCGCGTTGAAACGGCGAATCATCGAAAACCTGCGGCCGTCCTCTCTCACCAACCTGGGGCTGGAAGCCTCGCTGGAGATCCTGGCCCGCGAGTTCGGGGACACCTCGGGCATCCGGATGACATGCGAGTTGGAGGGCGTGTCGCTTCAGCCATCCACGCAGCTGACCGTCTATCGCATGGTGCAGGAGGCCTTGACGAACGCGGCCAAGCACGCCAAGGCCACCGAGATCACCATCCACCTGCGGACCAACGATCAGAAGAACGCCGTCGTCTCCGTGAGCGACAACGGGGTGGGCTTCGACAAGCGCCAGACCCGGCCATCGACACACGGACTGCTGGGCATGCAATATCGCATCGAGGCCGAGGGCGGCACGGTGGACCTGGAAACGGCACCCGGGCGCGGAACCCGCATCCGCGCGACATTTCCACTCCACATCCCCGGCTGAACCGCCCGCCACAGGCATGTCGGCCCTGTCCTACACGCGCCTTCTGAGGCCGCCGACAGGGGGCTGGCCCCCCGTCTCATGGACGGCGGGCACGCCGATCCGTAAGCTGAGGGCACCGTATCGCCCAAGTCCCCTCAACTCAAGGAACAGGAGTCAACATGCTGCACTACGCTGTTGTGTTTTTCATCATTGCCCTGATTGCCGCGCTGTTCGGCTTCGGCGGAATTGCTGCAAGTGCAGCAGGCATCGCCAAGATCTTGTTCGTGGTGTTCGCCGTCATGGCGATCGCCAGCTTCATCATCGGACTCTTGAAGCGGGGAACCTGACGCACGCCAGGCCCTCTATCTTCTTCACACTTTGAAAGGAACTCATCATGTCCAACCAAGCTTCTTCCGTCGTTGACTCCGCTGTTGCGGCAACCAACAAGGCCGCGAACAAGGTGGAGTCCGCCGTGGAGTCCGCGCGCGATCAGGTGCAACCCACCGTCGCGCGTCTGGCCGCACAAGCCGAGGCCGCCGCGAAGCGCAGCTTGGACGCCGTGCGCGATGGCGCATCGAGCGTGCGGGAACATGCCCACAGCGTGGGCGACGCCACGGTGCGCTATGTGCGCGACGAACCCGTGAAATCGATCCTGATCGCCGCGGCGGCGGGCGCAGCCCTGATGGCCCTCCTGAGCGTGATCCAAAGCGGTCGCCGCAACCACTGAGTTCCTGCGGAGCGCCTCTTGGTGATCCGCCCCTCATCCCGGTGTCACGTCGGTTGACACCGGGATTTTTCATGGCATCGTCGGCATACCTCCTGGCTCACCAAACGGCGCTCGCGTGATACATCCATTCCTCCGCCTCTTCATCAATGACCCCGACCTCCTGGTCGAGCACATGAGTGCGTACGCAGGCCTGATCGGCCGCGAAGCGCAAGATGCGCGTCGGCAATGGGTTGTGCGCTCAGTGCTCTATATCGCGGTCATCGTCGCGAGCGCGCTGGCACTGGTGCTCGCGGGCGTGGCCCTGATGCTGTGGGCCATCACGCCTGAGTTGAGTGATCGGGGGCTCTGGCTGCTGATCACCGTGCCGTGCGTGCCGGCGCTGGCCGCTGCGCTGGCCCTGTGGAAGGCGCGGCAGCCACCCACACAGGCGGCTTTCGCGGCGCTTGGGGAGCAAATCTCCGAAGACTTGCGCCTCATTCGCGAGTCGAGAACGCCATGACGCTTCCGAGCAACGAACTCGCACCCGAAGACCGGCTCGCGCTATCGCGCCAGAAGATGCGGGAAGGATTGGCCCGCTATGCGCCCCAACGAGCCGCGGACAGCCGCGCGGCCAACGCCTCGACAGAGGACGAGCCGGGTGAGCTGGTCGCACTGATCGAGTCGCTCGCCAACAACCCCCCGGCCGTGGTGGCCGTGCGCTGGGTGCGCCGCTGGTGGCGTCGGCACCCCTGGCGCGCCACGTTCGATCTGGGAAGCGCGGTGGTCGATGAACTGGCCAAGCCCGTCGCGCGCAGCCACCCCTGGCTGCTGGTCGGCGGCGCCCTGGTGCTCGGCATGGTCTTGGCCCGTGCACGGCCCTGGCGCTGGATTTCAGCGGGCGCTTTGCTCACAGGCTTGCTGCCGCGCATCAGCCTGACGTCGCTGATGTCGTGGGTGACCTCGCTTGTCGCCGAGACCAGCAAGCCCGCCGCAGGGCCGGCCAGTACCGCGTCCCCGCGGCCCGCCACCGACGAGCCCGGCGGTGATGTAGCCGCTGCGCCCTAGATCGGGCGCACGCGCTTGGGAGGCGTCCTACACGGGCTGACGATGACGTCTGATGGATCGGCGCACAGACCCCACCTACAGTGAAGCTGTCTCGAAATACGAAGACAGATCAACAAACTTGACCAGGAGAACCATCATGCTTGCAAAGAACATCGTTGTCGCCGCCATGGCCAGTGCCGCAATGCTTGTCACCGTCACCGGATGCGCGGTTGCACGCGACCAGTCCACTGTGGGCCAGTACGTCGACGATGCCGCGATCACCACGGCGGTCAAGGCACGCTTCGTTGAGGACAAAACGGTCGCCGCCTCGTCGATCAGCGTGGAGACGCTGAACGGCACGGTGCAGTTGTCCGGCTTTGCAAAGAACGCCGAGGAAAAGAGCGCTGCCGAATCAATTGCACGCAAGGTGAACGGCGTGAAGAGCGTGAAGAACGACATCGTGATTCGCGCCGCCCAGTAAGCGGTTCGATCCAATGGCAAAAGGGCTCGCAACGCGAGCCCTTTTTTTACGCAACGGCTGTTCGCGCTTCAGCGGCTGAAACCACCCTGACGCGGACGCTGGCTCGTCTTCGCGTAGGTCGGCTTGGGCCCACGCGGGCCGGGCTTGCTTGACGCAAAGGGGCTGCCGCTGCGATCCGACGGCGCCGCGGCGCGATCGAAAGCACCGCGCGCATTCTGGCCTGGGTGGTGAGGGGCACCGCCCGGTGCCGCCGGGCCACGACGCTCGAATGGGCGGCGATCGGCGGAGACATCCATGCCTCCACGCTCACCCGAACGTTCGAACGGGGCTCGGTCGCCACGCGCTGCAAATCCTTCTTGGCCACCGCGGGGTGCGGGCTTGCCATAGGGCTTGCTGCCGTACCCCTTGCCGGCGCCGCCGGGCGCATGTCCACCGCGCCCGAACGGCTTGCTTCCGAACTTGTCGCCACCCCGCGGCGGGAAAGCGCGCGGTTCCGGCATCTTGGGCTCGAGGCCGGCGATCGTTGCGACCGGGATGTTCTGCGTCGTGAAATGCTGGATGCGGCGGATCATGCCGCCATCCATGCGCTCGGCCAACGTGACGGCCAAGCCGTTGCGTCCGGCGCGACCCGTTCGGCCGATGCGGTGAACATAGTCTTCCGGCTTCATCGGCAGGCCGTAGTTGATGACGTGGCTGATCGTAGGCACGTCAATGCCGCGTGCGGCCACATCGGTCGCCACGAGCACGCGAAGCTGGCGATTGCGCAATCCTTGCAGAACCCGCGTACGCCGGCCCTGGGGCATGCCGCCATGCAGCGCCGCCGCGGCATGGCCCATGTCGGCCAGGCGATCGGCGAGCCAGTCGGCATCGCGTTGCGTGCTGGTGAACACCAGCGCTTGCTCGACCTCACGGCCGGTCAGGATGTGATCCAGCAATGCATCTTTGTGCGCCTTGTTGTCGGCCCAGTGAAGACGTTGCTCGATGTTCTCGTGGGTATCGGTGTGCGAGGCCACGTCGATGCGCAGCGGATCGTTCAGCAAGTCTTGCGCAAGCCGGCCCACATGGCCACCGAAGGTGGCGCTGAACATGACGGTCTGGCGCTTGGCGGGCAACTGCTCGACGACGGTACGGATGTCATCGATGAATCCCATGTCGAGCATGCGGTCGGCTTCGTCGAGCACCAGCATCTCCACATTCGTGAGAATGGCCTTGCCCGAACCCATGTGGTCCATCAGCCGGCCCGGCGTGGCAATGAGGATGTCGAGGGGGCCGCTCAGCGCCTTGAGCTGGGCACCGTAAGGCACGCCGCCCACCACCGTGGTCACGCGCAATCCCTGCACATGGCGCCCATAGATCGTGGCTGCCTTGTGAACCTGCATCGCAAGCTCACGCGTGGGAGCCAGCACCAGCACGCGCGGGCCATACACCACGCCTTTTTCGCGCCGCTTGGCGTTGTCACCCCGCGCCGCAAGAATGCGCTGCAGCGCAGGCAGCACAAAGGAGGCGGTCTTGCCGCTGCCCGTGCTGGCAGACACCATCAGGTCGCGGCCTTCCAGCGCAGGCGGAATGGCCTGCGCCTGCACGTCGGTTGCTTCGTTGTAGCCGGCGTCGGTCACGGCACGGGTCAAGGCCTCTTGAAGGCCCAAAGTCGAAAAGCTCATCGTCTTCTTTCAAACGTCGAAAGGCAGCCTTTGCCGACGAGGGCAAAAGCGCGCCCGCAAGCCAAGCTTGCAGTGAGGTCGCCAGGGAGAAGGTCCGAAACCCAAGCCGGTGGAGGTCACCGGACACAATGCGAGAAGGAACAGTCAAAGCGACGGCATCGCCGCCAACCATTCCCGAAGGTGGGTTCGAACTCGCCACGCAAACGATTGTTGCGGGAAGACTCGATGAGGTCAGAGGGGATGAACGATTCGCCGCGCGGCACGCGTCCAAGCGGCGAAGCCTGCGATCATAAGCGATTTCCGGGTTTTCCCCAAATACCGGCGCACGTCAGAGCGCCAGGAAGTGCTCGCGGTAATAGACCAGCTCGTCAATCGATTCGTGAATGTCGGCCAGTGCCGTATGCGCCTGCGCCTTCTTGAAGCCCCCCAGAATCGATGGTTTCCAGCGCTTGGCCAGCTCTTTCAACGTGCTCACGTCCAGGTTCCGATAATGGAAGAACGCCTCCAGCTGCGGCATGTAGTTGGCGAGGAAGCGGCGGTCCTGGCAGATGCTGTTGCCGCACATGGGCGATGTGCCTTTGGGCACATAGCGCTTCAGGAACTCGATCACCTGCGCCTGCGCATCCGCCTCGCTGAAGGCCGACGCCTTCACACGGTCGATCAGACCGCTGCGGCCATGGGTGCCCTTGTTCCAGGCGTCCATGGCGTCCAGCATCGCATCGCTCTGGTGCACGGCGAAAACCGGCCCTTCGACACGCTGGGTCAGATTGGCATCGGTGATCACCACCGCAATCTCGATGATGCGGTCGGTGTCGGGGAACAGTCCCGTCATCTCCAGGTCAATCCAGATCAGGTTCTGGTCGTTGCTGGTCAACGCCGGGGCGCTTGAAACGTCAGTCATCGTGGTCTCTCCTTGGGAGCATTCTCGCAGCCTACACTTGGCCTCTATGCAATCTTCCGTGCTGACTCTGCTGTTTGCGACCGCGCTCCTGGCGTCGTTGCTGCTGAAATTCTGGCTGTCCAGCCGTCAGATACGGCACGTGGTCGCCCACCGCGACAGCGTGCCCGGTCCGTTCGCACAGACCCTCTCGTTGGCCGCGCACCAGAAGGCCGCCGACTACACCGTCGCCAAAGCGCGGTTCGGCATGCTCGCTGCCGCATTCGGCGCCGCCGTGGTCCTGGGTTGGACTTTGCTCGGCGGCCTGAACACACTGAACAACGTTCTGCTCGACAGCGTCGCGCCCCGCTTCGGCGACATGGCATATCAACTGGCGCTGCTGGCGGCGTTCGCTGCCATCGGCGGTTTGCTCGACCTGCCGTTCGAGCTGTACAGCACCTTCCGCATCGAGCAGCGCTTCGGCTTCAACCGCATGA
>CAZBOF010000091.1:15481-16562 GCA_964493285.1 uncultured Rhizobacter sp. | reverse complement strand
GGTGGCGTTCTTCTCGGCCAGCACGGCCGGCCCGTTGATGAGCGCGCCGGGCGACAGCGATTCACGGACGTAGAGTCCTGCCGTGCGCCAGCCCGCGGGCTGCTCGTCGGCCTGGCAATACATCGGCACCTGGGCGGTGGCGGCGACTTCATGAGGCGTTGCCTGTGCGGCAGCGGTGCCCGATGCCACCCGTTCGCCTTCGCCGATGGCCTCGATCGACACCGCTTCGATCACGAGGGCGCGATCGGGCATCAGGAACGCGAAGCGCTGGCGGTAGGCATGTTCGAATTCCTCGCGCACGCTGGCGATGATGTCGGCCGGCGCCTTCGCCGGGTCGAGGTTGCAGCTCAGCGCGGTGTCGGTGCCCTGGTAGCGCACCTGCAGCCGCGCGACGATGCGGATGCTGCCGGCCGGGACGCCTTGCTGCAGCAGTTCGTCACGCGCTTGTGCCGCCAGCTCGGCGGCGCTGCGCAAGGCCGCCTGCGTGCCTTCGGCTTCCAGCGGAAGTTCGACGGAACGCTCGCGCATGGCGATCTGGTCGGCCAGTCCCATGCCATAGGCGGACAGGACGCCGGCGAACGGGTGGGCGAAAACGGTGGTCATGCCCAACGCATCGGCGACCAGGCAGGCATGCTGGCCGCCCGCGCCGCCGAAGCACTGCAGCGTGTACGCCGTGACGTCATAGCCGCGTGCCACGGAGATCCGCTTGATCGCGTTGGCCATGTTCGCCACGGCAATCTGCAGTGCGCCGCTGGCCACGTCCTCGGGACTGATGTCCTTGCCGCCGGCCTCGCTCATCTGGCGCGCCATCTCGGTGAAGCGGCGAACCACTGCATCGCGGTCAAGCGATTCATTTGCCTGCTGGCCGAACACCTTGGGGAAGTAGATGGGCTGGATCTTGCCCAGCATCACGTTGGCGTCGGTGGTGGCCAGCGGGCCACCTCGGCGGTAGCTGGCCGGACCCGGATTGGCGCCCGCCGACTCCGGCCCGACGCGCAGCCGAGAGCCATCGAAGCTGATGATGGACCCGCCGCCGGCGGCCACGGTGTGGATGCTCATCATCGGCGCGCGCATGCGCACG
>CAZBOF010000091.1:0-15471 GCA_964493285.1 uncultured Rhizobacter sp. | reverse complement strand
GCGACCTGGGTTTCGAATGCGCGCTCGAACTCGCCGGCGTAGTGGCACACGTCGGTGGAGGTGCCACCCATGTCGAAGCCGATGACCTTGGGGTGGCCGCCTTCCACGGCGGTGCGCACCATGCCGACGATGCCGCCGGCGGGGCCGGACAGGATCGCGTCTTTGCCCTGGAAGCGCTGCGCCTCGGTGAGGCCGCCGGAGCTTTGCATGAAGAACAGCGGCACGCCCGGCATCTGCTGGGCAACCTGCTCGACATAGCGGCGCAGGATCGGCGAGAGGTACGCGTCCACGACCGTGGTATCGCCGCGTGGCACCAGCTTCATCAGCGGGCTGGCCTTGTGCGACACGGAGATCTGCGTGAAGCCGATTTCGCGTGCGACGGCTTCGGCCGCTGCCTCGTGCGCGGTATAGCGGTAGCCGTGCATGAACACGATGGCGCAGGCGCGCAGGCCGGCATCGTAGGCTTGCTGCAACTGCTTGCGCAGTGAATCGACCTGCAACGCTTGCGCGACTTCGCCTTGCGCGCGCACCCGTTCGTCGGCTTCGATGACGCGCTCGTACAGCAGCTCGGGCAGGAGGATGTTGCGGTCGAACAGGCGCGGCCGGGCCTGGGAGGCGATGCGCAGCGCATCGCGGAACCCGCGCGTGATGACGAGCACCGTGCGATCGCCTTTGCGCTCCAGCAGCGCATTGGTGGCGACGGTGGTGCCCATCTTGACGCACTCCACCTGCTCCGGCGTGACCAGTTCGCCGGCCTTCAGGCCCAGCAGGCGGCGGATGCCTTCGACTGCCGCGTCGCGGTATTGCTCCGGGTTCTCCGAGAGCATTTTCAGCGTGTGCAGCGTGCCGTCTGGAGCACGGCCCACCAGGTCGGTGAACGTGCCTCCGCGATCGATCCAGAATTGCCAGCGCGTGCCGTGAGTCGTCATGATTGAAATCCTTCGTGAGAGGCCACGCCGCGGCCTCCCCCAAAGGCTCAATGGGGGACGCTCACGGCCGGCAAGAGCGTTACATCAAGCTGGGGAGCCAAAGCGCGATGCCGGGGAACAGATAGATCAGCAGCACGGCAAAATTCAGGATGAAGAAAAAGGGCAGCGCCGTCTTGGCAATGTAGAGGATCTCCTTCTTCGTCAAACCCTGTATGACGAAGAGGTTGAACCCCACGGGCGGCGTGATCTGCGCCATCTCGACGGTCAGGATCACGAAGATGCCGAACCAGATGAGGTCATAGCCTGCGGCCTGGATGGTGGGCAGCAGCACCGCCATCGTCAGCACCACCAGCGAAATGCCATCGAGGAAGCTGCCGAGCACGATGTAGAACACCAGCAGGATCATCAGCAAGGCAAAGGGCGTCAGATTCATGCTGCCGATGAACGACGCGATCTCGCGCGGCAGGCCGATGAAGCCCATGGACAGCGTGAGGAACGCCGCGCCCGCGAGGATGAGCCCGATCATGCAATACACCCGGCAGGCGGCCATCAGCCCTTCACGGAAGAGTTTCCAGTTCAGCGACCCTTCGACTGCGGCGAGGAGCAGCGCGCCGACCACGCCCAAGGCAGCAGATTCGGTGGCGGTGGCCACGCCGGTGTAGATCAGGCCGATCACGAAGCCGATCAGGGTGAGGACAGGAATGAGGTGCCGCGCCGACTTCACCTTCTCCATGAACGGCATGGCGGCGTCGGGATTGGGGATCTTGCCGGCGTTGCGCCAGGACCAGAACATCACGTAGCCCGAGAACAAGGCCATCAGCATGATGCCGGGCAAGATGCCCGCGACGAACAGGCGCATGATCGATGTGTCGGTCGCAACCGCGTAGACGATCATGATGATCGAGGGCGGAATCAGCAGCCCGAAGGTGCCCGAGCCTGCCAGCGAGCCGATGGAGATGTCGTCGGGGTAGCCGCGCCGCTTGAGTTCCGGCAGCGTGATCTTGCCGATGGTGGCGCAGGTGGCTGCACTCGAACCCGACACCGCGGCGAAGATGCCGCATCCCAGCACGTTGGCATGGAGCAGCCGGCCGGGAATGCGGTTGAGCCAAGGCGACAAGCCCTTGAACAGGTCGCCGGTCAGCCGGGACCGGAACAGGATCTCGCCCATCCACAGGAACAGCGGCAAGGCGGTGAGCGTCCAGCTGGAGGTCGAGCCCCAGATGGTGAAGACCATCGGGTCGCCGACCGGGCGCTCCGTGAACACTTGCATGGCGAACATGGCCACGGCCAGGAGAGACAGCCCGATCCAGAAGCTGGAGGCCAGCACGGCCAACAGCACGGCGATCAAAAGCGCAGCGGTGATGATGTCCATTGACTTCTCTATTCGGCGTTCGCCGTGCCGGTGACGCTCTGGTAGAACGGGATGCGCGCGATATGGCAGACCATGGCGTCGATGAATGCGACGGCCAGGGCGACACAGCCGACGGCCATTGTGATCTGCGGGATCCACAGCGGCGTGGCGTCCGAGCCCTGCGAGATGTCGTGCGTGATGTAGGACATCCAGACCAGGCGGCAGGAGAACCAGGCGAGAAAGGCACTCAGCACGATTCCCAGCGCGAGGCACCAGGTCTCGAGAACGTATTGGCCGCGGGCGGAAAGGCGTTGCAGGATCAGCGTGACGCGGATGTGCTCACCCCGTTGCAACGTTCCCGGCATGGCGAGGAACAGCGCGGCGGCGATGGCATAGCCCGCATAAGCGTCCAGGCCCTGCAGGTTGAGTGCAAACTGACGGTCTGCGATGCCCACGACGACCGCCGCGAGGGCGGTCACCATGGACAGCGCCGACAGCGCCATCAATGCGTTGTAGAAGCTGTTGAGAGCTTGGCGCACGGGCGGGTCACTTGCGGTAGGCGTCGATGATCGCCTGGCCTTCGGAACCAGCTTGCTTCAGCCAGTCGACCGTCATCTGGTCGCCGATCGCCTTCAGCTCGCGCTTCAGTTTTGAATCTTGGCGATCCACCGTCATCCCTCGCGCCGCCAGCTCGGCCAAGTATTCGTTGTCCTTTTCTTGGCTGATCTTCCAGCCACGCTCGTTGGCGGCCACGCCAGCCTTCATGACGGCGGCTTGCGTTTCCTTGTCAAGCGCTTCGAAGGCCTTCAGGTTCACCACGAGGGCATTGCGGGGCAGCCAGGCGCTCACGTCGTAGAAGTACTTGATCTGCTCGTAGAGCTTGCTCTCCACGCCGCTGGCGCTGGAGGTCAGGAAGTTGTCGACGCCGCCGGTGGCCAGCGCTTGCGGCAGTTCGGCGAGCTGGATGGTCACGGGTTGTGCGCCCGCGAGTTGGGCGATGCGGGTCGTTGCCGGGTTGTAGGCGCGCATCTTGGTGCCTTTGATGTCGGCCACCGACGCGACAGGCTTCTTCGAGTACAGCGACTGGCCGGGCCAGGGCACCGCGTACAGCAGTTTCATGCCTTGCGAAGCCAGGAGCTTCTCGAGCGCCGGATTCGATGCGTCGTTCAGCTTCTTGGCGTCCGGGTACGTGGTGGCCAGGAACGGGATGGCATCGATGCCGAACAACGGGTTCTCGTTCGACGCGCCTGAGAGAATGAATTCGCCGAGCTGGGTTTGCCCGGTTTGTACCGCGCGCTTGATCTCGTTGGCCTTGAACAACGAGGCGTTCGGGTGGATGGTGACGGTGAGTTTGCTACCGGTCAGCTTCTTGACTTCTTCAGCGAAGAACTGGAGGTTCTGTACCTGGAATGTGTTCCCGCTGTATCCGGAGGGCAGTTCCCACTTGGTTTGAGCCTGGACGCTTCCCATGCAGGCGGCGGCAATGGCGGCGGCAAAAATTTTCATCAAGTGTCTCCTGTCGTGGTGGGGGGGAAAGGAATTCAGAAGCTCGCCAGCTTGCGGTTGAGCAAGTCGGTGACCAGCATGGCGCCGGGTGCGTGCGTGATGGCCAGCGGGACCTTGGCTTGCGTGAGCGCGGCCTGGGGTGTGACCCCGCAAGCCCAGAACACCGGCAACTCATCGGCCATCACCTCGACAGCGTCGCCATAGTCGGGACGCGAGAGATCCTGGATCCCGATCAGCGACGGGTTGCCCAGGTGCACCGGGGCGCCGTGGACGGATGGGAACCGGGACGTGATCTGCACGGCGCGGATGGCGGCGCCCGCGGTGAGCGGACGCATCGACACCACCATGGGGCCGCGGAAGGGGCCGGCCGGTTGGGTGGCGATGTGGGTGCGGTACATGGCGACGTTCCGGTTCTGGCTCACGTGCCTCAGTGCCAGCCCATCTTCGAGCAAGGCTTCCTCGAAGGAGAACGAGCATCCGATCACGAAGGTGACCAGGTCATCGCGCCACAGCGAGAGGATGTCGGTGGGCTCATCCGAAACGGCCCCATCGCGCCAGACGCGATAGCGCGGGAGATCGGTCCGGATGTCGATGCCGGCGCCCAGCGTGGGCAGGCTCGGATCGCCCGGCTCGGACACGGCCAGCAGCGGGCAGGGTTTGGGATTGCGCTGGCAGAACCGCAGAAAGTCTCCGGCCAGATCGGAAGGCAGGATCACCACGTTGCCCTGCACGTTGCCCATGGCGATGCCCGACGTGTGCCCGTCGAGGCACCCTGAACGGACCTGCCTGCGGGCCTGCATGCCCTCCTCGACGGCCTGGGTCAAAATTTGCGTTTGCATTCTGCGGTTCCTTCTGCGCATGGGCCTCCCCAGCCATGGCACGAATTGTTCCGATCGGCAGGGGCCTCAACAAACGAGATTTTTCTGCGGTTAACATCGATTTTTTCGATGATCTGTCTCCAGTCTCCTGCATCGGGTAACCCGAAAACCTTGAAAATACGCGGCATTCCGCTTGATGCGCCAAGTACGCATCGGTCCTTGGAGCGGGTGGGAGGCACGTTTTTGGCGCATGTTGAATTCAGCGAAACCGGGTAATTCCTTAGAGCGGTTCATCGCGTTCGCCTGCGATGGTTGCGCTGGCGCGTCGGGCCGCGCATCACTGCCGGGCTTCCGATCCTTCTTATCCTCCGCCGTGCAAGCGCGCGACTTGATCAGATGAATCTGCGTTTCGTTGAAGCGTTCTACTGGGTTGCATCGCTCAAAAGCATCTCGCGCGCAGCCGAGAAGCTGTGCATCACGCAATCCGCGATGTCCAGTCGCATTGCTGCGTTGGAGAGCGAACTGGGTGTGATGCTGCTGGAGCGCAAAGACAAGCAGTTTCGTCTCACTTTGGCGGGATCTCGCTTCCTGATCCATGCCGAACGCCTGCTGGCGCTGCAACGTGAGCTGAAGGTGGAGTTGGGCTCTGGGGGTGGCGACGGGCGCCCCCTGTCACTGCGCGTCGGCGCGATCGAATCGGTGCTGCACTCCTGGTTGATGCCCTGGGTTGAAAAGCTCCGCACCGAGAATCCTGAGTTCGAGCTTGAACTGTCGGTCGAAACAACGCCGGTGTTGGTGGAGCTGCTGCGCCGTGGCACCTTGGACATCGTATTCACTGCGGCGCCCGCCTCACAAGATGGCACGCGCGCCCGGGCCTTGCCCTCCATGGAGATGGTGTTCGTGGGAAACGCCCATGTTCACCGCCGCCGCCGATACACGCTTGCTCAACTGGCTCAGGTCGACTTGATGACGTTCCAGCGAGGATCTCAGCCGCACGTGGCCCTCATGGACGTGTTCCGGCAAGCTGGACTGACGCCCAAGCGGGTGCACAACATCTCATCGATCTCGGCGATGACGCAGCTTGTGGAGGCGCGCTTTGGGATTGCGACGTTGCCGAAGGCGGCGGCCGAGCGCCTGCTCGCTCACCGCGAATTGACGTTGCTGCGTTGCGGCACGCCTTTGGAGCCACTGCCGGTGTTTGTCAGCTACCGTGCAGATCCGTTGTCCACGGAGATCGAGACCATGGTTGAAGCTGCGCTGGCGTTCGTGAACGCGGGCCAGAAGAAGGGCGGAGGGCGCTGAGTCGTCGTTGGCCTGGATGGCCGCCGATCGTTGCCCGTGGGCCCGCCATGGGGGCGCATGGGCTGTGGCCGATGCCTATAGCAAAGACTCGACCCGCGCATGCAATGCGGCGAAGTCCGGCTCGCCCTCCGACCGCTCGACCACGTGCCCCTGCTTGTCAATCAGCACCCAGGTCGGTGTCACCCGCACATTGCCGAATCTGCGCGCGATGGCGCCGGTGTTGTCGATCACCACGCTGAACGGCAGCTGGCGCGATTGCGCGAAATTCACCACCGAGAAGGGTGGGTCGTACTGCATGGCGACGGCCAGTGTCTCGAACCCGGCCTGCTCATATTTGAGATGTGTTTCCACCACTTTGGGCATTTCGGCCACGCAGTATTTGCAGGTGGTGGCCCAGAAGTTCACCAGGACCACCTTGCCTTTCAGGTCGGAGATCTGCGCCGTCGAGCCATCGAGCCGAGTGAAAGCCACATCGGGGGCGGGTTCGTTCAAATGCTCGGGACTTGCAGTCAACGAGAGCGCTACAGTCGCAGCGAGAGCGACTGCGACGGCGCACAGAGCCAGGCCGGTCGGCCATTTCAAGTTCATCTGGAGTCTTTCATGCAGCGCAGAAAGTTTACGAGCGTTTGGTTCGCCTTGGCGGGCACGGGGGCAGTGGGGCCGGTCTGGGCCGCGGTGCTGAGCGAGGGCGATGCGGCGCAGGGCATCCGCGCGGCGCTGGAGCAAGGCGCCAATGCAGCGGTGGCGCTGCTGGGCCGGACCGACGGCTTTTTGGGCAATCCGCAGGTCCGCATTCCGCTGCCGGGTTTCTTGAATGATGCCTCGCGCCTGCTCAAGGCGACCGGCCAGGGCAAGCGCATCGAGGAACTCGAAGTCTCCATGAACCGCGCCGCCGAAGAGGCCGTGCCCGAGGCCAAGGCCCTGCTGGTCTCGGCGGTCAAGAGCATGAGCGTGTCCGATGCCCGCCAGATCCTCACCGGCGGCGACGATTCCGTGACCCGCTTTTTCACCGACAAGACCCGCACGCCGCTGGGCGAGAAGTTCCTGCCGATCGTCACGCGGGCCACCGAAAAGGTGTCGCTGGTGGACAAGTACAACGCCGTGGCCAGCCGCGCGGCCAGCTTGAACCTGCTGCGCACGCAGGACGCCAGCATCCAGTCTTACGTGACCGAAAAGGCGCTCGACGGCCTCTATTTCATGATTGGCGAGGAAGAAAAGAAGATCCGTGCCAACCCGGTGGCCACGGGCAGCGCCATTCTCAAGAAAGTGTTCGGAAGCCTGAAGTAGGCTTGCGCGGGCCGGGTGCTCAGTGCACCTTGGCCAACTCGAACATCAGCGCGGACGGCAGCGAACTCAGGATGGCATCGCGCCCGACGCGGGCCATGCTCAGCCCGCCGAAGCCGGAGATCTCGAAGGTGTTGCCTTCTTCGATGATTTCGATGAACACCACCTCGCCCGGGCCGGATTCGGCGTCGGCGCGCAATTCATTGAAACGTGCGCCGCGCAGCACCGATTCGATGATGATCGCGTGCGGCAGCCCTCCGCGGCAGAACTCGCGGCCTTCTTCCACCGAGTTCACGAAATCGACGATCAGGCCCATGTTGCGCAACGCATCGCGGATCTGCACGCGCATATCGCGGCGCGATGCCACCACCAGCACCTGGCTGCCGGCCAGCGGCTTGGTGTTCATCGAATTCCCGAAGCCGTGTTCCAGTTCGATCGCGGTCACGCCCTCGATCTCGTCGCTGATGGTGCGCGGGAACTCGACCGCCAGCTGGACTTCGCCCTTCTTGACCTTGCGGTCGATATTCAAGCCCATGGTCGCTGCGGTTTGCTGCATCAGCAACCAGCTCATGGTGTCGAGCTTGGCCTCGAGCACGGCATCTTCGGTGCCGTCGTCGAGTTGATCGGCCGGCCGCAGCGCGAACTTGCTCAGAACGCGGGCGTGCCGCGGCCAGGTCTTGATGTCGATGCGGAACTCGATGTTGGCGCAAGCGTGCTCCAACGACCAGCTCAGCACGCCGTTGAGCAGGCTGAACAGCATCGAGGCGTCAACCACCACCTCGGCCGGCTTGAGCACTTGCTTGATATGGATGTTGCGATCCCGGGTTTCGCGCGCGCGCTGCGTCAGAACGTCTTTCAGGGTTTCGGTCAGTGCGAGGCGTTCGTGGGTCTGGCGCAGCTTGCCGGATGCCAGACGCGCCATCTGCTGGCCCGATATGCTGATTTGGCGGGCGCGTTCGATCTCTTCGCTCAGCGCCCGCAGGCCGGTGCGGTCGATGCGCCCCGTGGTCGCCAGCACTTGCACGCGGTCCAGTGCGGCAGTCAAGGGGCCGGCGATCTCGGCACTCATGCCGGCGACGACCTCCCGCCAGTGGTCGGCTTCAACGGGCGTGGCGTTTTCCGGGGCCTGGGCCGCAGAGATCGGTGCGCGGTTCAAGTCGGTCATGTCCATGGGGGCCCTTCGGTGTCGAGTCGAACTTGTAACAAGCGTGCAAAATGTTGCACGGCGTAAGTTTCGCCGCAGATGGCGGGCCTGTCGCCCGAGAACTCCCTCGATCCCCCGGATTTGGGGGTCAGGCAGGCAGCGTGCCGGTGGAAAGTGGATTCAGATCGCGCCAGCCGCCCGCAAGTCGCTCAGCTCACGCGCCGTCCAGCCCAGTTCGCCCAGCACTTCGTCGGTGTGTTCTCCCAGCAGCGGCGGCGGGCGCCGGTACTGCACCGGCGTGACCGACAGCTTCATGGGGCTGGCCACGAGCTGCAGGTCATCCGCCAGCGCATGGGGCATGGGAACCACCATCTCGCGTGCCTGAACGTGCGGGTCGTCAAATACCTCGGTCAGGTTGTTGATCGCGCCGCACGGGACCTTCGCGGCCTCGAGCGCGCTGAGCCAATCCTGCTTCGTGCGGGTCCTGAGAATGCGCGCGAGTTCGGGCACGAGGCTGTCGCGATGCCGCACGCGCCCTGCGTTCCGCGTGTAGCGGGGGTCGCTTGCCAAGTCGGTGCAGCCTGCCACTTGGCAGAACTTTGCGAACTGGGTGTCGTTGCCCACCGCCAGGATCAGATGCCCGTCCGACGCCTCGAACACCTGATAGGGCACGATGTTCTGATGCGCGTTGCCCATGCGTGACGGCGCGACGCCGGTCGTCAGATAGTTGGCGCCCAGGTTGGCGAGCATCGCCACCTGGGTGTCGAGCAGGGCCATGTCGATCGACTGGCCTTCTCCGGTGGCATCGCGGTGTCGCAGGGCTGCGAGGATCGCCACGCTGGCATACATGGCGGTGAAGAGGTCTGCGACGGCCACGCCTACTTTCTGCGGTCCGCCGCCGGGCAGGTCGTCCCGCTCGCCCGTCACGCTCATCAAGCCGCCCAGGCCCTGGACGGCGTAGTCGTAGCCTGCGCGTGCGCTGTAGGGGCCTGTCTGCCCAAAACCCGTGATCGAGCAATACACCAGGCGAGGGTAGAGCGCGTGCAGCGTGGCTGCATCCAGCCCGTAGCGAGCCATGTCGCCGACTTTGAAGTTCTCGACGAACACATCGCATTGCGCAGCCAGTTGCCGAATCAGCGCTTGGCCGGCAGGCTGCGCGATGTCCACGGTGATCGAGCGCTTGTTCCGGTTGGTGCCGAGGTAGTACGCCGCTTCCGCGGTGTCGGCGCCATTGCGCCCACGAAGGAACGGGGGCCCCCAGGATCGCGTGTCGTCGCCGCCGGCGCCGTCGCGCATCGGGCGTTCGACCTTGATGACATCGGCGCCGAGATCGGCCAATGTCTGGGTGCACCACGGTCCGGCCAGAACGCGGGACAAATCGAGCACCCGCACGCCGGACAACGGCAGCTCGGAAGATGTGTCGGTATTCATGGCGGCATTGTGTGGCAGGGCCGGCCGATAATCCGTCCCATGTCGATTTGCTCATTCAGCGTGCGTCGGGCCGCGGCGCTGCTGGTCTTGCTGGGCATGGTGGCCTGCACGCCTGTGATGGATTGGCGCGAGGTTCGCCCCGAGGGGGCGGGTGTGGTCGTCCTCTTCCCCTGCAAGCCCGATGCCGATGCCCGCACCGTGACCCTGGCCGATGCCGGTGTGCGCATGACGCTGGTTGCCTGCCGTGTTGCAGACGCCACTTACGCCCTCGCGACCGCCGATGTGGTTGACCCCGCGCGCGTGGCGCCGGCGCTCGCGTCGCTGCGCGCCGCGATCGCCGAGAATCTGGCGGCGCGGCAGGTGGTGCGTGGTGCCCTGCAGGTGCCGGGGATGACGCCGAACCCTCGTGCCGAGCGGGTTCTGTTTGACGGACGTCTGCCCGAAGCGGAAGCGGTGACGCTTGAAGCGGGCTTCTTTGCGAAAGGGACGCGGGTGTTTCAGGCCACGGTGATGGGAGCGCGCTTGGACGAAGAGTCCGTTAGCACATTTTTCGACAGCCTCAAGCTTCCCGCATGAGGCCGGCGGCCCGGCTCGTCGAACCCGCTCTCGCAATGAACGTCACGGCGCGTGTTGCCGTGTTGATGTTTCTGAGCTTTGCGTTCGCCTATTTCCCCTCGGCGCTGGTGCGCGGCGTGGTGGCGACACTGGCGCCCACGTTCAGCGCCGAGTTGCAGCTGAGCGCGGCCAATCTGGGCTTGCTGGCGGGTGCCTATTTCCTGGGATTCGCGGTGATGCAGCTGCCTCTGGGTGCGGCGCTGGACCGCTTCGGGCCGAAACGGGTGCTGTTGGTGTTTCTCCTGATCGCGGTGGGCGGCTGCTGTGCATTTGCCACGGCGCAAAGCTTTGCCGGACTGGCCATCGCCCGCGCGCTCATCGGCGTGGGCGTGGCCGCCTGCCTCATGGCACCGATGACGAGCTTTCGGCTCTACTTCGAGCCGGCGGCGCAGTTGCGCGCAACCTCCTGGATGCTGATGACCGGGTCTTTGGGCTTGGTGGCGTCCACGCTGCCGGTGCAGTGGCTGCTGCCGTTGATCGGCTGGCGAGGGTTGTTCTGGGGGCTGGCGGTTTTGCTCGTGCTGGCCATCGGGCTGATTGCGTACGTGGTTCCGACCGACAAGAAGGCGCCAGCCGTCGACGCCCCTGCTGCGCGGGGGGGCTATGGCGCGGTCTTCACGCACCCGACGTTCCTGCGCTACCTGCCGCTCGGGTTCTTCCATTTCGGCGGCATGGTCGCCTTGCAGTCACTCTGGATCGGCCCGTGGCTGACCAACGTCTGCGGCTGGACTGCGCCGCAAACGGCCGCCGGGCTGTTCGCATTGAATATCTCGATGCTGTTGACCTTCATGAGCTGGGGCGTGATGGTGCCTCGGCTGTATGCGCGAGGCTGGACGGCCCATGCGCTGATCGCGCGCGGCATCCCGATCAGCCTGCTGGCGTTCTTCGGGGGCGTGTGGCTTGGGGCCGATGGCACGGCCTGGATCTGGGCGCTGTACTGCCTAACCTGTACGGTGGTGTCGCTGTCACAGCCTGCCGTCGGGATGGCCTTTCCCGCGTCCCTGGCGGGGCGCGCCTTGTCGGCCTACAACTTGATCATCTTCGCGGGGGTGTTCCTCATTCAATGGGGCATGGGCGCCATGATCGACCTGCTCCTGGCCCGAGGCTGGGGCACCCTTTCGGCCTATCGGGGATCCTTTGCGCTGCTGGGGCTGTGCAGCCTGCTGTCTTATCTGTGGTTTTTGTGGCGGGATGACCGTGTGCCCGCCGGTGTCCCCGCAGCGCGGCGAGGGTGAAGCTCTCATAATCGACACATGCCTGGCTTGCTGATCATTGCCCACGCCCCGTTGGCGTCTTCGTTGAAGGCTGTTGCCCAGCACACGTTTCCGGACTGCGGCAGCAAACTCGAAGCCCTCGATGTCCGTCCGGAAGACACGGTGGACGCCATCGAGGCGAGTGCCCGGGCCCTGCTGGCGCAGATCCGCACCCCCGATGCGCTGATCTTCACCGACGTCTTCGGCGCAACGCCGTGCAATGTGGCGCAGCGCTTGGCCGATGGCTTGCACGTCAAGGTCATTGCCGGCGTGAACGTGCCGATGCTGTGGCGCTCGCTCTGCTATGCAGACGAGCCGCTGGACGCGGTGATGGCCCGGGCCCTGGCGGGCGCCGCACAAGGCGTGATGCAGGTATCGACCTCAAGGCCGCAGAACCAAACCTACAAACCGGGCGGGAATGATCAAGTCAAGCATCAGCATCAGCAATAAGCTCGGGCTGCATGCTCGGGCCTCGGCCAAACTCACCAAGCTGGCGGGCACCTTTCGAAGCGATGTTTTCATGACGCGCAATGGGCGCCGCGTGAACGCCAAAAGCATCATGGGCGTCATGATGCTCGCCGCCGGGTTGGGCTCCGAAGTCGAGATCGAGACTTCCGGTGCGGACGAGCAGGCCGCGATGGACGCTTTGCTCGCGCTCATCAACAGCAAATTCGGCGAAGGCGAATAGCCCGCGCCCTCAGGTGCCGAGAAAGCGCTGCCGGTACCGTATTGGCAGGTCGGACAGGCGCATCAGCATGGGCAGGTCCGCCGTGTTGAAGTCCGGGTCCCACGCGGGTGGTCCCAGCACCTTGGCGCCGCAGCGCAGGTAACCCTTGATCAGAGCCGGCGGCTCGACGTCCAGATCGCCTTGCAGCTCCTCCACCGGAAGAGCCAGGCGCGGACGCGCTTGCCATTCGATCGGGGCGAGATGTGTCTGGCGCAACTGGTTCCACAGACTCGCTGCGAAATGCCCGCCATCGCGCATGCTGACACTGGCGCATCCGATCATGGTGTCCAGCCGATTGCGGACCATGAACTCGGCCAGTGCCCCCCACAGCGCCATGATGGCGCCGCCCGAGCGCCATGCCGGGTGTACGCATGCGCGGCCCAGCTCCACCATCTTGTGGCGGTGCCCGCGCAGCCGGGTCAGGTCGAACTCGTTGTCGCTGTACAGGCCGCCGACGCGCTTGGCCGCTTCCGGCGTCAGCACCCTGTACGTTCCGATGGCCAGGCCTGGCGTGCCGGGGGCCCGCACCAGCAGGTGCTCGCAGTACGCGTCAAAGACGTCCACATCGTGACCGGGCGGCACGCCCTCGGGCACGCAAAGGCGCGCCCCCATCTCTTCGGCAAACACCTGATACCTCAGTCTTTGCGCTTCGCGGATCTCGTCTTCATGACGGCACCAAGCCACCGAAAAGCCAGTTGCCCCAGTGCGGGTCGCTTTGTCAGCAGTTGAGCTTGGGTGAAGTGACCTCCATGGGGTGTCAGGCCGCAGCCTGGAGATGGGCAAGGTCGGCAATGGCAAATCCCGCATCGTTTCCTCCTTATGTCGACGCCGATGCTCGCTGCCTTGCATGACCTGCCCGTGACGGCGACATGACGCCGCGATGACGTCCCTTTCGCGGGTCGTTCCCGAGGTGTCCCGTGCGGGCGCACTGCTACGATCCTCGGCATGAGCTTCCAGGTCTTCGGATTGCCTGTTTCAAGGGGGGTCGCCATAGGCCGGGCGGTGCTTGTCGCTTCCAGCCGTGTCGACGTTGCGCACTATTTCGTCGAGCCGCAGCAGGTGGGCGCTGAGATCGAACGTTTGCGTGCAGCGCGCGATGCGGTCGCCACCGAACTCACCCACCTGCAACGCGATCTCCCCGTCGACGCCCCTGGGGAGCTGTCTGCCTTGCTTGACGTGCACCTCTTGCTGCTGCACGACGACGCCCTGGCCGGTGCCACCAAGCACTGGATTCAAGATCGGCACTACAACGCTGAATGGGCGTTGTCGGCTCAACTGGAGGTGCTTGCGCGCCAGTTCGACGACATGGACGACGCCTACCTCCGCGAGAGAAAAGCGGATCTTGAGCAGGTCGTGGAGCGCTTGCTGCGGGCCATGGCGAGAGGTCCGGCCTCCTCCTACGCGCCTGCACCTGGCGTGAGCCCGCGCGATTTCGCGGGCGAAGACCCGCTCGTGCTCGTTGCCAACGACATCGCGCCGGCGGACATGCTTCAGTTCAAGCGCAGCATCTTCACGGGCTTCGTCACCGACGTCGGCGGCCGCACCTCGCACACGGCGATCGTGGCGCGCAGTCTCGACATCCCCGCCGTGGTCGGCGCCCGCGAGGCGAGCCACGTCATTCGGCAGGATGACTGGGTCATCATCGACGGCGACCAAGGCGTCGTCATCGTCGATCCATCCGCGCTTCTGCTCGAGGAGTACCGTTTTCGCCAGCGGCAAGGCGGTCTGGAGAAAGAGCGCCTTTCGCGGCTGCGCCACACGCCGGCAGTCACCCTGGATGGCCAGGCCGTTGAGTTGCAGGCCAACATCGAACTGCCTGTGGACGCGCCTGTCGCGTTGGAAATGGGCGCCGCCGGCGTCGGACTTTTCCGCACGGAATTCCTTTTCATGAATCGCAACGGCGAGCTTCCCGGCGAAGAGGAGCAGTTCGAGGCATACAAGGCGGCTGTCGAGGCGATGAAGGGACTCCCTGTGACGATCCGTACCGTGGACATCGGGGCGGACAAGCCACTGGATCGGCTCAGTGCCGCCGAGTTGCGGCACGAGCATGCGCTCAACCCCGCCCTGGGTTTGCGAGCCATCCGCTGGAGCCTATCGGAGCCGGGCATGTTTCGTCAGCAGCTGCGCGCGATCCTTCGAGCAGGTGTCGCAGGTCCTGTGAGGGTGCTCTTTCCGATGATTGCGAACCTCGGTGAACTTCGCATGGCGCTCGACGCGCTCGCAAGAGCCAGGCAGCAACTGGAGGATGCGGGTCGCCCCTTCGGGCACGTGAAAGTGGGCGCCATGATCGAGGTGCCGGCTGCGGCCATAGCGCTTCGCGCGCTGCTCCCGCATCTCGATTTCGTCTCCATCGGCACCAACGACCTGATTCAGTACACCTTGGCCATTGATCGTGCGGACGATGCAGTCGCACACATGTACGACCCTTGGCACCCTGCCGTTCTCCAGCTCATCGCGCAAACCATCGCGCAGGCACGCGCGTCGGGAAAAGAAGTCAGCGTTTGCGGGGAGATGGCTGGTGACCCGCAGTTCACGGACTTGCTGCTGGCGATGGGCTTGCGCACCTTCTCCATGCACCCGACGCAGATTGCCGCGGTCAAGCAGCAGGTGCTGCGGGCCGATACACGGCACCTTGCGCCTGCGCTCCGTGAAGTCCTGAACAGCGAAGCGCCAGAGACGGCCTATCGCAGTTTGCGGGCGGCGACCAACCCGAGTTCAGCGAGTCGTTGAGCGACTCAGTTGCACTCGCTTGAAATCCCATGCTATAGTCGTCGTCTTTGCTGGAAACAGCGCAGCAACTCAGTCCAGCGAGTCGCGCAGAACAGCAGAGAAACCAAGCGGTTGACAAGGTTAATAAAAGAATGTCAGAATCGCTGTCTTGCTGATTACAAAGGTTCTCAGCAAAACAACCGGCACTTCAGGGTGTCGATGCTCTTTAAAAATAAACAGCCGATAAGTGTGGGCGTTTGAAGGCGAGTGCCAAGAATCGCAAGATTCAAAGTCTCATGACTTTAAACGCTCATAGAAGTGAAGTTCACTTCAATTCTTTGAGCACAATTCAAGATCGAACTGAAGAGTTTGATCCTGGCTCAGATTGAACGCTGGCGGCAT